>CAJOFN010000017.1 GCA_905233905.1 uncultured Lachnospiraceae bacterium
TGCCTTGTCGATAATGTCGATGAACTCTTCCTTGGACTTTGCGCCAAGCAGAGCCTTTGAGAAATCCTCTTCCATAAGCAGGGTGGAAAGACGGGAAAGCACCTCAAGATGTACATTGTCCTTGGTATTGGGAGCTGCGATAAGGAATAACAGCTTTACAGGATCTCCGTCGGGAGAATCATAATCAACACCACCCGGTACAACCATTGCTGCAAGTCCGGGAGCTGATACCGCGCTGCTCTTTGCATGAGGGATGGCAATGCCGCCGCCTACTGCTGTTGTACTCTCTTCTTCCCTTGCCTCTACTGCGGCATGATAAGTGCCTTCGTCAGCGATGTTTCCCCTTTTCATCATGAGGGAAACCATCTTGTCGATCGCGTCCTTTTTGGATGCGGGCTGAGCAAGACTCAACCGAAAGTAAATCTCTTACCTTCATTCTTACTCCTCCTTAGTTGATTTACTGTCAGTATATATGAAAACCTTTTAAGGTAATCAACAGATTGGTTCCTTGCCAAAGGAAGCTAAAAGCTCGTTTACGGCTTCCGCGGTGGCAAGCTCATCGGAAAACGCGGAGGCGCTGCCGGTACAAAGCCCCGTATAGAAGGCCTGCTCGTAATCTCCTGTCTTCTCGTAGCCTGCTATAAAGCCTGCTACCATTGAGTCTCCCGCGCCAACGGAGTTCTTGAGCTCTCCCTTCGGAGGCCTGGACTCATAAACCTTGCCGGTTTCGGAAACAAGAAGCGCTCCCTCTCCTGCCATTGACACCAGGACATTTACCGCTCCCTTTTCCTGAAGCTTTTTAGCGTAAGGGATAACATCGTCCTTGGTATTAAGCTTAACACCGAATATCTCGCCCAGCTCATGATTGTTGGGCTTTATCAGAAACGGATGGTACACAAGCACATTCATAAGAAGGTTCTGCGTTGCATCCACCACTATGCGTAAGTTCTTGCGTTTGAGGTAATCCATTATATCCATGTACATGGATTCGGGCATGATGGCGGGAATACTTCCAGCTAAAACCAGCGTGTCCCCGTCATTTAACTTATCAAGCTGTGAGTAAAGCTTCTTGATGTCTTTTTTGCCGATCTCGGGACCCATTCCGTTGATCTCAGTCTCTTCGTCAGAACGAAGCTTGACATTGATGCGGCTTATGCCCTTGTCAACAGTAATAAAAGCTGAAGGAATATCCTTCTCGGAAAGCAGCCTTACTATCTCCTGTCCGGTAAAGCCTGCCATAAAGCCTAAGGCAGTAGTCTCAATTCCCAGATTCTTGAGTACCATTGAAACATTGATGCCCTTGCCGCCGGGAAAAAGCAGCTCCGTGTTGGTACGGTTAACCTTGCCGGTCTCAAAGCTGTCAACCGATACGATGTAATCAAGGGAAGGATTAAAAGTAACTGTATAGATCATGACTTTCCTACCTCCGTAATAGTAGCTTCATCTTTAAAACCATCGGTTGCACTGTCCGTAAGAACCTCGGCTGAAAGGTAATCTCCAAAGGTCACGGAATATACGCTGCCAAGCTTGGTGTGGTCAGCCAATATATAGCATCTCTGACATCTGCTCATGGCTGTGCGTTTTATGAGAGATTCCCTGACCTCGGGAGTGGTAAAGCCCATCTCCTTATGGACACCGTTCGTACCGAAAAATCCCTTGGTGAAATTGTATTTGGAAAGGGACGCTATCGCTTCCTCTCCTACTATAGCCTCTGTAGTATTCTTGAATTCGCCGCCCAAAATGTAAACCGTAAAGTCCAGCTCCGCAAGCTTCATCGCATGGGAAAGGGAATTGGTTACAAACTTTGCCCTGTGATTGCTTATATGCGGTATCATAAGCTCTGTAGTGGTGCCTGCGTCTATGAAAACAAAATCCTCGTCACCTATCAATGAAGCCGCATAGATCGCTATTCTCCGCTTTGCTTCTATGCTGCGGCTCTTGCGTGACAATACATCATCATCCCTGGTGCCGTAGGATCTTGAAATGGCGACCGCTCCGCCTCTGACCTTGACTAAATCTCTTCTCCTGTCAAGATAGGCAAGATCCCTGCGTATGGTAGACTCTGATGTGGAAAGCTCCTTTACCAGATCCGTAATGGTCACACTGCCTGTTTCATTTACTATTGATAATATGCGTTTAAGCCTTTCTTCTGTCAGCATCGTTCACGTTCTTTCAAAAACTATCTTTGTACTTGTCATTATACACTCAAAATCTTTCAAAATCAAGCAAAAACTTGACTAATTTTGAAATTTTTTAAAAAGGATCAGGCGGTACAGTATCCAGCCGTATACTCCCGCAGTTACCCAGGCAAAGGCATCCGCCGCTATTGCCAGGGGATAGCTCATTATCCTGATGGAAATAAGAGCCATGCATATCCTTGCCACAAGCTCCACTATTCCCATTGTCATTGCCTGCATACTGTAGCCGCAGCCCTGGAGGGTGTTGCGGTATACAAATATCATTCCGAGGGGTATGTACATGGCACCGCACTCGTAGATCGCTATCTGCGCCCAGGGAAGCACCTCCTCCATCGAGACATCTCCGGAGAAGAATATCCTTATCACGGTGGACAAAAATGCTATGCCTAAAACCGCGGTGATCAGGGAATAAACTATATTGATCTTCATAGCCGCTCTTGTGCCTTCTACTATGCGCGGGATATCATGGGCACCGAAGTTCTGGCCGGCGTAGCTTGCCATGGTCTGTCCAAGGGAATAAAGCCCCTGGGTCATGAAGTTTATTATCTTGTAGGCTGCCGTACTTCCGGCTATGGACATGGTGCCGTAAACATTAAGTGCTGTCTGCATGATAACCGTACCGCTGGCAGTAATGCCTGTTTCAAGCGCCATTGGAATACCGATCAAAAGCTGCTTCTTGCAGCAGGGCGGATATATCCTCCAGTCCGAGGCCTTTGGCCGCAGAAGCTCCACGGATCTGTATATGTATATGGCGCAGAGAACAGCGGATATTCCCTGGGAAAGCACTGTCGCCGTTGCCGCTCCCGCTACGCCCATTTTAAAGCCGATTATGAGCAGCAGGTCAAGCAGCACATTCAGACATGCCGAAAAAACCAAAAAGAACAGCGGCACACGGCTGTTTCCGATGGCTCTTAAATACGCGGCGAACAGGTTATAAAATAATGTAGCAAGTGTCCCCGCGCAGATTATATCTATATAAGTAAGGGCGTCATTGTATATATCCTCGGGTGTATTCATTATGTCAAGCAGCCTTGGCATGAAGGTAATAGAAACAGCCATTACAATAAGTCCGAAAATGATGGACATGATAATGCCGCCCGTTACTGAATACCTGATAAGCTGCCTGTCCCCCGCGCCAAAATACTGGCTGGTCATAACAGAAAACCCCGTGGTCATGCCTATGACTATGCCAAGGACCAAAAACATGATCGTTCCGGTGGAGCCTACCGCGGCAAGGGCTCCTGCCCCTACAAATTTGCCCACTATGACGGAATCAGCCATGTTGTATAGCTGCTGGAAGGTATTTCCAAGAAATAACGGAATCGTAAACTTAAGAATCAGCTCAAAGGGCCTTCCTTTGGTAAGATCTAAACCCATATCTTTCACCACAAACCCAATATTATTAAAACATTACACAACAAAAGAAGCCATCCGCATCAGATGATGGAACGGCTCCCTGACAGATCATAAATAATAAGCTATACTATGCTCTCTCTACCTTGCCTGAACGAAGGCATGATGTGCATACATACAGTCTCTTATGCGCACCGTCTACTACACATTTGACACGCTTGATATTTGCTCTCCACATCTTGTTGGATCTTCTATGAGAATGGCTCACCTTTATACCGAAATGAGCGCCTTTTCCACAAACTGCGCATTTAGCCATGATATCCTCCTTAAACTTCTTTCAAACACAACGTTAGCATAATAACAAATCAGATTACAAAAATCAAGCATTTTTATGCATTTTCCGAAGCATCCATTATGGTCTCTTCCATTTCATGGGCTGCAGCGTTCCTTGCAGCTATCTCCTCGGAGCTGACAGGAGCCTTGCCCCGGTTCATGAAGTTGTTTACAAAATCAGGCACAAGATCAAGGAGCTTATTAAGCCCGTGGTTGGTTGAAATGTCGATCAACCTTGTGCGTCCATCTGTAATAACAAGCACCGCGCTGGGTGACATATTGCCTCCAATGCCGCCTCCGCCGCTGTTCTTGCGGTCGCCCACGAAGGAACCCGACGCCATTCCGAAGGAAACATTCACCAGGGGAATGATGATCGTATCTCCCACATATATTGGTTCGCCTACCACGGATTTGGTGGACAAAAAGCCTTCCATACCCTCGAAAAGATTACTTATTGTGCTCTTGGTAAGTTCGTCGCTGCGCGCCATTATGATCTCCTCCTTATTTCCCTGTATAATCTGCGGCAATCCCTGTTAGCGATCAGCCGGATCAAAAAGATAACCGCGAATATTAGCGAAAGACTTCCGTATATATCTGCCCAGCCTTTGAAGTAGGCATGCTTTTCAACAAAATCCGGTATCAGCCTTACATTCTCGTCATAAACTCCGGCGCACAGTGACAGCGCCCCGGTAAGCTGGCCCGTAGTATCGGGGGAGCCGGTTGAAAATGTAAGGTCAGCTCCTTTGAAATGAGGCCTTGCCCGGTATAACAGCCTTATTGCGCCGCTTAATATGAAAAGAACAGCTGCTTTATGGTGTCTGTCGGATAAAACATCCTTTGCGAGCCCAAGCTTGCCTGGTTCCTTACTGACCGGCGCCCCGGAACCTACAGGCTCCGGCGGAATGGGGTCTCTAATGTTCTGGTCCGGTTCGATCAGAGGAGAATCGTCCGGCTCCCGCGGCTCTGATAGTTCCTCTTTGTAGGGCTTGGTTGGTTTTGGCTCTCTTACCTGCGGGGCCTCTTCCTCTGAAAAGGTTAATGCCGCGTCATCCTCCAGCTCCTGTGCCTGAAGCTCGTCATCGGTAGAAGTATCCTCCGGCTCCTGTGGCGGTGAAGCTTCTTCTGAGGCTTCATCCTTTTGGGAGCTCCTTCCACGAGAGATAAGCCCCCACAGCAGAATTAGCTCCGCCCTGTGTTCTCCTGCCTCGTATATAATGGAAAACCTTGCCAGACGAAGCAGATCATGGACATCTAATCGCGCACCGGCTTTGCCTCTGCCGAATATCCTGCCCCGGTAGCCGATGGGCGCCAAAAGCACGTAAAGAAGTATCACAAGAACTACACCAAGAACTGCGAGAAGGATTATGCCGATTATCTTAAAGATGAAAATAAGCTTTAACATTGAAGCCTCTCGTATCGTGATATATGTCAGATATCATGTTCAAAAGCAGGTCCTTCGCGCCCCTTGCTCCCTTTGCGATACCGCATACCAGAACCCTTCTGCCGTTGTAGACAGGATGCCTGAATTCCTTTGCCGGATATATCCGAAACAGCTCTCCGTCGTTGTCGGAAATGGCTATGATATGCCAGGGGCGTCTTCTTCCCATGCGTATATCATGCAGAGCCGCTTCTATATCAATGGAATCATCCGACAGATAGATATTCTGACAGGGGACGAGATCAAGCTCTCTGTCCTTGCTTTTTCCTTTCCAAAACCATTTGATTCCAATCCCCATGGCGCTTCAACTCAATGTATTCACGGAAAGCCTGCTTTAAAACAGCCTTTTCATTGGTGAACTTCAGTAAATGATATGCCTCGTGATATTTGTAAAATCCTGAATCCTCAAAAAATTCCTTGCGCTGGGGACGGCTGTGATAGCTGTCTCCCATCATAAGATACCAGTGAACCGTCTTGTCCACTATCCCCTCGGGGATCATAAAGGTGTAATTGCTCTTGCCTATGTATCGGACTATGGAAGCCCTTGCGTCACTTTCTTCCTTCACCTCGCGAATAGCAGTCTCATCAAAGGTTTCGCCCTCTTCTACCGTTCCCTTGGGAAGTACCCAGCCGTCATAATGATGCCGGTAATTCTTGTACAAAAGCAGGATCTTTCCACGAAACACGACCACGCCACCACAGCTCGTTGCCTCGATCATTGCAACACCTCCTGATGCTGGTCATCTGTTAATCCCTGCCATTATACAATAAACAGCTTCATATTGCCAGTTTTACTTGAAGTATTCATCAAACATGATCCGCGCCAGAGGAACGGCGTGCTCGCTGCCGCTCCCAGCCTTTTCCAATATTATCGCCACGGCAAGCTTTTTATCATCCTTTTCCGCAAAGCCCACAAACCAGGAATGTGCCTGTGATTTATCAGCGGAAAACTCCGCCGTTCCGGTCTTGCCATAGGCTGTGTAGTTATCGGAAATAAGCCTGCTGCCCGTGCCGTTTGTTACCGCGTACCTCATAAGCTCGCGAAGCTCTTCGGTCTCTTCCTTTGTAAAAAGGGTTCCATACTCATCGGGCTTGAATTTCCTTACGGTAATACCCTTATCGTTTTGGGTATGCTCCGCCACCGAAGGCTTATATAATATCCCGTCATTGGATAAAGCCGACACTAACATTGCCATATGTATGGGAGTTACCAATGTATTCCCCTGTCCTATCATGGTCTGCATGATAAGCCCGTCATCCCCGCTTTTTAGCGCAAAGGAGCTTTTTTTGACATTTTTAAGGTCAACCGGCAGGGTTTTGTTGAAAAGCAGACGCTTTGCCAGGGAATTTACCTCTGAAATATTAAGCCCCAGGGATATCTGTGCGAAAATACTGTTGCAGGAATTTCCAAAGGCATCCCTGAAGGACTGCTGACCATGCACGCTGTTGTGGTAACAGTGAATGGTGGTGTCACCTTGGGTATAGGAACCCTGACAGTTAAATTCATCATCCATGCTGCCGCCCGATGACAGATAAGAAAGCGCCGTAAGTATCTTAAAGGTGGAGCCCGGCGGATATCGCCCCTGGATCGCCCGGTTTACAAGCACAGAGGAGCCGGAATCCGAAGTATAGGAGAACCAGTTTTCAGATACATGATTCGGGTCAAAATCCGGCTTTGAGACAAGGGACAGGATTCTCCCGGTTGAGGGGTCAAGAGCCACAACTGCACCGTCATAGGGACCGAAATTGTTGTATACTGCGTCGGTAAGCGCAGTATCAAGGGAGGTTACAAGGCTGTCTCCGGGATTTTTGCGGTCCCGAAGCTCGTTTATCATCCGCTCTAAAATAAAGGCGTGGGATCTCAGCAGCAGAAAACTATCATCCAGCTCGATGCCTGCCATTCCATTATCGGCAAAGCCCACAATATGGGCGTATTCGTTTGCTTTGGGATATTCGCGCTTTTCGCCCCCTTCCGCGTCAACTTTAGTAGTCGCAAGCACAGTGCCGTCAGAGGCAAGGATGTCTCCACGGATAACATGCTCCGAAAAGCTTGAAAGCCTGGGATTATAGGGATTATTTATAAAATCCTCGGCCTTAAAGCCGATAAAGTACACGAAATAAGCCACCATTCCCAGAAAAAGCAGCAAAAAGCCGTAGGTGATAAGGGTAAGCTCCCTGTTGATCGATCTTTTATTATTCTTCGTAATCCTTTGTGTATTCTTCATCTTTTAATATGTACAGGCCCTGAATTATGGCAAATATTATCATCGTTGAAACGCATGAGCTGCCGCCGTAGCTTACCAGAGGAAGAGTTACCCCGGTGGAGGGTATGAATTTGATAACTCCTCCCAGAGTCAGAAAGGTCTGTGTAGTATATACCGTTCCAAGCCCAAGTGCAATAAGCTTGTAAAAGGGTTCTTTTATCTTTAAAGCTATGTTAAAGAACATCAAAAAACAGCTTATGCATATAAAGATCAGGCACAGGGCGAATATCCCTCCAAGCTCTTCGGAAATGGCAGAGAAGATAAAGTCCTTTTCCACCACCGGGATCTTATTTGGCATGCCCTGATAGAGCCCGCTTCCGAACCAGCCTCCCGTGCCTATGGCAAAAAGCGAGTGTGACACCTGATACCCTGCCCCGTCCACTACGGAAAGGGGATCAAGCCAGGCGACCACGCGGTTTCTGACATGTGAGAACAGATAATAGGCTGCCACCATTCCAAGGGCTCCCGCCGCAAAGCCTCCGACAAGCAGGATCGGGCGTTTTGTGGCGGTATAAAGCATTACAAGATAGGTGACAAGAAAAATGCCGGCACCACCTAAGTCACGGGAGGCGATCAGTATAAGAACGTGGGCTCCGGCGACTATGCTTGCGGTTTTGATCTTTTTCATGTCACTGCCGGCGTCATACAGCATTGAAGCGGCAAAGAAAACAAATATTATCTTAACAAATTCCGAGGGCTGGATGGACATGCCGCCTATCGAAAGGGAAAGCTTTGCCCCGTAGGATGTGCTGCCGGCTACTGCCACTATTGCAAGTCCGATAAGCCCCACTGCGGCATACAGCCAGGTAAGTCTGTCAAGGAAGCTGAGCTTTTTGATAAGAAAAGGCACCAGACAGGTCAGTACAAGCCCGAAGGCTGCTATTATGAGCTGCTTATAGGCCTTGGAATAGTTAAGCCTTGTGAGTATGATAAATGAGACACAAAGCAGCATGCACATATTGTTGGTGACGGAGACAGAGGCTCCGGTGTATATATGCTTGTAGATCAGGTCCACGGCGATAAAGAAAACCAGCTCCATCACAAGCATTACTATGATCGAAAACGAAAACTGGGACAGAAACAGGATTCCATTGGCAATGAACAGTATCAGATACATGCATGCGCTCTGGCCAAAATAGAGGGAATCCTGCTCTTCTTCATCTATGCCCGACCTTAATGCCCGAAAGCACAGATATGTATAAAATGCCATGAGGATCACCAGCGCGAATCTCGATAGGGAGATCGTGTAGTGGATCATGGCGCCGCCTCCGGCGGAAATTAAATGTTCTAAACGTGCTTTCAAATATATGTGCCTTTCTGTTATTGCTACACAGCATGCTCTATACTTACAAAATCGATTTATTAAAGTGTCCCCTTGTATATTCATAAGGCGGTTTCTCATATATCCCCCTAAGCGCCCTCTTAACTCTCTCTATAACAACATATATTTCATCCGCTCCCTCATTGGTAAAGCTTATTTCTACCCCTGCCGCCTTCATCCCTTTAATCTCCTCAATATGGTCTATCAGATCAACAGGCAGCACATTATATATAACATTCTGGCACTCTGTACAATCAAGCTGAACCGGCATCCGCTTCCCTTTTCTATCCTTCAGATAAAGAAAATCTCCTGCTTTTTTCCCTGTACCGGCATGGTCACCCTTACACAGGCCGCAGTCAAGGGCAATACAGTTAGCCATATACATAAGAGGAACCCGTCCGTATATCAGCATGATGTCTCCGGAATTATCACGGTGAAAAAGCTCCGGGCCGGAAAGCTCAATAGGAACCTTTGTCCCCAAAAGCCCGAATGTCTTTTTGGTGCGGTCCGACAGGGCGTAGAGCCTGTGACCACCGTAAATATGGTCTGGATCAACCTTTAGCGAATAAAGCAGCCCAAGCCCGTCAAAAGAGGATGCTTCATAGAGCTTATTTGGATTATTCTTTATAAAACCGCTGCACCGTGCGGCTGTATCGCCCCGTATCACAACGGGAAGCTCAAATATTTCATCTCCGACCTGCGCCTTGTTCCATAACGGATACGGAAGTATCATCCTGCCGCCAATACCGCTGCTTCGTATTGTATCAAGCTGTTCTTTTGTAGTTACCCTGAAATAAAGCCGGATGCTGCTGTTATTATTTCCGTTATTATTAAATCTGAACGGCTGAAATTCCTTTACGGCTTTACGCTGTCCGTATTTTCCAAGAAACTTATCCGTAAGGGCATCTACACCTCTCCGTCGAAGCTCGTTAATCTCCTTTAAAGGGATGAAGGCATTATCGGAAATATTTACATCAAGCTCCTGCCAGAAGAACGGCCCCTCTCCCAGCCGGTCAAGCTTTTCTCTTACAGCTTCTTCTGTTGTGGGACGGTTCTTCGCGCTCTGGCACTCTGTGCCTGTTACCGTAACAGTTGTATCCCCGAGGCTTAGCTTAAGCCAGATTTCCTCGCCCTCAAAGGCTATAAAGCTTCCGGCTATCCCAAGCCTTATGTCAGATAGCTTACGGGGATCGTATTCGTCAGCTTCCGCCTTGTGGGATGAGTCTTCAAAGCTCATCATGCCGGGAGTATGTCTCATATCAAAATATGCGTTTGTAAAGACTCCCCGGCTTCCGCTGGCAAGAAGCCTTTTCCTGTCTTCATCTGACACAGCATAGGCTTTGTTTTCGAGATAAAGATCAAGATATTTCCGGTATATGGATGTAACGGCATAGGCGTAAGCCGGCTGCTTCATCCTTCCTTCTATCTTAAGGGAGCAGACACCGGCCTCGGCAAGCCTTGGAAGGTCATCAATGCCGCAAAGATCCTTGGGACTTAGTACATAAGGGCCACCGGGATTTAGCTTTACGCCATTTTTGTCAAATACTTCATAGGGCAGACGGCAGGGCTGGGCGCACCTGCCCCGGTTGCCACTCCTTCCCCCTAAGAAGCTTGACATAAGACACTGCCCGGAATAGCATACGCAAAGCGCTCCATGGACAAATGCTTCTATTTCGATGTCACACTCACTGTGTATCTGTGACAGCTCATCAACGGAAAGCTCCCTTGCGGCAACGATCCTGGAAAAGCCCCTCTCCTTTAAAAAAGCGGCGCCATATGACGAAGCTGTATTCATCTGTGTACTGGCATGGAGTAACAGACCCGGGAAATACTCCCTGATAAGCGAAGCAACGCCGAAATCCTGGACTAAAACGGCATCTGTTCCTGCTTCGTAGTAGAGCTTGAGATAATTGTATAGCTGCTTTTCCATTTCGAGGTTCTTAAGCAGCGTATTGACTGTAAGATAGGCTTTTTTGCCATGAAGGTGCAGGATGCGTATCATAGCCTCCGCCTCTTTGGGGTCAAGATTGGCGGCATATGCCCTGGCGCCAAAATCCCTGCCAGCAAAATACACGGCATCAGCGCCTGCCGCGATAACGGCCTTAGCCATATCAAAGCTTCCTGCCGGAGCTAAAAGTTCGATACTATTCATACATAAAAGAAAAAAGAGCCTGCGCCAGGGCGTAAGCTCCGTGTGTCAGTGTCCAGCCTTATCGTCCAAATCCAGGGATCCAAGCAACGCATCCTCTAAGGATGCCTCCAGCTTGGATTTGATACGCAAGAGTTCCTTTTTCTCACTCTCGAGGTTGCTGATAGTCTCCTCCAGAGCATCAACCTTTACCTGGCCGGAGATCAGATCATGCTTGAGATCGTATATCTCCTTGTCCTTGCGTTCAAGATCCTCTTCCTGTTTCTCTATTGTAGCCTTCGCTTTGAAATAATCGTCCGCGATGTTAAGCTCTATCAGAGTAGCCCGCATATCAGCGGACAGATGCAGAGCCCCTTCTACCTCGTCAAATTCGGAAAGCTTATTGTTGATATATGCTGCAACTTTCTGCAGATATTCCTCTTCTTCATATCCGGAGAGCGTATAAACTCTCCCGCCTATAAGAACCTCCGCGCTTTTCTTCGCAGACATGGCCCCCCCTTTGGTAAAACTGTCTATCGTCACACACTGTAAATTATTTTATATGAAATTGTTACAAATTACAACCTCATTTTTAATATTTATAGGCAAGTTTGATCAGACTTGCTATAGACTTACGAGAAGAAAAAACATATCTCACGCTCGACGGCGCAGCCTTGACCTCGCTTAGAGATATATTGATTATTCTCTGGCGGACATCTATTCCTTATATTCACGACCCAGATGATCGTATGCCAGCGAGGTTGCGACTCTCCCCTTTGGCGTGCGGTTTATGAAGCCATTTTTTACAAGATATGGTTCGTATACATCCTCAATCGTCCCGGCGTCCTCTCCTAAAGCTGCTGCCAGTGTATCAAGTCCAACCGGTCCTCCGTCAAACTTATCTATTATAGTGTGTAAAAGGTTTCGGTCGCTCACATCCAGGCCAAGCGAGTCCACATCCAGCATATCAAGCCCTTCCCTTGCTACAGCCTCGGTTATCATGCCGTTGTAGCGTACCTGCGCGTAGTCCCGGACGCGCTTTAACAGGCGGTTGGCAAGACGGGGCGTGCCACGGGAACGCTTCGCAAGCTCATATGCTCCTGCCTCGTCTACAGGTACATTTAGCTTTGCGGCGGACTGCTTTATTATAACGGAAAGCTCCTTTGGAGAATAAAAATCCATATGATGAAGCACTCCGAACCTGTCACGAAGGGGCGCGGACAAAAGCCCAGCCCTTGTGGTCGCTCCCACCAGGGTGAATTTGGGCAGATCAAGCCTTATTGAACGGGCCTGCTGGCCTTTGCCTATCATTATATCTATACAGTAATCCTCCATCGCCGGATAGAGAACCTCCTCTACCTGACGGTTAAGCCTGTGTATTTCGTCCACAAAAAGTACATCTCCTTCGGAAAGTGCTGACAGCAAAGCCGCCATTTCCCCGGGCTTTGCAATGGCAGGTCCCGAGGTGATTTTTAAATGCACATCCATCTCATTGGCTATTATACCTGCAAGCGTGGTCTTGCCAAGTCCCGGAGGACCGTAAAAAAGTACATGATCCAAAGGCTCCCCCCGCTCCTTTGCGGCACGTATATATATAGAAAGGGTTTCCTTTGCCTTTTGCTGGCCGATGTATTCCTGAAGGGTCTGGGGACGCAGGGTATTATCATTGTAATTATCCTCTGCAAGTACCTCTGTTGTTATCACTCTTCTGTCCATATCATAAATTCCTTAATGCGATCCTTATAAGCTCCTCCGCAGTAGTATCATCCGTCAGCTCAACGTCTGAAAGAGCCTTAAAGGCCTCTGACGAGGAATAACCAAGGGCAACGAGGGCCTCTATTGCATCTCCCCTTACAGAGCCGCCCACGGCTGAAGACGAGGAAACATGCTCCTCTACGGCCAAAGTAAAGTCTATCTTATCCTTTAGATCAAGAATTATGCGCCTTGCGCTCTTCGGCCCGATCCCCGGAGCCTGCGATATAGTCTTTGCGTCCTCGCCTGCTATGGCAAACCGGAGCTGCTCACAGGATAATGTTCCTAAAATGGAAATCGCTGCCTTCGGTCCCACGCCGTTTACGGAAATCAGCAGAGAAAAAAGCTCTTTTTCTTCTTTATTTAGAAATCCGTAAAGAAATACACCGTTCTCCGTAGCTGAAAAAATGGTATATATCCTGATATGATCTCTTCTGCCCACAAGCTCTCCAAGATCCGACGCAGGCATTAATATCTCATAGCCTATGCCGTCATGATCGAGGATTAAGGCTGCTTCCAAAACCTCATCCACGACACCCTCTATATATGCATACATATACTAACCTGCCTTTCATCTGAACAGCGGCCGTATCCTTATCAGGATCTCCGTTGAAATAATTCCGATAATAGCTCCTGTTATTGCTCCTGAAAGTACAAGAACAGGAGCGTACCAGAAGATGTTGATACTTGTCATAACTAAAGCCGCAACAATGAGCTGGCCTATATTATGGGCAACGCCGCCTGCTATACTTATGGTGATGATCGCGAACTTATCCATCCTGCAGAGTATATACATTATAAGGAAGGACAGGCATCCCCCTGCCAGGCTGTATATAATGGAAAAGGCGTTCCCGAACATAAATCCTGATAGTATTATCCGAAGGAGATTTACCAGCAGCGCTTCAGCCGGCGGAACCATATACAGTAATATTACTACAAGCGCGTTGCATAGTCCAAGCTTCATTCCCGGAATCCCGAAATAAAAGGGAATGAGGGATTCTATATAGCTTAAGATCAGAGCCAGGGTAATAAAAACCCCTAATAGCGGAACCCTTTTTATCATGTATTGCTGCTTCATATCAGTTACTCATACTGTCTATCTCTGTTTCTTTGCCTTCTGTTACGGTGACTATCACCCTGTTGGGCAGACAGACTATTGACTGGGATCGGCTGCTTATACTTCCCTGCTTAATGCAAAGCTTATCAGGACAGGTTGCCTCGCTCATATATGCCGACCCATTTTCTATTGTGACCACATTTACGGTTTTCCCTTTTATTTCTATAGGAATGACCTGATCCTCATTGAGAGAGTATTCTCCATACTTTTGTCCGTCTACCTCCACAGAAATAATTGAGGCTTTATTCAACGAAAATGAAATTTGGATGAAAAATAATACAACAATGAATACAGTTAGAAAAATGAGCAGGATCAGATCATTTTTCCCTGGACGAAGTCTTAAGGGCTTAGATCTTGTCATACCATCTCACCAATGTAGTAAAAGCCTTTACTTTCAAGGATCTTAACTTCTGCCTCCTTACCGATAAGGTCAGATGATGCCGGGAAATGAACCACGGAATTATTCATCATTCGACCTGTTACGAGGTTTTTATCCTGTTTATTGGTATCTTCAATCAACACACTCTGTTTTGTCCCGACGAATCTTAAGCTTTGTTCAGAACCGATTTTCTGCACTCTTTCAAGCAGTCTGTTGAATCGTTCCTTCGCAATATTTTCTGCCACCTGTTCCTCCATTGAAGCGGCAGGAGTTCCGGTTCTCTTGGAATAGAGGAAGGTAAAGGCGCTGTCATATCTTACCTTTTCCACCACATCCATAGTCTCTAAAAAGTCTTCTTCGGTCTCTGACGGGAAGCCTACGATTATATCCGTGGTGATTGAAATGTCTGGAATCCGCTGGCGGAGCTGATCTACAAGCATCAGGTATCTCTTCTTATTATAATGCCTGTTCATTGCCGCAAGCATACGATCGCTTCCTGACTGGAGAGGGAGGTGCATATGGGGACAGATATTTGAATGGTCTGCCATTACATCCATTAGCTCCGTAGAAAGGTCCTTGGGGTGAGATGTCATAAATCTCAACCTGCGAAGCCCTGAAATGCTTGCAACATCATTCAACAAGGATGCAAAGCTGACCTTGTGTTGAAACGTGTTTCCGTATGAATTTACGTTCTGACCAAGCAGCATGATCTCTATTGCGCCGTCTTTGACCAGTGCTTCACACTCTCTTATTATATCCTTTGGCTCTCTGCTTCTCTCCCGTCCTCTTACATAAGGAACTATGCAGTAGGTACAGAAATTATTGCAGCCGTACATTATATTGACACCGGACTTGAAGGGATATTTTCTTTTTGTTGGAATATCCTCAACAATGTCCTTATGCTCCTTCCATATATCTATTATCATGGAGTCAGATTCTAATACAGATACCAAAAGCTCCGGGAATTTATAGATATTAAAGGTTCCGAAGATAAGATCCACGAAGGAATAAGAGCTTTTTATCTTCTCAACTACCGTATCCTCCTGCATCATGCAGCCGCAGAGGGCTATTTTCATGTTGGGATTTCGTCTTTTCAGGCCGTGAAGATAGCCAAGCCTGCCATAGACCTTATTATTGGCATTTTCCCTCACGGTACATGTATTATAGAGGACAAAATCCGAAGCCTCCGAATCTGAGGGCTCGTATCCAGCTTCAAGCAACATTCCCCTGAGCTTTTCCGAATCCCTCGCATTCATCTGGCAGCCGAAGGTATTTACGCAAAAGGTAAGAGGCCTGTCGGCTTTTTTTGAGCGTTCCTCTACTATTTCTCTTGCCCTGTTCAAATATTCTTGTATATTCGCGTTATTTTCCATATATTCCATGCTCCGTTACTATCATATTAAGGGGGATATCCCATTTTTCTATCGGTAATTCATCAACAAGCTGAAATTCAAAGCCTGCCCCTATGGTATATATCCCGTAAAATGCAGCTAAAAACCTATCATAATAGCCCTTTCCATAGCCTATCCGTCCCATTGATACAGGCGAAAAGGCAAGTCCGGGAACTATGGCAATGCTGCTTTGAGCTTCCGGGGCTTTAAATTCCACACTCCTGTCACAAGGCTCCAAAACCCCCATTTTGCCGGGAGAAAAGGAACTGTCAGCTAAATCATCAACCCTGTAAAATAAAAGACTGACCTCTCCCGTTACCGGAAAATACAGCTCGTAGTCTCCCAGCAGCCTTTCATAAAGCCCCATAAGCCGGATCTCATCCCTGATGGGATAAAAACACAGCACGGATCTGATATTATCCATGCCGCGGATTATGATCTCTATATTATTTCCTGCAGTTTCGCTGTCCTGTATGAATGAAGGGGTTTTGGAAAAATCCTGTCTTTTTTGTTTTATTATCCGGCGTATCTGCCCGGCGCTTTCAACAGACATGCTTATATTTCCTCTTCGATCACGCCAAGCAGGTCAAAATTATCATCCCTGTTGCCTTTAAAGAAGGTTCCAAGGTAATTATTGTCAAATATCCTGTGCAATATGGATACATCTGCTCCGCTTGTAATTATCATATCGGCACCCGAAGCTGTTGCTATCTTTGCTGCTTTAAGCTTAGTAGCCATTCCACCGGTTCCCTCATTGCTTCCGGGACGGTCTGATGCTGCTTTTAATATGTCATCATCAATCTTTTCAACGTATCTGATAAGGTGGGCGCTCTCATCCTCCCTCGGATCAGCGGAATAAAGCCCATCAATATCAGTAAGTATTATAAGAAGATCGGCGCCGATAAGAGATGTCACTATGGCGGAAAGCGTATCATTGTCGCCGAACTGGATCTCATAGGTTGATACGGTATCATTTTCATTGACAATAGGTATGGCACCTGCATCAAACAGCGCAGAAAAGGCATTCTGGGCATTTTTTCTGGATACATTGTCAAGCATTGTGTTCTTGGTCATAAGCACCTGACCGCACAACGCGTTGTACTCCGTAAAGAATTTTTGATATATGGACATAAGGCGCACCTGACCAATGGATGCATGCATCTGATTGATGGGCAGAGATTTGGATTTGTTCTTCACGCCAAGAATCTGCCTACCCACCGCCATAGCGCCGGAAGAAACCAGGCAAACATCCATGCCGCGGTTCTTGATGTCAGATATCTCCATAGCAAGGCGCTCTATCTTAATATAATCCACCCTGCCGCTTTCCGGATGCACCAGAGAATGTGACCCGATCTTTATTACAACGCGCTTCTTGTCAGTAATTATGCTCATAATAGTTTCCTTATATTTAAAGTCTGTTGTCGCCCAAAACTGCAACACCAATACATTCTACCATACATTTCCCCAAAATACAGTTAAATATGCTATTATATAAATATGAAAGCAAAATCCTTATTATCTTTTATTATTGCAACTCTGCTGTTTGCTGCGTGTCAGCCTGCTGATAAGGCCATCTCCGCCAGCGGCTTCTATTTTGATACCATAATCAAGGTGACGATCTACGACGATACAAGACAGGACGCGCTTGACGGCTGCCTTGCTCTTGCCGAACAGTTTGAAAGCTGCTTCTCCGATACCCTGCCGGACAGCGATGTGTCAGAGATCAATTCCCACCCCTACGAGCCTGTTAAGGTTCACCCTGAGACCGCAGAGCTTATAATTAAGGCATTGTCCTATGGTGAAAGCTCTTCCGGAAGGTTTGATATCACCATAGGCAGGCTTTCAGACCTCTGGGACTTCACCGAAGCCAAAGATATTCCCGCGCTGCCTGATCCTGATAAGATAGATAAAGCACTTTCCCACGTTGATTACCGCAATGTAACGGTAGACGGCGATACTGTCACCTTAAAGGATGATGGCTGTGCCATAGACTTAGGGGGCATTGCCAAGGGCTATATTGCTGATAAAATGAAGGAATACCTGATAAATGAAGGCATTGATTCCGCTCTTATCAATCTCGGCGGAAATGTGCTTGCCATTGGGGAAAGACCCGGTAAAGGCACATATACCATAGGTATCCAGAAGCCTTTTTCCGATGACGGCTCCCCCATAGCTTCCGTTGACATAACGGATATGTCAGTAGTCACCAGCGGCACATATCAGAGATATTTCACCTTTGACGGCAAACAATACCACCATATCTTAGACCCCTCAACCGGTTATCCCTGTGAAAACGGCCTCTCATCAGTCACGATCATCACCGGCTCCTCAACAGACGCCGATGCCCTGTCCACCACGGTTTTTCTAATGGGAGCCAAAGAGGGCCTGGCTTATGTGGAAAGCCTTGATGATACCGAGGCGATATTTGTCACCACAGATAATGAGCTTATCCACACTTCGGGTATAGGAAAGGGTATTCCGTTTAAAGAATACCCTTAAATGATCTGTCATATATGCTTATGCTTTATGCTGTCTTTTCCTGCTGGTCATTCTTTGCCACAATGGGCTTGCCGTGAAGCTGGGGAATGACCTTCTTGGGACATTTCTGCGCACAGAGACTGCAGCGCTTGCATTTCTCCTGATCGATATGAGCCACATTGTCCTCAACATGAACCGCGTCAAACTTGCAGCTCTTTTCACACAGATGGCAGGCAATACAGCCGGTGTCGCATACTGCCATCACGTCCCTGCCCTTATCCTTTGAGCTGCAGGCTACAGCGAACTTCGCCTCATAAGGAATGAACTCAATAAGATGTTTGGGGCAGGCCTCGATACACTTACCGCAGGCTTTGCAGGCCTCTCTGTCAACCTTTGCGATACCGTCAACGATATGGATGGCATCGAAGGGACAGGCCTTAACACAGCTTCCAAAGCCCATGCAGCCGTAGTCACAGGACTTGGGACCGCCTCCCGGTACGAATGCCATTGCGGAGCAGTCCTCCATGCCGGTATAATTATAGTTATTCTTTGCCTTTTCACAGGTACCGGCGCATTTCACGAAAGCAACCTGCCTTACGCCTGCCTCCGCGTCAACACCCATGATGGACCCTACTTTTGCGGCAACGGGATCACCGCCAACGGGACAGCCGTTTACGGGAGCCTCTCCTGCCACAATGGCGGCAGCCAGTCCTGAACATCCCGCGTAACCGCAGCCACCGCAGTTATTGCCGGGCAATACGTCTATGATGGCTGTCTCTCTCTCGTCTACTTCTACTGCCAGCTTTTCTGATGCGATGCAAAGGAAAAAACCAATGAGGCATCCGGTGGCGCCGACAATGACCATTGCTAATAAAACGCCTGTTGCGCTCATACGCTACCTCCCTTATATGATCCCGGAGAATCCAAAGAACGCTATAGCCATAAGCCCTGCCGTAACAAGGACAATGGCGGAACCCTGGAAAGGCTCGGGAATGTCGTTATACTCAATCTTTTCACGGATACCCGCCATTATAACAATGGCTATGGTAAAGCCTACCGCAGTAGCAAAACCGTCAACCACGCCGTAAAGCACCTTCATCCCAAGTCCCAAAGACTCGTTGGTGTAGTAATTGCCGATATTGTTGATGGCAACACCCAAAACCGCGCAGTTGGTGGTAATAAGCGGCAAGAATACACCCAGTGATGAATACAGTGACGGTATGTTTTTCTTGAGGAACATCTCTACAAACTGAACCAGCGCAGCGATAACCAGGATGAACACTATGGTCTGAAGGTATTCAAAGCCGGTGGGCACAAGGATCAGATTGTAGATCAGTGAAGTAACAAAGGAAGCAAGCGTTATAACGAAGATAACGGCTCCGCCCATTCCTGCTGAGGTCTCGATCTTCTTTGATACACCAAAGAAAGGACAAAGACCCAAAAACTGGCTTAAAACTACATTATTGACAATGGAGCTTGCAACCAGGATTACAAATAATTCTTTCATCGGTCTCCTCCCTTACTATGCCTGTGACTTGCCGGTACAACCGTTGGCAAATGAGCAGCCCTCACATTCACCTGTGAGGCAGCCTGTTGCGGGTGCCAAAGGCTTGCCCTTTTCGTTCATCTTCTTGCGGACCACGTTCATTACCGCAACAAGCACTGACAGTACAAGGAAGGCTCCCGGCGCAAGTACAAAGATGGAAATAGGCGTATATCCTGCCTTGCCTGCCGCGGCATCCGCAAGGGGAAGAACCTGATTCTTGAATATCTGTCCGGAGCCTAAGATTTCACGGACACAGCCAAGAACGGTAAGACTGCAGGTAAATCCCAGCCCCATGCCAAGTCCGTCAAAGAGCGAAGGAATGACAGGGTTCTTGGAAGCAAAGCTTTCTGCGCGTCCCAATATGATACAGTTTACAACGATGAGCGGTATATAGATACCAAGACTCTCATACAGGGAAGGTACATAGCCCTGCATCAGAAACTGTACTATTGTAACGAATGATGCAACGATTACTATGAAGGCGGGCATACGCACGCGGTCAGGGATAATGTTGCGAAGCATTGATATTAAAAGGTTTGACAAAGTAAGAACCACGGTAGTGGAAAGCCCCATGCCGACACCGTTGATGCCTGAGGTGGTAACTGCAAGAGTCGGGCACATACCGAGCATCAGCACAAAGGTGGGGTTCTCGATAAGAATACCGTTCTTTAAGCGTTCTCCAATACGGTTATCACTCATCTTTTTCACCTCCCTTGTCATTTCCATTATCACCTGACTCACCATCTGTCAGGGAATCATAATATGCCATGCCTGCGTCAACACCGTTTGTCACGGAGCGTGAGGTAATGGTAGCACCGCTGATGGCCTCTATCTCGCCCTCTCCCGCAGGTGAAGACTTGGTAACCGTAAGATCTCCTACCGGAATGTCTTCAAACTGGCTCTTAAAGCCTTCCTCAGTAGACTTCATTCCAAGCCCCGGTGTCTCATCTATGCTGGTGATGGAATATCCGTTCACTGTGCCTTCATTGGTAACACCCATTGAGAATTGAATGTCGCCGCCGTAGCCGTCATGGGTCTCAACAGAGATGACGTAACCTAATTCATTGCCGGAATCATCCTTTGCAACCTGGCAGTCAGTGATCTCGTTGTCGCCCTCATTGCCCTCGGCATCGGAAGCTATCCTGGTAGCCTCATCGGCGTCAAAGCTTTCTAAAGGCTCAAACTCTGAAGCGTCGGAAAATACAGACTGATAAGCCCTTGAAAGAGCATCCGCCTCAGCTATGGCAATAGGCTCCTTGGTGATCTCGCTTACAAAGCCAAGGGCGAGACCGGCTACAAGAGTGATCGCCGTAAGGATAAGGGCATCCTTTACTAACTGATTTTTCATCATGCTCCTCCTTTCTTTGACTCACGCTTAATGCCAAAGGCTCGTGGAATGGTGGCACGTTCGATAAGAGGTACCAGAAGGTTGGTAAAGATTATGGCATAGCTTACGCCCTCCGCGGAAGGTCCGAAGAAACGGAACACTCCGGTAAGAAGTCCTAAGATTATGCCGAATACGATCTTGCCCATAGGGGTAATGGGTGAGGATACATAGTCTGTTGCCATAAAGAAGGCTCCAAGCATTATACCGCCGCCGCAAAGCTCAGCTACAAGGAAGTTGGCGTCAAAGCCGTGTCCCGCGAAAAGCAGGGTAAAGATCGAAAATGTAATAAGGTATGAAGCAGGGATCTTAAGGTCGATGATCCCGCAAAGAAGCATGATCACTGCTCCAATAAGGATGGCTATCGTGGAAGTCTCGCCAATGGTGCCGGGAATGGTACCGATGAGCATCTTCATGGTGTCCACAGACTCTCCTGCCTTAAGTGACGCGAGAGGCGTAGCCCCTGTAAATCCGTCAAACGCGGAGAAATCAGTCATTGGTCCGGTAAATGAGATCATAAGGAAGCATCTGCCGCCCAATGCCGGATTCATGAAGTTCTGCCCTAATCCGCCAAAGAGCATCTTTACAAAGATGATGGCAAAGCCCGCGCCGATTATCGCCATCCACCAGGGAAGGGAGCTGGGCAGGTTCATTGCAAGGAGCAGTCCCGTAACTACTGCGGAAAGATCTGAGATGGTACTCTTCTTCTTGAGAAGCTTTTCATAAGCCCACTCAAAGAATACGCAGCTTATTACGGAAACAAGTATAAGAATCAGAGCGTTTATGCCAAAATTAAAAATCCCAAAGAGGGCCGCAGGCATCAACGCAACGATGACACAGAGCATGATCTTCTGTGTGTCGGTTTTTTCCCGGACATGCGGGTTTGATGTAACATTAAGTATAGTATCCAACTGCGAACCTCCTTTCTATTTCTTTCTCTTGTCTGCGAGTACCTGTTTTTTCATGGTCTTTATGGCCTGTGCAAGATGGCGTCTTGCCGGACAGCCAAAGCTGCAGCTTCCGCACTCCACGCACTCAAGCCCGTACCATTTTTCAAATTCGCCCTTTAAGCCTCTCTCTGAGAAGTCAGCCAGCTTGGAAGGAACGAGCTGTTCAGGACAGGCTTCAACACAGCGTCCGCAGTTGATACATGCGGTAGTCTCGTATTTGGAAGCTTCGTCCTCTGTAAGACAAAGCAGCGCGGATGTGGTCTTGGTCGTAGGGATGTTAAGATCAAACAGGGCAAATCCCATCATAGGGCCTCCTGCTATCATCTTCTTTGCTCCCTGGGCAAGCAGCCCGCCCGCTGCCTCTAATAATTCGCTGTAATTCGTGCCGATGCTGATGGCAAAGTTCCTCGGCTCTACCACCGCATCTCCCGTAACCGTAAATATGCGGTTGGTAAGAGGCCTGCCAAAGCGGACTGCGTTGTAGATCGCTACAAGAGTCTCAACATTGTCAACTATGCAGCCTGCATCAGCCGGAAGCATCTTGGCATTTATCTCCCTGCCGGTAACTGCCTTGATAAGCTGGCGCTCACCGCCCTGGGGATATTTGGTCATAAGCTCACAGACCTCAAGCCTGCTGTTGCCTGCGGTAAGCCTCTGAAGAGCCTCAACGCAGTCATGCTTGTTATCCTCTATTCCGAATACACCCTTTGCCTTGGGGAACATCTGAAGCACTATCTTCATTCCCTCAACTAACTTCTCAGGCTCTTCCACCATCCTGCGGTAGTCGGAGGTCAGATAAGGCTCGCACTCCGCGCAGTTGGCGATGATATATTCGATCTTGTCAGGCTCCTTGGGAGAAAGCTTAACATGGGTGGGGAAACCGGCTCCGCCCATTCCTACGACTCCCGCCTCTTTTATCTTGGCTATGATCTGCTCCGAGGTGAGCATGGTAACATCTTCGGTCTCCTCATATGCTACCTCATTAAACTGGCCATCACTTTCGATAATGATGGAATTTACCATGTCTCCAACCGCAACCCGCCTGGGTTCAATGGCTTTTACGGTGCCGGAAACAGATGAATAAATGGGAGACGACACAAAACCTCCTGCCTCCGCAATCTTCTGTCCCTTAAGCACAGCCTCACCAACCTCCACTATGGGAGTCGCCGGCGCGCCGATATGCTGGGACAAGGGGAAGACCAGCTCCCCTTTTGGCAGCAGCTCCTTGACAGGCTTGGACTTGGATAATTCCTTGCCGTCATAGGGATGAACGCCGCCCTTAAAAGTCTTAAGACCCATACGTTATACCCCACTTTCCTGGATTTTCACACAAAACAGAAATATTATAACATATTTTTTAGTGTCCGTCCTTGAAAAATCAATATTTTAATATATAATTTTTTTATGAAACGCATTTCCTATACTTACCCAATTTCAGAATTTCCCGGCAGCGGGTCTTATTTCACGGAAAAGACCCTGCTTCTTGATATTGAGACCACAGGCTTATCCCCCAAAAACACCGGAATCTACATGATAGGAACCGGCAAAAGGGTTGGCGATGAGGTCATCATTACCCTTCTTTTTGCGGAAAATCTCCTGCAGGAAGAAATGATAATATCCACCTTCATGGACGAAATATCACAGTTTGATGAGGTGGTCACCTTCAATGGTGAAAGGTTCGACCTGCCATTTATCAGGGAAAGAGCCGAAAGATACGATATTTTCACGGAGGCAATGGACAGATTATCCTCCATTGATCTGTTATTAGCCATAAGGCCTTACAAAAAGCTCCTTGGACTGCCAAACTGCCGCCAGAAGACCGTTGAAGCCCTGCTTAATGTAGGCAGGGAGGATGAATATGACGGAGGAGCCCTCATCGAAGTATACCTCCGCTACGAGAACGAGCCTGATCCCGAGGCTGAAAGGCTTCTTGTGCTGCATAATGCCGAGGATGTGGCAGGAATGGCACATATCCTGCCTGTCTTAGCATATTCACGTCTTGTCTCTTCACATATGACGGTGGAACAGGCACAGTGGGACGAGGATGAGGAATATCTTACTGTAAGGCTTTCCTCTGACATAGACCTTCCGGCTCCCATTACCATCAATGAAGGCTCCTGCTATATTATTATTGATAAAAATACGATCCGCGCCGCTCTTCCCGTATATTCAGGGATCTTGAAATACTTTTATCCCTATCCCGCAAAATATGTATATCTTACAAAGGAACAGACTGTTGTTCCAAAGGTTTTGG
This sequence comes from uncultured Lachnospiraceae bacterium, assembly GCA_905233905.1. Classification (GTDB taxonomy): domain Bacteria; phylum Bacillota; class Clostridia; order Lachnospirales; family Lachnospiraceae; genus RGIG4930. The sequence goes on from CAJOFN010000017.1 coordinate 24,287, forward strand.
CGTCATCCATTCCCTCTTCGGAAAAGCGCCCCGCAAAGGCTGCCGAGTGCTTTGCTGCCGCGGACGGTGATTTCATTTCCATAGACCCGGTTATAAGACGCAAAAACCCCATGTTCTTTGACGGCACAAAGCTGTTTCTCAAAGACTACAACGACAAGGACGCTATTTACATAAAAACAGACCGCACAGCCCTAAATGCAGACAGCATCCAAAGCTATATCGGTCTGTTAATACGTCATTATGTCAGATAAGATCATTTATCCTTCTCGTAATAGAAGGAAGAACGTCTCTTGTATCCTATCGCCTTATAATCCATAACCTGCTCGGTACTTCCGATGAAAAGGAGACCATTGGTTACAAGAGAATCATTGAACTTCTTGTATACTTCGTGCTTGGCTTCCTCGGTGAAGTAAATAAGCACGTTCCTGCATACTATCATATGATAATCCGTAGGATACTTGTCAAGAAGAAGGTTGTGCTGATGGAACTCAACACGCTTCTTAACCTGATCGGATATCTGATAGGATTCACCAACCTTGGTAAAGAACTTGCGCTTGTACTCATCCGGAACCCCGGCAATGCTCTTTGCAGAGTAAAGCCCGGTCTTGGCATGGGCTATAACCTGCTTGTCCAGATCGGTAGCGTAGATCTTGATCTGATTGATATCTATAAGCTTGGAAAGAGCCATTACCAGCGAATAAGGCTCATCGCCTGTGGAGCAGGCTGCGCTCCAGATCTTAAGCTTCTTG
>CAJOFN010000018.1 GCA_905233905.1 uncultured Lachnospiraceae bacterium
AAAGGAAGCCCGCCAATATCACAGGCTTCCAATGTGATGCCATCCTCCACAAGAAGGCAACAAGATCAATTTCAATCTCGTCGTAATCAGTGTTCATATTCTTGAAAAAAATTTGTTAATAGTACATATATCACACGTCATATCGCTATGACGTTCAAAACAAAGGTTCAATAATCTGCGCAACTGCAAGGGTTAAGGGCGCAGGCAGACGGCGGCGGGTATCTTCTTTTTATTCATCGTAATGCTTTAGAGCGTCTTAGTGCGCCGATAGCAATTCAGCAAACCTCAAACATGGATGTTTGAGGTAGGTTGTACCACGCCACGGATGGCGTGTTACAACCGGTTGCGTAGCATAAACCAGCTTAAACCGGCGCACTTAGAGGCTCTTAAGAATGGAGGTCTGAATAAAATAATACTTCCCTACTCCTGCCTCTTACACGCAAATCAACCCAAAAACATAACTCTTTAAAGACATAGAAAAAAGCCGTCACAAAAACGGATCGAAAATAATCCGTCTTGCAACAGCTTCCCTTCAACCCTGATTTCACGCACAAATTACATCTGATACTGCTCCCTACAAGCCAGCCCGTAAGAAAGCCCTAAAATAAATACTTACGAACCGGCTCATAAAGAACATTTCAAGGATGTAACAAACAAAAAAACGAATTTACATTGCGTGAAATCAAGAACGGGGTGCTGACATATTTCCACACGTCAACACCCCGATATAATCAGAGATTACTAAAGCCAAAAAACACATACACAAAAGCATCTTCAAAAAGAGCCACGCATATGTTATAATCATACGCAGTGTATCGCGGCTTTATGCTGTATCGTGTGGTAGCCATTTTACCATACCCTGCCAAGGGGAGCGGCAACTCCCCGAGGTGGTACACTCAACACCCTATGTTCTTGATTTCAAGTATAAAACAACTGTATTTTACCACTTTAATTTAATAAATACAACCATTATTTCATAAAACCCAACTATTTATTATTTGTTAAAAACTTTACAACTTAGTTGATTGACAATCAATAATATATAATGTAAAATACTTTACAAGCAAGTTAGAGGGCTGCATGGATTATCAGGTAAAACAGGATTTAGAAAGCATTCTGGAAATATTAGGCTTGACGCAGGAAGAGCTTGCAACAGCAATCGGCGTAAGCAGAGTGTCGGTTAATAATTGGCTTTCGGGAAAAACTACTATTAGTGATAATAATACTAAAATCATATATGAATGGGTCTTTAGAAAGGGAGTACGTCTTAATAAAATCAAGGAACAATTATATACTGAAGATTATGTTTCAAAAGGTGAGATTCTTCTTTTTCATGGTTCTAAAACAGGCATCGAAGGAGAAATTGATTTAAAGCATAATAAGCGAATCAACGATTTTGGCAAAGGCTTATATTGTGGGGAAAGTCTTGAACAATCAGCGATGTTTGTAGCTGCATATCCCGGAGCTTCTCTTTATATGTTGAAATTAAATCCACAAGGATTAAAAAAGAAAGTATTTTTTGTAGATAGAGATTGGATGCTTATGGTTGCATACTTTCGTGAGAACTTAAAAGAATACAAGGAATCCGAGGTAATAAAGAAATTGCTAAAAGCAAATAAAGGGATTGATTATATAGTTGCCCCAATAGCTGACAACAGGATGTTTGAAATAATTGACAGTTTTATAGAGGGAGAGATAACAGATATTCAGTGTCAGCACTGTTTATCTGCAACTAATCTTGGAAACCAGTATGTATTTATCACACAGAAAGCGATTAAACAAATAACTCTTTTGGAGAAATGTTATCTCTGTGAACCAGAGAAAGAATTATATCTGACTTCAAGACAGGAAAACTATAAGATGAATATGGACAAGGTTAAACTTGCGAGAAAACAATATAGAAATCAAGGGGAATATATTGAGGATATTTTGAAATGATTAGTATTGACAGCTATGGATTAAGATTATGCAGTTTTCAGGCGGAATTATTTGAGCGATCAATTCAAAGTCTCGACTGCGGATCGAAAATATTTATCAGAAGATTTATGTATTCTGAGCTTGCAGTCAGATTAGATTCCGGAAGCTATTACTATGAGGCTTCCGGTATCGAGGATGCTTTTGACGAATTGGAGCGGCAATATGGAAAAACCGAATATGGTCATCAGAAATTCAGTGCGGAAGAAATGCATTGGATAGGGTATATTTACAGATACTGGGCATATACTTATGAAAAGAGCAGCAAGCATTTATTCAAATTTATAAAGCCGGAGAAACTCCGCACCCTGTTTTTCCCGTATCACTCTCTTGATCCTGCACAGGCTATCGAACGTATTCTTGAGTCCAACGGAACGGGCGACATCGACCAGATAGCAAGAGGAGTTGAGATACTACGCCGAGTCAGAAGGAAGTACAATTCTTCTATCGGTTAATTTTTATTAAGCCATTTTACTTTAATTCCTCACAATCCTGATGGTAAACCAGTTGTTGTCTATTTTGAAATCACAGGAAGCATTGTTTTTCTCGCACCAGGCAAGGATGGATCTTATGCCTGTGCCGTGACCACTTTTTAAGGTTATTGGAATCCCTTCATCGTCAAGTAGTATGGTGCCTCTGTATGGATTGCTTACCGAGAACATGAGCTTGGGATATAAAAGGGCTTTTGTACGGATCATCCGCTTATCTTCAGGCAGATCCTTTATTGCCTGAATGGCATTTTCAACGGCATTTGCAAATACAAGTGAAAGAGCCGCAGCGTCACTATCAGAAATATCGGAAATTTCCAGTTTTGCATCTATTTTTATGCCCTGAGCTATGGCGCTTCCAAAGTATGAAGAAAACATTGCGTTTAAAACAGGCTGTTCACACCATTTTACAGGGCTTATCTCATCAACGGACCCGATGTTGCTTTCAATATAAGCTATGGCAGATGCCTTCTGATCATCCTTTATCATACCGGACAGCGTTGTCAGGATATGCCGGAGATCATGACGGATGATGGAAAGGCTTTTTTCTTCCTGTGAAGTCTGGTCTATTTTCTGCTGCATCATTTTCATCTGAAGCTCTAAAACCTGATTCACGTCCTTTTCGTGATAATAGTTTTCCTGTCGCAGCAGAGTTTGTACATAGTATAAATTTGTAAGCATCATCAGAACAAATATCAAAAGTAAAACAGGTATATCATAGGGACGCTTTACAAGTGCATTCGGGTAATTAAATACAATAAGCAAAAGCAATGTATAAAGAGCGGAGATACAGCCGAACATGGTCCAGCCGCTTTGGATTGTTGCCATTGCTCTGTGATAGGGCTTGCTAAGCACATTAATGGTAAGAGCAAGGATAGGCGGATAAAGGATCAGCCTGAGGATAAACATTACAATGTGATTATCATAAGGTGAGTAATAATCAATAAGATTTGTTATCTGTACTATAAAAATATTGATGCCTGATGAAAAAAAGTAAGTGGAGAAAAATCTGCCGTCTCTGTATCTGGAAATCATATAGAAGATTATTACCTGTGGGATAACACAGAAAAAAAGAGCGTACTGACCTCCCCTTTCGGAACCAAACAGACCATAAATTACAATAGTGCTGATAAGAACAGGTATATTTAATACAACTGTCAGAATGGCAGCTTTCCTGGTCGGATACCGAAATTCATTTAAAAAGAAAAATATTGCGATATGAAAAATGATAACATAAGGTGCCGTCAGCGCGCTGAATATTGTGATGGAGTTCATCTAAAATTCCCTCCCTACTCAAGCCAGAAGTCCAGCCATGCTTTATATAATGGTTTTGCGGTACTTCTTGGGACTTGCAGCTTAACATCATTTGAAAAAGTCAGTTCATTTTTATCTATTGACTTAATCTGCCCAAGATTGACTAACATACTTGCCCCGCAGAGAAAAAACTGTGGATCACCGGACATCTCTGATGTAGCTGATTTAAATGATCCTGGTATTGTCATGCTTTTAAGAGTCCTGTCATAACAGATATATTTCAGAGCGCGTTCCTCAAGTATGACATAGCATATTTCATCATACGCAACCGGATAGGTGCCTGATCTGGTACGAACAGGGAGCATCTTGTTTTTCAGTCGATTTGCTTCACTGATTGCATCAGCTACTATTTTTTCAAACTGTTCATATGAAACAGGCTTTAAAAGATAGTAAAACGCCCTGACTTCGTAGCTGTCTACTGCAAATTCCGGTGAAGATGACATATAAATAATGGGTACACTTGAACCAACTGTTTTTTCGAGACGAAGCTTTTTCCCCAAAGCTATACCATCTATATCAGGCATCAGTACATCCAGAATGAAGATATCATAGATGTGGCCTTCGATAACGGTATTTAGAAGGGCTTCGCCCCGGTCAAAGGTCAAAATCTGTGCGGTTAATCCATGTGAGGCACACCATTTGTCTGTCATTTCTTTAATTTTGTCAAGCTCTTTTGCATCATCGTCGCACACAGCAATACTTATCATGGACTAAAGACCTTTCTCTGTAACCAGTTTTGCAGAAAAGATTATAAATCCGCATGTCATAATTATAATATATAAAATTATGGTATAATGTCAAACCTTATTACATGTCCACTACTGGACGAATCAAGCGTTTTGTGTAGATTTTTTAAAATTGACATAAAAATTCGAAAAAGGCAAAACAAAACCCCGCCCTGATTAATATCCAGGACGAGGTTTGTTTGGTTTTCAGCCCTTATGCAAACTGGCTGTTGTAGAGTACAGCGTATTTTCCTCCAAGCTCCATCAGCTCGTCGTGGTTGCCCACTTCTTTTATATCACCGCTCTCCATATAGAGTATCATATCTGAATCTCTGATAGTTGAAAGCCTGTGGGCGATGACAAAGCTGGTTCTGCCCTTCATCAGCGTAGCCATGGCATTTTGTATTACCTGCTCGGTGTGGGCGTCAACGTTACTTGTGGCCTCATCGAGTATCATGATCTCCGGCGCTGCAAGTATGGCTCTTGCTATCGTAAGAAGCTGCCTCTGTCCCTGGGAGATATTCTCCGCACCCTTTGACAGCATCATATCATATCCGCCCGGCATGGTCTTGATAAAGGTATCTGCGCAGACAGAAGCGCAAGCAGCCTCGATCTCTTCATCCGTCACTTCCCTGTCTGTACTGTATTTAAGATTATCCCTTATGGTTCCCTCAAACAGCCAGGTGTCCTGAAGCACCATGCCAAAGTGGCGCCGGAGTTCGTGTCTTGTCATGTCATGGGTGTTTACGCCGTCCACCCATATTTCACCGCCATTTATCTCGTAAAAACGCATCAGCAGATTGATAAGGGTTGTCTTTCCTGCTCCTGTAGGTCCGACTATGGCACACTTCTGCCCCGGCTTTACGTCTATATTTACGTCTGTCATAAGAAGCTTGTCAGGAAGGTATCCGAACTTCACATGTTTGAAGGACACTGCCCCGTCTGCCTTTTCGGGCACGCTGCCATTTGCAGGATCAGGTATCTCCTCCTCAGCGTCAAGAAGGGCAAATACCCTCTCCCCTGCTGCCCCTGCCGCGGAAAGCTGTCCCGACATCTGCGCGAAGGTGGTAAAGGGCAGTGAAAAGTTCTTGGTATACTGAAGTATGGACTGTACATTACCTATGGTAAGAGCTCCCCTCATGGCAAAGGTGCAGCCTATGAGAGCGCTTATGGCATAGCCGATATTGTTGACCATCTGGGTTACGGGCATAACAGAGCCTGCATAGCCTTCCGCCTTCTGAGCCTTGCCCTGAAGCGCTTCATTTATATCATCAAAGCCCCGTATAGCCTTATCCTGATAGTTGAAGGAGGTAACTACATTCTGTCCGTCAAACATTTCTTCAACATAACCGTTCAAGTCTCCGAGAAGATTCTGCTGCTGTTTGTAATTAGCGGAGCTAAGCTTAACTATACTGCCTGAAGCCATAAGCGTCACAGGTATCATGGCTACTGCGATAAGTGTCAGCCATCCGTCTATGGAAAGCATCATAAGAAGCACTCCGATCGCAGTAAAGGACTGGGTGACAATGGAATAGAGATTCTTCCCGAGAGCAGTATTTATTGCGTCCACATCATTGGTGATAACGGACAGGATCTCTCCATTGGTACGGGTATCATAATAATCAAGCTTCATCCTGTGCATCTTCTCATCAATGTCACGGCGGAGATCCATAACTACCCTTGAAGCTAATCTTGCGAAAATATTATTGGCAAGCATGGCAAATATCCATGCGATTATGTATATCACTGCAAGCAGCAGCATGGTAAGAACTATACATCCTACCTTACCAAACTCCATGCCTCCTGCGGCAAAATACACGCCGTCGGATAAAAGCCATTTGTGATCTAAAATACCTGCGTAGAGGATAGTTGATATATTACCTAAAATGCTGGGTGCCAGCACCGTAAAGCAGGTAGAAAACAGTCCGAAAAGAACGGCCACTGTCATCCGACCCTTGTATTTTCCTATGTAGGAAAGGATACGTTTAAGCACTTGCGATTTCATTGGCAACCTCCTCCTTTCCAAGCTGTATCTCTGCGATCTCACGATATAGCTGACAAGATTTTAAAAGCTCCTTGTGTGTGCCTATTCCCACAGGCTCCCCCTTATCCAAAACAATGATACGGGTTGCGTCTATTATGGTATTAACACGCTGAGCCACAAGGATCAGGGTAGCTTCACCCATGGACTCCTTAAGGTTCTGCCGAAGCTGCTTGTCTGTCTTCATGTCAAGGGCTGAGAAGCTGTCGTCAAAGACATACACCTCGGGCTTTTTCATGACCGCTCTGGCTATCGCCATACGCTGTCTCTGGCCTCCGGAAAGGTTGGTTCCGCCCTGAGATATAGGTGAATGATAGGTGCCGTCCTTTTTATCTACAAATTCATCGGCACAGGCTATCCTGCAGGCTTCCTTCCAATCCTCTTCCTTGCCGTTTTCGTCGCCGAAATTAAGATTTGATGCGATGTCTCCGGTAAACAGCACGTTTTTCTGGGGAACATAACCTATCAGATCTCTCAAGTGATCGAGCTTGTATTTCTTAACGTTTACTCCATCCACAAGAACATCCCCGAAAAGAGTATCATACAGCCTTGGTATGAGCTTTACAACGCTGGACTTGCCGCAGCCTGTACGTCCTATGATCGCAGTAGTCTCCCCCGGCCGTGATACAAAGCTGATACCCTTTATAACGGGTTCATCCGCTCCGGGATAAGCAAAGGTAACATTCCGAAATTCAACTGTTCCTTTACAGGTCTTTTCAGGCTCATCCTTTTCGTAATCCTTTATGGAGCTTTCGGTATCAAGCACTTCTCCAATACGCTTCATACAAGCATAAGCATCAGGGAAAAGGCTTACCACATAGGTCATAAGGATTATGGCAAGAAGTATAAGGTTGATATACTGGGTGCTGGCAACAAGCGCTCCCACTTCCATCTGTCCGATTATGACAAAATATGATCCAACTCCCATTACACCTACAGTTGTAAGTCCAAAGAGCATCTGTACCACCGGGAACAACATTCCTGATATGGCAACAGACTTCCGGGAAATATTTCTTGTTTCGTCATTTACAACGGCAAATCTGTCGATTTCTGTTTCCTGCTTGTTAAAAGCGCGAATTACCCTTACACCCTCAAGGGTTTCAAGGAAGAGCTGATTTATATCGTCTATCTTTCTCCGAAGCTTTACGGAATATCTGCTGGCACCGACTATAAGGCCTGTTGAAACGATTAGCAGCACCGGTATTGCAACCGCCAGTACGGAGCTGGTAGGTCCCGCGGTAGCTGAAGCCAAAACCAGACCTACAACCGCCATCATGGGAGCAAGCAGACCCAGACGCAGCGCCATGGATAAAAAGGTCTGTATCGTGGTAACGTCCGTGGTATTACGGGTGATAAGCGAGGCCGTGCCAAACTTGTCTATCTCCGATGCGGAAAATGTCTGTACGGTATCAAATATCTCCTTACGAAGATCCGCCGAAAACTTTGTGGTGATTTTAGCGGAGATATTCGTACCAATGATATTCGTAAGACACGCCACAACTGACAACACTATCATTGCTATGGCAAGACCGAATATCAGTCCCTCATTGTTTTCTGCTACGCCCACATCGATCATTTTTGAGATCATGGTAGGCAGCAGCATCTGTGTGGTGGATGAAACCAGCATGAAGATCAAAAGCATTATTATCTGCTTTGCGCTAAGCTTCACCCTTGAAAAAACAGTAAGCATCCTCTCCCCTTCTCCTTTCTATTGTTCCTTTGGCTTGATCACAAGATTATCTGCCACCTGGGAGCTTCTGCCGAACTTGAGAGTGGAGTAGCCTATAATGCTGAATACAACTGCTCCTAAAAGATTGACAAGAAGATCCTTCATTGTGTCAATTATTCCTATATCAAGATAACCTCCGTCTACGGTGTAGGTTTTACCGGAAGATGTATGGATTATGGTATCTGTAATTCCTGCCACATCTATGGGTGTACCCATATTGGCGGGATCAAGTGTTACAGAGCCGAATTCCTGAACTATAAAGTCCTTTTGCATGTCAAGGAAAAAGAACTGATCCATTGTAAATTCAAAAAACTCCCACAGTACCCCGATGGTCATGGAAAAGCAAAAAGCCACAAGGGTCAGATAAAACGGGGTCAGATTTACGTTCTTACTGTCCCTGTTTAACAGATAGACAAGCGAAAAACCCACAGCCGCACACAAAAATCCGTTCATGGTGTGGAGCATGGTATCCCAGCCGTGTATCCTTACATAGAAGTGATCTATTTCTCCGAGTATCTCCGCCGCAAAGATAAATCCGAAAATGATCATCTGGAAAACCGGCGGAATGGATATTTTGAAGGTGTCCTCAATAAATGACGGCACTAAAAACAGCAGCAGAGAAAGTACGCAAAGCATTGCGCTCTGGTAATTGTGAAGCATTATACAGCGCACCAGGGTAAGCAAAACCAGCACCCTCAAAACACTATAAAAGATGAAGGTTTTCTTATTTGCCCTGTAGCCGTCCTTGAGATGTTTTACATATTCACGTGGTTTGGTCATAATATCCTCTTCCTTGTATCAGATTTTCCTATATTTCGAAATAAGAGCTGCATATATGCATGAAAGGATTCCGGCTCCGATGTAGCTTATCACCCATGGCATATTAAATCCGATCTGGGCATTTAAGATGTAACAGCTTGTCATATACATATAAAAGGTCCCGGGAATGAGCGCCATAATATAGGGCATATTATTTTTTTTCATGAATATGCTTATCATTGCAAGTGCAAATACCGCTGTCGTCTCATTTGCCCATGAGAAATATCTCCATATGATGTTGAAGCCGGCAGGGTTGCCCTTTGCCCAGACTAAAAGCAGGGCCACAACGGTGAATATGCCTACCGCAAGAACAAGAGCGTTCTTTTTCTTTGTCTGATCAAGATGAATGGCATCACCGATCATAAGGCGAAGGGAACGAAGCGCCGTATCTCCTGAGGTGACAGGCAGCACGATGACTCCGATTATCGCTATTATTCCTCCCACCGTTCCAAGCATGTCTTTGGCTATCAGTCCAACTATAAGTGTGGGGGAGCTGTTTAGCTGGTCTGCGGAAGCCAGTGCCTTCTGCAAAGCTCCCATAGCTGCCGCGGCCCAGGTCATTGCAATAAAGCCTTCTGCTATCATCATATTGTAGAAGGTCATCCTGCCCTCTCTTTCATCCGATACGGTACGGGACACAAGTGTCGCCTGTGTTGAATGAAAGCCTGAACAGATACCGCAGGTAACGGTAACGAAAAATATGGGAATGAAATTCGTCTGATAGGGAAAGCCGGCCTTGGAAGCTTCCCATAATTCAACAAGTGGATATCCCTTCAGGAAAAGACCTGCAAAGACACCCACTGCGGATATAAGGAGTATGGCTCCGAATACCGGATATATCTTGCCGATTATCTTGTCTATGGGAAAAAGCGTTGCCACCACATAGTAAAAAAATATCACGCCGTAAACTACCCACAGTGTGGGATTGGATATTGAGCTTTCCTGCGAAAGAATCTGGGTGACAAACAGATCTCCCGGAGTGTAGATGAACACAACACCCACAAGGAGCATCAAAAGGCAAACAAATACATTGTATATAATATATATATTCCTTCCAAGGAACCTGCGGATCAGATCAGGCATCTGATCACCCTTGTTGCGGATTGAGATCATTCCCAACATATAATCATGAAATGCTCCGCCTATTACGCAGCCTATGGGAATGGTAATAAAGGCGATGGGTCCGAACAGTATGCCCTGAATGGGGCCTAAAATAGGTCCTGTACCGGCAATATTTAACAGCTCTATAAGGCTGTTCCTCCATTTTGTCATGGGTACATAGTCCACATCATCCCGCATGGAGATTGCAGGGGTTTCTCTCTGGTCCGGCTTGAAGGTGTTTTCACAGAGCTTCCCGTATACTGCTCCCCCGAGGATCAGTATTACAAGACCTGCCAAAAAAGTAATCATAGTAATTTGCTCCTTATCTAAATTATAATGATACAATCTGACACTATATCACAAACATCCTGTATTGTAGTATAAAATGCGAAATTTGTCGCTTTTTCGCGAAATTGGTTAAAAGAAAATATATTTCACTTATAAAACACCACCATAAAGGTCAGATCATCAAACCGTTCCCGGTTTCCATAGAAAGAATTTATCGTATTCTTTAATTTTGCTGCAGCTTCATCAATATCCCTCACATCTGACGCATAAGCAAGGAGACGCTTGCTCCCGAACAGCTCATCTGACGGACTTACAGCTTCCGTCACGCCATCAGTATATAAAAGGATACCAGTATTTGGTGCAAGCCTCATCCTTTCACCTATGATCCCGGCATCCTCGAACAGACCGATAGCGATTCCGGTATCCATATTCTGGTAATAAGGCTCATCAACAAAAACCAACGGGCGTTCATGTCCGGCGTTCGAGAAGCTGATCTCCCCTGTTTTCAGATCCAAAATACCCGCAAATATGGTGGCAAACATTCCCTCGGGATTGTGTGCGCAAACCTCGTCATTTAATGCATTTAAGGCATCGGCAGGCTCCATGCCCGTACCCAGCTTTTCCCTTAAGGCTGTTTTTACCATTACCATGAACATCGCCGCGTTGATACCCTTTCCGGATACGTCGCCAATGAAAAATACAAGCCTGCCATCTTCGTTTATAAAGAAATCATAGAAATCTCCACCGAACATTTTTGCCGGCTCTGCCGTAGCATAAATCGCATATTCAGATGTCTCTTCTCTTACAGATTCCGGAACTATACCGTCCTGAACATGCTTGGTAAGCTCCATCTGAGCTTCAACCTCCATCCGCTCTGCGGTCAGGGCATTAACATCCTTGATGTAGCTGTCAATATCAGCCGACATTTTTTGAAATGAATCCGCAATATCGTCGATCTCGTCCTGCTTATCATCCCTTTTTATTACCCCGGAGAGATCAAAACCCTGCAGCTTAGAACGATCCTGGCTGCTATAGTCATTTACAAATTGATCCATGGCACCGGAGATCGCCATGATCGGCACAAGAAGCTGCCTTGTCATCATCCTGCGGACCACGAGTAGAACAAATGCCGTAAAAAGAACAATAAAGCAGCTCATGGCAAGAAGAATTATGGCAACAAACCTGAAGCTATAATTCAGATTATAATCCACGCCAAGGAGGACAACCACATTGCCGTCTTTGTCAAAAACCGGATAACTCCAGGACAGCTCTGCGCCATATTCGTTGGAGATCAGATTTATCCTTGTATCCGTATCGCCTGCTTTTGCAGCAAGCATTGTCTCCATTGTTTTGGGATCATCATCCATTGAAACAACTTTTCCGTAGGAACGCTCCTTAAATATCTTCTGTTTTGCCGGGGCATCCTGATCAAAGGCTGCAACCACATAATAAATGATAGAATTATCCGCCTCATCCACATCAAAAATATACAGATAGTCGATGGAGTAAGCCTTACAAACTGCCTCCATCGCTTTTCTTATATGCTCCAATGACTCTTGAAAATCAGGATCGCCGTCATCCCCGTTTTTTATCATTTCTTCAAAGCTGAACTGTTCATCAAGAAAGTATTCTCTTTCGTTATGCAGCATTTCGGATAAAAGCATATAAGCTTTTTGGCTGTTCTTCTTTGCAGACATGGTCAGAAAGAAGGATGACGCAATCAGGATGATTCCGGCGGAAAGAAGAACAGCTGCCACGCCGACAGCGATTATCTGTACCGTAAGCTTTGATCTTAAAGATCGCCGCGGCAGCGTTTTTCTGCCTTCGCTCATGCCAGATCTCCTTTAAAGAAACCAAAGGTATCCAGTGCTTCGATAGCATTTTTCAAATAAGTCTCATCCGTCAGCGGCCACCGGAAACCAAGCCTGTAAAGCGCATTGGTGGAAAAGTCATGTTTTTCACCGATATACACACGCACGGAATCGGTATCTGAAGACAGGTAACTTATCAATCCTGATACCAGCATGTTCTTTTCCTCATCCTCCATAGCCTCTTTCAAGCGCTGTTCAAATTCTTTGCCGCTTACCACGTCTATATCAAAACCAACCTTCTGCATGGCATCGATCAGATCACCCATTTCAAGCCAGTGTCCGTTCACTGCGTGGAAAACGCTATACTGCTTTGGGGTTGCTGACAGTCTGACTACAGCTTCGGCGACTGTATCGATCGGCGAAAATTCCACCGGACGCGCCATTTCAGAAACCGGATAAGCACCGATAGTCACATATCCGCGCAGGTTGCGCATAAACCCTGAGGTTACAGCATTTGCCTGGAACTCACCGTCACTTAATCTGCTCATCAAATTGCCGACACGGATTATCTTACCGTCTAATGTACCCTTTGCGATCGCGGCAAGCATAGCCTGTTCAGCTTCAAATTTGGAGTGAACATACTGGTTGGAAAGATCCTGTCCGAAATACAGCATCGTCTCATCCATTATTAGATGCTCGGGCAGCGCATGATCTACATTCTCTCCCGCAACCGATACCGTTGATACCTGGATCAGGCGTGCCTTTACCTTTTCACAAAGCGCGATCAGATTTTTTACGCCTGTGACATTGACACGCTCTAAAATATCATCCGCCGCAAAATGCTTTACGCATGCCGCGCAGTTGATCACCATGTCAAATTTTTCTTCCGAAATCCCCATCATTAGATCATGATCGGTAATATCTCCATCTATCGCGCGCACCCGTCCATTCTCAAATTCCCCAAGATATGGCTTGCCGAAATAGTACATCAGAATAGACTGCAGGCGTTTTTGGGGTGTCTCGGAGCCGCCCTTTCTTATCAGGCATATAACCGGAGACTGCGTATGCTCTAAAAGATATCCAAGCACATGTACGCCAAGAAATCCCGTAGCACCGGTTAAAAGCACAGTCCCATACTCATCCCAAAGCCCTTCGGTGATCCCATCTATTTCATCCATAGAGTTCATGGCAAGAACAGCGTCAACAGTTCCATCCTGCCTGATACGGCGGCATGGTGCGCTGCTTTCAGGTTCGTCTGCTTTAGCTTCCGGCTTGCCTGAGGCCTGTCCCCTAATCTGAAGGACATGTGCTTCCATCTGTTCCACTGTCGGATAGGCAAAAACATCCTGATATGCGATCGGCATACCCTTAACCATGGCACTCATGGCGACCTTAGAGGCAAGCATGGATGTACCGCCGGCCTCGAAGAAGTCCTCGTCAACGCCAATCTCATCGATTCCAAGGGCTTTCGCGAACATCTCCGCGATCTCTCTTTGCAGATCCGTAGCTGCTGACCTTCCCAGGTGCTCCTTTTTCTTCGCCTCCGGGCGCGGTAAGGCTTTTTTATTGACCTTGCCATTAACGGTAAGGGGAAGCTTTTCCAGATACACATAAACGCTGGGCACCATATAGGCAGTCAGGGTCTTGCGCAGGTGAGCCGAAAGCTCGTTCTCATCCACCGGATGCTTTGCAACATAATATCCGCAGAGGTACTTGCCGTCTCCTTCTCCCAGCACTAAAACCACGCTCCGCTCAATGCCCGGATAGGTGTTCATCGTATTTTCAATACCGTCAAGCTCTACACGCAGACCACGGATCTTGACCTGATTATCGTTGCGTCCGCAGTGCATGATCTCGCCGGCAGCGTTAAAGTACGCAATATCCCCGCTCCGGTAAGCCGGAAGCTCTTTACCGTCCTTTGTAACAGTAATATAGACTTCTTTTGTTTTCTCCGGCAGACCAACATAGCCGTTGCCCACACAATCGCCTGCAATGACCAGCTCTCCTCGCATATATTTTGGCAAAACATTTCCAAAACGATCCCTGATCAAAAAGTAAGTATTTGCGTTCGGCCCGCCTATGGTAACATAGCTGCCGTCAAGCGTTCCGATGCTGACAGAAACACAGGTCTCTGTAGGACCGTAGGAATTAAAGACAATGCCGTTAAAGCCTGCATCCCTTAGCTTTTCATACATTCCCTCCGGGAAGGGCTCTGCTCCCAGTATCACGGCGGAAAGCTGTTTAAAGACATCTGCCGCCTGCTGTACCTCCAAAATCGAAAGCATATATGACGGCGTACATTTCATCATATCCACGCCGCATTTTTTCATGGTATCAATGAGCATCATCGGATTGTGGATCTCATCCTGGGTCGCCATCACAACGGTTTTGCCATGATATATCGGCATCATTTCCTCGATGATGGAGACATCAAAGGTGATGGCTGCCAGCCCTAAGAACACAGTCGAATTATCAACATAGGCATGCGCCAGCTCATTTTTGTCATTGTAATCCAAAAGGTTGCGCAGGTTCTTATGTGTGATCTCCACACCCTTAGGATTGCCTGTGGAACCGGAGGTATAAATACAGTATGCCGGATCATTTTCTTTTAAACGTACCTTTGCGGGAGCTTCATCTGAAGTGTCAGACTCATAAATATCTGAAAGCGCGATCACCTTTACGATCCCGTCAAAAAGAGTTGCCCTTGATTTATAAAGCTCATTTGTCGTGATCAAAAGAGAGATCCCTGCATCCTGTAAAATAAATGTGATCCTCTCATCCGGATACTCAGGCTCCAGGGATACGAAGGCACAGCTGGCTTTCATGATTCCCTGTCTTATGGCATAGACATCAGCGGTCCGATCCATATACAGTCCGATACGCGCTCCCTTTTTTGAACCATTTGCTATCAGGCTGTTTGCGATCTTATTCGCGCGGCTGTTAAGTTCCTTAAAGGTAAGCTTCTCATCCCCGCTTTGCGCGATAACAGCGATCTTGTCACCGTATTCCTTTGCCGCAGCCTCCATGCGCTGCGGTGCAAGGGCATCCCTCACCGCTGCCTTTGTATCATTAAACTCTGCAAGGGTCTTTTTCATCTCTTCCGTTACGAATGAGATCTCCGACATCCTCTCCTTTTTAAGCATTTGGGATACAGCCATGTCAAGGCTTTGTGCCATATCCCGGATATAACCTTCGCTAAACCGGTTGCTGTCATATTCAAAATTATAACGTATGGCGCCATCTGTTAGAAAGACATTTACATTGAGAGGGGCCTTTGCCGCACCCAGATCAATGGAAAGCATCTTCGCCGGCTTACCGCAAAGGGAGTCGAATGTAAAATCATCGCCCTGATACGCGAACATCACATCCGCATTAACTCCGAGCTGGCGGCTGACCTCCGCAAAGGAATACAGATCCCTTGCCTGAGTATCCGAAAGCTGTTTGCCCATCGCCTTGACATGGTCAACAACAGACTCTCCCGCCTTTGCCCCGGCAACGATTGGCAGTGTCTTTACAAGCATTGCCACCGTATCTGTCAAACGGGAATCAGACCGTCCGTTATATATTCCAGCGAAAACAGTTGCCTGGGTATTAAGATACGCCCCAAGCATATGGCCAAAGGCCGCTGAGAAAAATGCGTTCATTGAAAGAGCGTTCTTTTCACAGAAGGATCGTACTTTATTCACATCCGCCTTTTGTCCTTCGATCTCATATACACCGACAGAGCCGGCTGTGTCCGTATCCTTTTTTGCGGTTGAGTCCGTAATATCACCCACCGGCAGCGACTGGGTCTCGGCTTCGTCCAGCAGCTTCTCATAATAGGATTTTGTTTCTTCGAGCTTCTGGGCTGTACGGACATGCGCTTCGGTCAGTACCACCTCAAAACCGCTGTAGCTTTCAGCCGCAAGCTCTTCGCCCATATAGGCACGGCTTATATCGTTAAGGATAATGCCCATGGACGTACCATCCGAAATAAGATGGTGCATTTCAATGAACAGGTAGCGCCTGTCATCTTCTGTCTCGATTATCGCAACCCTGTACAGCCTGCCGCCTATAAGATTAAAGGGCGTCACCAGGCTGTCCTCTATTTCATCTATGGACTTCGCAAGCTGCAGCGGGATCTCTTCTGAAACAAAGGACATATCCGCGTCCATCCGCCGCATCCTCACATCCCCGTCGTCATTTATAAACAGCCGGGTTTTGATAAAGGGATGGGCGTTGACCGCTGCCACGATCGCTGATCTTAATTTATCAATATCAAGCGCCCTGTCAATCTCCAACAAGATCGGAATGTTATAAACGGTGCTGTTTGGCTGTGCAATACATTCAACGTAAATCCCTTCCTGGGTCTTTGAAAGCGGATAGTCTGCCTGTACGGACAGATCCGGGCCGGTCGCTTTGCCGTCCCTTGCCTTTGAAATAAATTCTTCAAGCTTTTCTATTGTATTTTGTTCCTTCAGATCGCGGGTTGTAAATACCACATCAAAGATCTTTGAAAGTACGGCATTTAACTTGATGGAGCCGATGGAGGATAGGCCCGCATCCGCCAGATCTGTAGTGATCCCGAAATCCTTATGCCCCACCACATCAGCAATACAGTCAAACAAGGTCTGCTGGGTTTCGTTTTTCGGCTCTATTATCTCCACATTCTGACGCTGTGGCACTGGCAGGGCCTTTTTATTGACCTTCTGATTCTGGTTTAAGGGAATAGCATCAATCTGCATGGTCACGGCAGGCACCATGTATGGCGGTTTTTCCTCACGGATAAACCTGTTCATGGCGTCAATGTCAATTTCCTCATCACTGACGATATATGCCGCAATGTACTTCTCTCCGGAGGCGGCATCCTCAAATGCCTGCACAGTTGCGTCCTTGATACCCGCAAATTCTCGGATGATTCCTTCCACCTCGGTCAGCTCAATACGGAATCCCCGCACCTTAACCTGTCCGTCGTTGCGTCCGATAAAGTCTACTTCCCCGTTTGCCAGCAGGCGCACCACGTCGCCGCTCCTGTAGGCTCTTTCATATCCCGGCTCATCACAGAATTCGTTTTTAATGAAAACCTTTTCTGTCAGATCATCACGGTTTAAATATCCCGCGCTGACACCGGCACCGCTGATCAGCATTTCACCCGGAACGAGCGCCGGAAGCTGTCTGCCGTACTCATCCCGTACATAGACCTTGTAGTTGGCAAGAGGCTGCCCTATGGGTACACGGTCGTACAGCCGGTCCATCAGCTTATAGGTAGTAAGTATTGTACATTCCGTTGGTCCGTAAAGATTGTAGAAGGGTGCTGCCCCATCCACAGGTGCTAAAGGCACCAGCTTTTCACCGCCGGTGGAAAGGAACCGTAAGGCTTTAGGTGACGCCATTGTATAGAACTGCCGTCCTACCTGAGTCGTCATAAATGAATGTGTTATCTCATTGGTATTAAAATAGCTTTCAAGCGCTAACAGATCAAGCCGGATCTCCTCTTCTATCACATATACACACGCACCGGTAGTAAGAGCAGGATACAGATCCATCATATCCGCATCAAAGCCATAGCTGGCGTATGCAGCCACACGGCTTGAAGGAGAAAGCTCATAAAACTCCCTGTACCAGCCGCAGAAATTGGCAATATTCTTATGCAGCAGCTTTACGCCCTTTGGCGTTCCCGTGGAGCCGGATGTGTAAAGCAGGATGAACAGGCTGTCCTTATCCGGTGTGCCGCTTGTCAGAGGCTTTGCCTTGGGAAGTGTATCTATCTCGCCTGTAAGCAGCACTCCGCCCCGGTATTCGGGGACACAGGATAAAAGCTCCTTGTCAGCGATCAGATATGCCGCGTCCGCGTCCTGCATCATAAAGGTAAGGCGTTCGTTGGGATAAGAAGGGTCAAGCGGCTGATAAGCTGCCCCGGTTTTTAATACACCGATCGACGCTGTCACCATGTATAAGGAGCGCGGGATCAGAATCGATACGACCTTGCCAGCGCCGATACCCTTTTTGCGCAAAAATGCAGCTATACTATCGGATATTTCATCCACCTGACGATAGGAAAGCATCTGTCCCTTGTAGAATACCGCATTGTTGTCAGGATGCAGCTTAACCTGCTTTTTAAAGAGCGTTACAATATCAGTGATCTCATAATCCCTTGCTGTATCATTGTGCGCCTTCTGTTCTGCTATATCAGAAGCACCTGCCAGCGGGATCTCACAGAGCCTGTCATCGGAGGTAAGTCCATTTAAAATGCGTACAAAAAGCTCCGACATCCTGCGGATCGTATCCCTGGTATAAAGCCCTGCGCCATATTCAAAATGCAGAAGATAATCACCGCCCCTTTGCTTCATAACATGAAGAGTGAGATTATCCATAGCATCCTCTGCCTTGTATATCTCCAGTGGGATGCTCCTGCCGTCAATTACGGCGCCATCAAGCATTTCTCCCTGATAAACAAAGGAATACTCCGGACGGATATGGTACTCTCCGAGAAGCTCACTGTAAGCCGCATGATCGTGGGATACACAGTCATAAAAGGTCTTTTGAACAGCCTGCATATAATCAGTTACAGACTGCTCTTCATTGACTGTTATTGATATCGGAATATTGTGTACCATCATACCGAAGGTATCTGTAAGCAGCGGATCGTTACGTCCGTTTTCCCCGGCAAAATACAATACATTTTTCTGACCTGATAACAGCCTAAGCATATAGATATATGCGCTCATAAAGACAGTGCTTTCTGTTATCCCCGCGCTTCTTACCTTTTCCTGAATACGGATAGCAAGCTCCGGCTCCTGATCGAAGACCAGTGCCTCATATACGCCAAGCTTTCCGTCAAGCTCCTTTAATGCCGGATCATCATCCGCATAAAGCTCTGTTTCTCCGTCAAGGTTATCAAGCATCCTCCGGTAAAACGCGTTGTCTTTCTCCTTTACCTCGGACAGCCTTTCGTTTTCATAATCTGCCAGGGTCAGATTTGAAATCTGTTCTTTCTTTAATTCTTCCCCGTTTATCGCCCGGCCTATATTCTCCACTAAAAGCGAAATGGAGGTACCGTCACTTATGATATGGTGTGCGTCGATCAGCAGGAAAAGACCTTCGGGATTAGCATAGACAGCAGCACGCAGAAGCGGTCCCGAAGCAAGGTCAAAGGGGCGTATGAACTCCTTTGCGATCTTGCCGCGGTCTGTTTCATTGGTCTGCTCCTTTGCGACAGTAATCTTCATGGAAGCATCCACTGCTAATGAAGGTATTCCGCCCTCTTCCACAACATGACAGGAAAGAACAGGATATTGGGCAAAAACCCTTTCACATGCCGCCGCGATACGGCCTGCGTCCGTCTCCTCCGGTAAGAACAATCCTATGGTATTGTTGTATACTGTCTGACGGTCGGGATCACCGCTGTCTAAATAGATTGACATCTGGCTTTCAGTCAGCGGATATGACTCCCTTGCCTCTGCGGTTTTTGCAAAATCAGCAAGGGAAGGAAGGGGCGCATTATCTGAAATTTTAAGCGCCAGCTTGCGGGGTGTATGTGCTGCAAAGATGTCCGCCTTTGTAATCCCGTATTGATCTAATGCGTTCTGTAATACTAAAACCTTGATGGAATCCCCGCCAAGTGAGAAAAAGTCATCCTCCAGCCCGCATTTTTCCAGACCAAGGATTTTGGCAAAGGCGTCGCAGATCTCCTTTTGCATATCCGTTTCAGGGGCAATGTATTTAGTGGTATAATCTGAAAGCTTTGGTGCTGCAAGGGCCTTACGGTCCAGCTTGCCATTGGCATTGACAGGCATCCTTTCCAGCGAAATAAAATACGCCGGGATCATATAGCCGGGGAGGCTTTCTGAAAGTGCTGATCTTATTTTGGTTTCATCTAAAGAATTTTTGTCTTCTGTAATATAATACGCCGCGATGATCGTCTGTCCATCCGGCTGTGTAAAGTCTTTTACGGCAGCCTCTGTTATCTCGTCAATGCTCCTTAATGCTGCCTCAATCTCTCCCGGCTCCACACGCTGGCCGTTTATCTTTATCATCCAGTCCTTGCGGTTTAAATACAGGAAGCTCCCATCCGGCAAGCGTCTGACCAGATCACCTGTATGAAGCAAAACCTCGAAGCCATCATCTTCCACAAACGGATTACTTACAAAGGTCTGTGCTGTCAACTCGGAAAGTCCACGGTATCCCACAGACAGTCTTCCCGCTATGCAAAGCTCTCCCTCTTCCGCTGTATGTCCATTCTCATCAAGAACATAAAAGGCTTCATCTCCCAGGGGCTTTCCAATCGGAGTATTGTCATAGCTTTGGTCGATCAGATAACCCAAAACTCCTGCTGCTGTTTCCGACATGCCATATCCGTTTACTACCTCAAAATCTTCAGGGTATATGTTGGAGACACGTTCTCCTGCGGTAAGTACACGGCGAAGGGAAGAACCCTGTTTCCTGAAATATTTTAATACCTTTGGCGGAATATATGTCGTGGTTATATTTTCACGATCAATAACAGAGGACAACCCGGCAGGATCGCCTCGAAGCTCGTCCGGTATCAATACGGTGGTAATACCATGCAGGAAGGGTGAAAAAACATCCTGCATGTGCGCGACAAAGTAAAACGGTGCGTTGCTTCCATAAATATCCTCATTTGTAAGATCAAAGTATCTCTGATAGCGATCCATTGCTGTGGCAAAGCTAATATGTGTGTGTACCACACCCTTCGGCTTTCCTGTCGAACCGGAGGTATAAATAATAACAGACAGATCCTCTTCTAAAACAGCTACAGACTCCGCCGCTGCCTCTTTGTCCTCAATCCCATACAAAAAATCATCTCTTATAATGATCCTCGCCTGTGCATCCTCCGCGATCATATCCAGACGCTCTTTTGGATAATCCGCTGCCTGTGGCACATAACAGATGCCGCTTAAAAGACATGCATGCATTACTGCAACATATCCCACGTTGTGTGACATCGCAATCAGACATGTATCCCCTTTTTTAATACCTTCCCCGGAAAGCTTTGTCATGATCTTACGAACATATACATTAAATTCGTCATAGGTATAACTGACACCTGCCGCCGGATCGCGGTATGCCATTTTCTCCCCATGCTGTGCTATGACCGATTCATAATAGTCTCTGAACAGTTTCATTTTTCCTTCCATATTTTCCCCCTGTTTGTCAGCGCAGATCAATATATCTCGGTGTCTTGCCTCCGCGTTCTTTTTTAATCAATGGTTCTAATGAATATGATACCTTCGCCTCCGGCAGTCCACTTTTATATAAAGTTTTTTTAAGCTCTTCGGCAAGATGCTCCATCGTCTTTTCATGATCAAATGTCTTCGAAGTAACACCCCGGACGCGGATTTCATCATCAGCTATCTGTGTGAATTGAAAATCCAATAAGCCTTCAATAAATTCCGCAGTTGCGGTAATTCCGCTCGTTGAAAGTGTTTTATTGCAAAGCGTAAACACAGAATTTGTCCTGCCCCGGATCTCCAGTACAGGCATCCTCACCTGGTCATCCGGTATCTGTTCTATCCTTACCACATCGCTGACATAATACCGGATTATCGGCTGAACAAAATTCGTAAGATCCGTGACCAATATCCCTTCTGAAAAATCATTTTTATTATTGACCGGATTTTTATTTTCATCTACCGGCTCAATGATAATAAAGTCCTCGTTTAGAAGCAGCTCGGGGCCATCCTGTGTCATGGCAATCTCTCCGCCCTCTGTCATGCAGTAGTTGTTTTTTACCATACAGCCAAAGGTTTCTTCTACCAGTTTGTGATTTTCCGGTGATAAAGCTTCCGCTGAATTAGCAAAAAGCTTCACAGGGATGTTGAGATTTCCTTTTAGCTTTTCCTGTGCTAATAAAAGAAGCACCGAACCATAGGCGCTGACCATTTCAGGCTGAAATTCGTTTAATTTTTCTACGATCGCATCTGTACTCTCCATTATATTTATTGCGATCATCTGATCCTCAAACCCCGGAGCTGATCTCTGCTGACGAAGAAAGCTTTCGTAGCTCGATGATCCATGTACCGCATAGATAACAGCAGCTATTTTATGCTTTGTATGATCCATGAGTGCCGGATCAGCCCCTTTTAAAAGACGCTGCGCAATAAGCTGTCCGTGGATCTTGTTCCTGTGATCGTCACGAACCATGTAAAGCGGCTTTCCGGTTGTGCCCGAGGTATGAAGCACGGTGTACTGGTCGAGAAACAGGCTTCCATCCGTCGAATCCCTGTCGCAGAAGCTTTCCACATCCTTTAAGCGGATTGCAGGATTAGTTACCCAGTTTTCGTAATGCTCCATCAGATCGCCTTTTTCCGTCACCGGCAGATCGGATAATTGCCAGTCATCCGGCAATCCCCTATAGAGCTCATTCAAATACGGAGAATGTGCTTTTGCATAGTTCACAAGCTGATGCAGCCTTTCATTCCGCAATTCCATCCGTCTTCCATGTGTCGCCTCACTGCCCTCTTTCACCAGCTCGGCAGCTAACTTTGCATCGATTGTTTTCATAAAATCCCCCTTTTTAAAGCTGTAATGCCACTATCGTATTATTTAGATCAATAGCCCGGATATAGGAAATCTCGGTTGCCACCGATTTTGCAAGCTCAATGCCGTGAATGTCAAAATCCGTATCGTCAAATTCATATGTGGTCGGATCAAACGGCTCTCCATTATCCCTGATGCGTAAAAGAAGCTGGTCATCCTCTACTGTCAGACAAACATCTATCCATTTGGATTTCCTGCCGCCGTAATCAATAATATTCCTCACCATTTCCTCTGCCGCTACCGCTATCAGATTTGCCTTTTGCTTATCAACGCCATGCTTTATACAAAACTCCTTTAGCTCCCTGGGTACCTTTGGAAGCTCCTCATCCTTTGCCGGCATGGAAAAATCCATATTTACCCCCGGATTTTTCTCCGGGATCAGAAGCATGGATTCGCCTTTAAACTTTTGTATACGGTATATATTTGCCGCGAGCGTGGTAAGGCTTTCCGATAATACAAACGCGATTCCAAGGCCCATATACCCGCTTCCGCCAATGTTTTGACCGAGGATGATTCCAATAAGGGCAGCAGGAATTAAGAAAAGTCCGTTTTGCAATGTTGTTATAAGGGTTGCAAGCGATGATTTTTCGACAGATCCGTAATACTGCATCCCAAAAAAGTTCCATGCATTAAACGGCATTGAAAATACATAGATCCGCAAAACAGATGCAACGATAGCTTGTAATACGGGTTCATCCACACCAAAGATAAGCGCGAAGGTTTTTGCGAAAACAAACACAGCTATCATCAGCACGCCTGTGATGACATAGGCATATTGAAATACCTTTTTGCATAGGGCATGGATGCCGTAGTAGTCCTTTTCTCCATACAATATTCCGGCAAAATTCGGGATCACTCCTATCACTCCGCCAATAAGCATTGCAAGGATCAACTGTGTATTGCTGCATACTGTATAGACCACCATCCCCATCTCGCCCAGCAGTGTAAGGACGATACTGTTCATCAAGAATCCTTTTATCATTACCACTACAAGGTAGCTTAAGAATGGCATACCTGTTTCAGCAACTTTTTTTGCCATCTCAGGATCGCCTTTTGGCTTTACAAAGGTGATCATACGCTTCTTTGAGCGCGCGTAAGGGATTGCGATAACAAAGCCCACAAGAAAGCCCAGCATCGTAGAAAGCGCTGCTCCGGCAACACCAAGCGGCGTATACTTTAAAAAGATATAATCAAAAACGAGATTAACAGCATTGGATGTGATATAGTAGGCACTCGCAAGCTGCGGATGAGAATCGTTAGCAAAATAGCAGGCAAGAAGTATGCCCGTGCCTAAGATCGGCGAACCTGCCAGACATACAAAGACATATTGCGCGACAAAGGGCTCTAACTCTCCCCCTCCGGACAGCAGGTGGGCTATAGGATCTGTTGCCACAAACGAAGCAGCAAGAAAGATCATGCCAGATAGCAGCGTGATCAAAAAAGTTGCCGTAAATACCCCGCCCGCTTCTTTCCTTTGACGTTTGCCCAGTAAGATTCCCGCGGCGATGGCACCGCCGTTTCCGAGGAAATATCCCGGGATCTGAATGAATGAAAGTATTGGAATCGACAGACTGACTGCCGACATTGCTGTGGTCCCTAAAAGGTTTCCCACGAGAATCGTATCTACTATGTTGCCTAACTGCAGTGCAAGCTTCATCATAACTGCCGGGAGCAGGTATTGACGGATCTTAATATCGATCAGCTCATGATTTCTAACGTGCATGATTTGCCACCCTTTGTATGTGCGACTATATGATGTTAAGCTTTTTACCTAAGCCTGTCATATTTAAGATGTCCATGATCTCCGGTGATACGTTCTTGAGTGTAAGCTGTCCGTTCATCTTTTTATGAGCCGCGACAAACTGCCGCAAACCTGAAGATGCGACGTATTCCAGCTTTTCGAGATCCAGAGTCATAGACTCAATCTTTGGATCGATTCCTTCGATCGCAGCCTTAAGCTCCGGTGCCGCCTGTGTATCCAGCCAACCCTCCAGAGCCAGAGTTATGGTGTTTTCTTCAACTGTTGTTTTGATCGTCATGTCAATCCCCCTATATCGGTAATGCATTGTTCACATCATTGCATTGTAACATAATCCGTGAAGTGATGATAATAAAATGCAAAATTTGTCGATTTTCTGCGAAATTGGTGTTACGTCAGGAAAAATGTCTGCTTGACGG
>CAJOFN010000019.1 GCA_905233905.1 uncultured Lachnospiraceae bacterium
TTATAATCCTTAAGCCGGCAGAAGCGAAGCTCAGGCTTTACAAAAGCATCTTCACCCAAAAGCTAACCGGCGCGGAGAATAAGCTTACGGTTACAAAAAGTATGAGATGATGACACTAATAAGAGAAGATTTCTCTATCTATTGCAAATATATACAAGGTATACAGCGTAGAGCAGGAGCATTATAATGCCTTCCCTGCGGTTTATCCGTCCTTTGGTAAAGCAGAAGACCCAGACTATGGCGGAAAATACAAGCAGGATGCCAATATCCATTACATTTTCCATTACGAAGGTAATGGGGCTTATGGCAGCAGCAACCCCGAGTATCATCAGGATATTAAAGATATTTGATCCAACCACATTCCCTATGGCCATGTCAAGCTCATTCCTTCTGGCTGCCGCGATGGAGGTAACAAGCTCCGGCAGAGAGGTTCCGAGAGCGACTATTGTAAGACCGATAAGATTCTCAGAAAGACCGTAGACCGTTGCGAGGGAGACAGCTCCGCTGACTACCCAGTCGCCGCCGAATTTGACGGCACAGGCACCTCCTATTATATAAATTACAGAAAATATGAATGAAAGCTGCCCGGAGTCTTCCTCATCTGCCTGTTCATTTTCAAGGCTTGCGGCTCTGGCCTTTTGAGCGGAAATGATCTGGCTGATCAAAAATGCCGCAAAGATCACAAGGAAGATGATGCCGTCAATATGACCAAGCTCCATCTGTATAAACCCAAGAACCAGCAGGAGTATGGCACAGAACAGGGAAAAAGGGTAGTCCTTCTTAAGAACATCCTTCCCTACCAAAAGGGGCGTTATAACAGCGGAAAAGCCCAGTACCACCATGAGATTGAATATGTTGGAGCCGATAACGTTGCTTACGGCAAGGGCATTGCTGCCGTTCATTGAAGCTGTAACGCTGACTGAAAGCTCCGGAAGCGAGGTTCCCATTGCCACAATGGTCATTCCAATGATGAGAGAGGGAACCTTGAGCATTTTGGCTACGGAAGAGGCGCCTTCAACAAAGAAATCCGCGCCTTTGGACAGGAATACAAAGCCTGCCAAAAGTAAAAGAACAGCTTTTAAGATAACCATACTGTCTCCTTCTATGATAATAAACAGCATATCTAATATATTAGAGGTAAAGACGGTAGTCAATGAGGGAAAGAAAAATTTTTAAAAAATATTTTTTATGACCCCCTTTTTTTGAAAACACTTTGCGTATATATAAACGTAAGCAAAGACAAGTAACAAAAGTCGAATGCAAAAAAGATTACGCAACATGATTGAGGCAGGGCAAAGTGAATTGTGTCCTGTCTCTTTCTTCGTTGGGGGAGAGTATGGACACAAGGGATAATGCAAAACAGTTAAGAGATGATGCTGTAAGGGTAGTGCTATGCATTGCGGCAGGCATCCTATATTCGGTAAATTTAAGGACCTTTGTAAGCTCAGGGGGACTTCTGCCCAGCGGCTTTTCAGGACTTACTCTTCTAATACAGAGCATATTCAGGGAGTTTTTGCATATCAGCATCCCCTACGGTCCCGTATACATTCTCTTTAACCTCTTTCCGGCTGTAATAAGCTTTAAGATGATAGGAAAGAAGTTTACCATCTTTTCCGGGATCAACATATTAACGGTTGCTATATTGTCAGATATTATTCCTGTATTTAATATAACAGAAGATCCATTGCTTGCAGCTGTGTTCGGAGGCATAATTAATGGCTGCTGTACAACCATATGTCTTCAGGCAAGGGCTACCAGCGGTGGTACTGACTTTATTTCCATATTCATGTCGGAGAGGTACGGCATTGACACCTGGAACTATGTTTTAGGCTTTAATGTATGCATTCTGATCTGTAACGGCGCTCTGTTCGGCTGGGAAAAGGCACTGTATTCCATGATCTTCCAGTTTGTGGCAACCCAGGTCCTTAATAATATGTACAAACGCTACAAGAAGATCACACTTTTCATAGTCACAGACGTGCCTGAGGCGCTTGCGATGATAATTGATGAGATGACAAGCCACGGAGCCACGCAGATGGATGTTATAGGAACCCATGAGGAGACGAAGAGGAGCATGATATACACCGTTATCGCAAGTGAAGAGGTGAATCCGGTGGTAAGAATGATAAAGGAAGCTGATCCCAAGGCCTTCATCAATGTAATGAAGACGGACCAGCTCGTGGGAAACTTTTATATGAGGCCAAATGATTAGTCTGTGATCGGAATTTCCAAAGGAGTTCTTTTATCATAAACAAAATACGATCTAAAACCACAATTTAATAAATTCTCGCGGAGAGTAATAAAGCCGGCCGCAACATCCTCGGGCTTGTGGGCGTCAGCTCCTATGGTAATGAGCCTGCCGCCATAATCTCTGTAGCGTTTTATTATGTCCCAGGAGGGATTTGGAACGCTGTAACCGTATTTGAAGGGGGCAGTATTGATCTCCAGTGAAATATCATATCTTATAAGGAGTTTTAATATCTCATCTATAACCTCTGAATGATCTGAATAGCTTACTGACGCGTCATTTTCATTATCGCCGCGGGATTTAGCGATCCGCTTTGCGTAGCGGCTGATATAATCTAAATGTCCCAGGGCATCAAAGTCATGAAAGGCTTTTATATTCTCCAGGGTTACTTCAAAGAAGCGGGCATAAGCCTGCCTGTAGGTCAGATTGTCCCAGTAATCATCATAATAAGGATCTTCGCCGTCGATCTGGTGGATTGACCCAATTATATAATCAAAATTATATCTGGTTGCCAGCTCTTTTTGACGCTCTGCGAGATGTGTCTGAAGTCCGGTCTCTATGCCTTTTCGCAATGTAAAGGACTTGTCGGAATGTTCCTCCTTTAAGCGGTCAATGGCAAGGCAGTAGTCATCTATATCAAGCTGGAAAAGTTCCGGGGTTCTCTTATAATCCCAGTCCACATGATCTGTTATGGTGATCCCGGAAAGCCCCCTTGCACGGGCGGAAGCTATCATTTTTAAGGGGTCTGCTTCACTGTCACTTGAAAAGCAGGTGTGCATGTGACAATCATATAATTTCATAGTTCTTAAGCCCTCCGGCTGGAATCGTAACTTTTTTTTACAATTATGTCAATGTTTCCTAATTTTCCCTTGAAATATATGTGAATATTGTATAAAATAGTTTGCAAGTACGTAACTAACATTCATTATAAGGAGGAAATAAGAATGGCTGTAAGAGTTGCAATTAACGGTTTTGGTCGTATCGGTCGTCTGGCTTTCCGTCAGATGTTCGGCGCAGAGGGGTATGAGGTTGTAGCTATCAACGATCTGACAAGCCCGAAGATGCTGGCACATCTGCTTAAGTATGATTCTTCTCAGGGTAAGTATGAGAAGGCTGATACTGTATCCGCAGGCGAAGATTCCATTACCGTTGATGGAAAGAACATCAAGATCTATGCATTCCCGGATGCAAACAACTGCCCTTGGGGTGATCTGAATGTTGACGTTGTACTTGAGTGCTCAGGATTCTATACATCCAAGGAAAAGGCTCAGGCTCACATCAATGCCGGCGCCCGCAAGGTTGTTATCTCTGCTCCCGCAGGAAACGATCTTCCTACAGTTGTATTCAATACCAATCATGAGACACTTAAGGCTTCTGATACCATCATTTCAGCAGCTTCCTGTACTACAAACTGCCTGGCGCCCATGGCTGACGCTCTTAACAAGTTTGCGCCTATCCAGTCAGGTATCATGTGCACGATCCATGCTTACACAGGTGATCAGATGACTCTGGACGGACCTCAGCGCAAGGGTGATCTTCGTCGTTCACGCGCTGCAGCTATCAACATCGTTCCCAACAGCACCGGCGCAGCTAAGGCTATCGGCCTTGTTATCCCTGAGCTTAACGGCAAGCTTATCGGCGCTGCACAGCGTGTTCCCGTACCTACCGGCTCCACAACCATCCTTACAGCAGTTGTTAAGAAGGCTGACGTTACCGCTGACGCTATCAACGCTGCAATGAAGGCTGCTTCAAATGAGTCCTTCGGCTACAACGAAGACGAGATCGTATCCTCTGACGTTGTAGGTATGCGTTACGGTTCACTCTTTGATTCTACACAGACCATGGTTAACAAGATCGGTGATGATCTCTATGAGGTTCAGGTAGTATCCTGGTATGACAATGAGAACAGCTACACATCTCAGATGGTTCGTACAATCAAGTATTTCAGTGAGCTTGCTTAATATTTGTTCAAGTATTAACAAATGACCTTATCAGGGTCCGGTCTGACAGGACCGGGCCCTCTTTTTTAGTAGATTTAGCAGTAAGGAGATTAAATATGGCTTTAAATAAAAAGACGGTAGACGATATTAATGTAGCAGGCAAGAGAGTTCTTTGCAGATGTGATTTTAATGTACCCATAATAAATGGCAAGATCACTGATGAGAACAGACTGGTTGCAGCGCTTCCCACGATCAAGAAGCTTGTGGATGACGGCGGCAAGGTTATACTCTGCTCACATCTTGGAAAGGTTAAGACAGAAGAGGACAAGAAGACAAAGACTCTTGCTCCCGTAGCTGAGAGACTGACGCAGCTTATTGGCAAAGAGGTTAAGTTCGTTCCCAATCCTGAGGTTGTTGGAGATAATGTACGTGAAGCAGTTGACGCTATGAACGACGGCGACATCATCCTGCTTGAGAATACACGTTTCCGCGCTGAGGAGACCAAGAACGGAGAAGCCTTCTCCAAGGATCTTGCTTCCATCTGCGATATTTTCGTTAATGACGCTTTCGGTACAGCTCACCGCGCTCATTGCTCCAACGTAGGAGTTGCTGCACTAACTGATACTGCGGTTGTAGGTTATCTGATGCAGAAGGAGATCGACTTCCTCGGCAACGCTGTTGAGAATCCCGTTCGTCCTTTCGTAGCCATACTTGGCGGCGCTAAGGTAGCTGATAAGCTAAATGTTATCGACAATCTTATTCAGAAGTGCGATACCCTTATCATCGGTGGCGGCATGGCTTATACCTTTATCAGGGCTATGGGCAATGAGATTGGAACATCATTAGTTGACGAGTCCAAGATCGACTACTGCAAGGAGATGATCGAGAAGGCCAAGGCAGCAGGCAAGCAGCTTTTACTGCCTGTAGATACAGTTACCACAGATCATTTCCCTGATCCTATCGATGGAGATATTGCTACAGAGACCGTTGATTCCGACAAGATCCCCTCTGACCGCATGGGAATGGATATAGGTCCCAAGACCATCGAGCTTTATTCAGATGCTGTTAAGAACGCAAAGACTGTTGTATGGAACGGACCTATGGGCGTATTTGAGAATCCCATACTTGCAAAGGGCACAAAGGCTGTTGCACAGGCTCTCGCTGATACAGACGCTACGACCATCATCGGCGGCGGTGATTCCGCGGCGGCTGTAAACCAGATGGGCTTTGGCGACAAGATGAGCCACATTTCCACCGGCGGCGGCGCTTCCCTTGAATTCCTTGAGGGCAAGGAGCTTCCCGGTGTTGTAGCAGCGAACGATAAATAAGGAGGAAATAACATAATGGCAAGAAGAACCATCATTGCAGGCAACTGGAAGATGAACAAAACTCCTTCGGAGGCAGTTGCTCTTGCAAAGGAACTGATTCCGCTGGTAGGAAACGACAATGTTGATGTGGTATTCTGCGTACCCTTCATTGACATTGTACCTGTTGTAGAAGCTGTTAAGGGTACCAACGTTAAGGTTGGCGCAGAGAACCTCTATATCGAGGATTCCGGCGCTTATACCGGAGAGATCTCCGCTGATATGATCAAGGATTCCGGCGCTGAATATGTTATCATTGGACATTCTGAGAGACGTGAGTATTTCAACGAGTCTGATGCATTTCTTAACACAAAAGTTAAGAAAGCTCTGGAGAAGGGGCTTATTCCCATTCTCTGCTGTGGAGAGTCATTAGAGCAGCGCGAGACCGGTGTAACCATTGATTTTGTACGCTATCAGATCAAGTGCGATCTTGCAGGCATTTCCGCTGACGATGCAAAGAAGATCGTTATTGCTTATGAGCCTATCTGGGCCATCGGCACAGGCAAGACTGCTACCAGCGACCAGGCACAGGAGGTATGCCAGGCTATCCGTGAGTGCCTTGCAGAGATCTATGACCAGGCAACAGCAGACGCCATCCGCATACAGTACGGCGGCTCCATGAATGCTTCAAACGCTGCAGAGCTGCTTGCCAAGCCTGACATCGACGGCGGTCTGGTTGGAGGAGCTTCCCTCAAGCCTGATTTTGGAGAGATCGTGGCAGCGGGTTGATTTTGCTTTTTGTGAATGAAACTGAATAAATGATCAAGAGTCACTTCAGAGTCACGGGCCATATGTGCCTGTGACTCTTTAGAATTTAGCTGAAGCATCGGAAGGGAGTAGGGGTTATGACTCTATTGCAGGAAGCTACTGAAATAATGCGGAGAATGCCTGAGCAGAATCAGAAAGTGGTTGTCGATCTTTTAAAGATCATGACATACAACATAAATGGTCAATCTGAACAAGCTCAGCAAAGTGAGACGTTCAAACGTACAGGAAGAGTATCTTTTTAAAGGATATAGACAGTATTGCTTCTTCGGTTGCCGCTATATCCGAGGAGCAGAGTGCCAGCTCACAGGAGGTTACGGCTACGGTAGAGACCCTTGTGATCAGCGCGGGCGAGGTGGCAGACGACAGTCAGAGTGTTTCTGATTCCGCAAATACGGTATCAGACTCAGCGGAGGCCATCAATGAATTCCTGTCAACCTTCAAGCTTTACCGCGCAGATCATAAACGTTGATATTATTTAGTTGACAAGCTAAATATAAAGTGGTATCATTGCAAAGTCGCTAAAGCAGAGTTATCCGCTCTCACCTAAGGGCGACCTTGCAAAAGGTTTGCTGCTTAGTGTTAATACAAGACGATCACAGGCATATTTGATGCCTCGCACTTTGTGCGTTCGTTTTTGGATTTTGAAAGTGGATAGGCTCTCTATCCACTTTTTTTGTTCTGGGGAGGTATTACCATTAGTAAGATGATGATTAACGAACAGATCAGAGACAAGGAGGTTCGTCTGATCGGTCCGGATGGGGAACAGTTAGGGATTATGTCTGCGAGAGAGGCCCAGCAAATGGCTTACGACGCGGATCTGGATCTGGTAAAGGTTGCCCCTAACGCCAAGCCGCCTGTGTGCAAGATCATTGATTACGGCAAGTACAGATATGAGATGGTACGCAAGGAAAAAGAGGCTAAAAAGAAACAGAAGACCATCGAAGTCAAGGAGATACGCATGTCTCCAAACATTGACACTAATGACTTAAATACCAAGATGAATGCTGCCCGCAAGTTTCTTGCCAAGGGCAACAAAGTCAAGGTCACGCTTCGTTTCAGGGGTCGTGAGATGGCGCATATCCAGCAGACCAAGCATGTGCTTGATGATTTTGCTGAGGCGCTTTCGGATGTAGCAGTGGTAGAGAAGCCGGGTAAGCAGGAAGGACGTACCATCAGCATGGTACTTTCTGAGAAAAAGTCATAAAGGAGGTATAATCAATCATGCCGAAGATCAAAACAAAAAGGGCAGCCGCTAAACGGTTCAAAAAGACAGGCACAGGTAAGCTTAAGAGAAACAAGGCATACAAGAGCCACATCCTTACCAAGAAGAGTACAAAGCGCAAGAGAAATCTTCGCAAGGCTACAATGACGGATGAATCTAATATCAAGAACATGAAGAAGGTACTGCCTTATATTTAAGGAATCAGGAGGTATAGATTATGGCTCGAGTTAAGGGCGGTTTAAACGCAAAGAAAAGACATAAAAGAGTATTAAAGCTCGCAAAGGGCTATCGCGGAGCGCGTTCCAAGCAGTACCGTATCGCAAAGCAGTCGGTAATGCGCGCTTTGAATACCGCATACGCAGGCAGAAAGGAGCGCAAGCGCCAGTTCCGCCGTCTGTGGATCGCCAGGATCAATGCTGCTGCAAGGATGAACGATCTTTCCTACAGCAGATTTATGTATGGCTTAAAGCTTGCAGGGATAGAGCTTAACCGTAAGGTTTTGGCTGAAATGGCTGTAAGTGATGCAGCAGGCTTTTCCAAGCTGGCAGACATTGCAAAGGAAAAGATTGCTTAAATTATAAAAATGTGCTTGCAATATCCGCATGATTAGTGTATAGTATCTACTGTTGTGGCGTGATGTTGCAGCGTGTGGTTCGTTGGTCAAGTGGTTAAGACGCCGCCCTCTCACGGCGGAATCAGGGGTTCGACTCCCCTACGAACTGTTTTGTAATACTGTTGACATGTTTGAGAGTGGATACCCACTCTCAAATTTATTGTAGGGATAAGCTATGTCAAAGAAATCCGACTACGAGAAAAAGACAACAGAATATGTAATGCCAATCCTTGAAGAGCTTGGTTTTTCGCTTTATGACGTGGAATATCTTAAAGAGGGGAGCGACTATGTTCTCCGGGTCTACATTGACAAGCCCGGCGGAGTCAACATCAATGACTGTGTGGATGTAAGCCGGAGGATGAATGAGATCCTGGATCGGGAGGATTACATAAAGGACGCCTATACCTTTGAAGTAAGCTCACCGGGAATAGAGCGAAAGCTCCGGACAAAGGAGCATTTTCTAACTGCCATAGGCAGTATGATACGTGTAGGGCTGTATGCCCCCATAGACGGCAGAAAAGAATTATCAGGCAGGCTTATCGAATATAAGGACGATGGGCTGCTTATGGACATAGACGGTGAAGAAATTTTGGCAGCCATGGATCAGGTGGCAAAAGCCAATATGCTTTATGTAGAGGATGAATGATCGAAGGATCGTTGTTAGACAGGAGGATAACATGGAAAACACAGAGCTTCTGGATGCGTTGAATCTGTTGGAGGCGGAGAGGAATATCAGCAAGGAAGTCATGCTTGACGCCATTACCAATGCGCTCCTTATTGCATCCAAGAATCATTTTGGAAAGGCGGATAATATCGAGGTTACTATTGACCCCGAGACCTGCCAGTACCATGTGATCGCAAAGAAGACTGTTACGGAAAACGTTGAGGATGATTTAGAGCAGATCTCCGTTAAGGACGCCCAGGATATCGACGGCAGCTATAGTGTTGGTGATGTGGTCGGCGTTGAGATCGAGTCCAGGGAATTTGGACGTATCGCTACCTCAAGCGCCAAGAACGTCATTCTTCAGAAGATCCGTGAGGAGGAAAGACGCTCTGTATTTGAAGAGTTCGAAGCAAAGAAGCATACCATAGTTACCGGTATCGTACAGCGCTTTATAGGGTGCAATATCAGCATTGATTTAGGTCATGCCGATGCCATGCTCAATGAAAACGAACAGATCCGCGGGGAGCATTACCGTCCCACAGACAGGATCAAGGTATATATCCTTGATGTTAAGGATACAATGAGGGGAGCGAGGATCCGTGTATCAAGGACTCATCCCGACCTTATCAGATGTCTTTTTGAGGAAGAGGTAACTGAGGTACGTGACGGTACGGTTGAGATAAAGGCCATTGCCAGGGAGGCAGGCAACAGGACCAAGATATCTGTTTGGTCCAATGATGAGAATGTAGATCCTGTGGGCGCCTGCGTAGGTGTCAACGGCGCAAGGGTGAACGCAGTAACCTCAGAGCTTGGCAATGAAAAGATTGATGTTACTGCCTGGAACGAGAATCCTGCCATGTTCATTGAGGAGGCGCTTAAGCCTGCCAAGGTAATATCCGTAATCGCGGATTCGGACGAGCAGACCGCAAAGGTCATCGTTCCTGATTATCAGTTATCCCTTGCCATCGGCAAGGAAGGCCAGAACGCCCGTCTTGCAGCAAGGCTTACAGGCTTTAAGATCGATATAAAGAGTGAGACCCAGGCAAGAGAGTCCGGTGAATTTGATTTCTTAAACTATGACGACGAATACTATGATGAAGACGAGTATTACGACGATGACGAATACTACGACGACGATGAGTATGAGGAAGAAGCAGCAGAGGCCACGGAAGAGAGCGTAGCTGACGAAGAAGAGCAGTAGGATATATGAGCAGGGATAAGATATTGTCGATGCTTTCCCTTGCGATGAAGGCCGGCGCGGTTAAAAGCGGCGATTTCGCGGTAAAGGAAGCGATACGCAAGGGTCAGGCAAAGCTTGTCATACTGGCAGAGGATACTTCCCCTCAGACTATTGAGTCCTACAAGCGGCTCATTAAAGACAATGATCCAAAGATGATATTATATGGAGATAAGATTTCTCTTGGAAATGCTGTAGGTAAAGAGTTCAGAGCGGCAGTTGCCGTTTGTGATGAGGGGCTGGCTAAGGCAGTCGGGAAATTGACGGAGGTATAGACGGATGGCGAAAATGAGAGTTAATGAATTGGCAAAGGAGCTTGCTGTTTCCAATAAGGAAATACTGGCGCTGCTGCATCAAAACGGATTTGAGCAGGTTAAGAGCCATTCAAGCAACATAGAGGATAATGCCATAGGTCTGGTAAGGTCACATTTTTCCAAGCCTGAGGGAGAGCCTGCAAAGGCAGAGCCGGCACCGGAGGTTCAAGAGCCGGCACCTAAGGCCGAATCTGCATCTAAGCCCGAACTTGAAACTGCACCTAAACCTGCACCTGCGCCCGCGCCTGCAGAAAAAGAGGTGAAGAAGGCAGAAGAACCAGCTGCATCTGAGGATAAGAAACGCGCAAAGCGTCCCCGTCCCAAGAAGAATATTACAACTGTATTTAATTTAAAGTATTCGAGCCAGCAAAGAGGCTCATCAGAGGGCAAGCAGTCAGATAACAGAAGGCGCGAGCGTTCCAGAAATGACAGGAACGGCGCCAAGGGCAATAACCAGCAGGCCCCTGCAAGATCCAACAGGATCATACGACCAAGACCTGAAAGTGAGAGGACTGTTAGACCCCGGGCAACCATGCCCCGTCTGGAGGAAGAGATCGCTACATCAGCTCCCGTAGTACCGGAGCCTGCCGTAACAGAGCCGGCAGCTAAGGAAGCCCCCAAGGCTGCTCCTGAGATTCAGATACCTGAGATCAAGGTAATAGGTACAGAGCCTGTACATGCTGCCAAGACCGCTCCCGCAAGAGAAGATAACACGCAGGACAAGCAGCCTGCAAACGAAGCAAAGCGTAACAAGAAGAAATCACAGCCAAACAACAGACCGTCTGCACCTGATAAGCAGCCGGCACAGAATAAAAACGAAGGCGGTGGGAAGGATTCCTCAAAGAACCGCAATAAAAAGAAAAAGGACAGGGATGCCCTCGGCAAGAAGAAGGACCGCTATGTAAGCCTTGAAAAGAAGGAGCGTAACAAGCGTTCCAAGAACCAGACCAAGCAGCCTGCCGAGCGTAATACCGATGAGATCCTGACCCTTGTTATCCCGGAAAGGCTTACCGTAAAAGAGCTTGCCGAGAAGATGCAGATCTCGCCTTCAGCAATAGTTAAAAAGCTGTTCATGAAGGGCACAATGGTCACCGTGAACCAGAGCATCGAATACGAACAGGCTGAGGAGATCGCGCTGGAGTTCAACTGCATCTGCGAGCCGGAAGAGAAGGTGGATGTTATCGCAGAGCTTCTCAAGGAGGAGGAGGAAGATCCCAGCAAGCTTGTTACCCGTCCTCCCGTTGTCTGCGTAATGGGTCATGTAGATCATGGTAAGACCTCCCTGCTTGATGCGATCAGGGATACAAGGGTTACCGCAAGAGAGGCAGGCGGCATTACCCAGAAGATCGGTGCTTATACGGTATCGGTAAACGACCAGCAGATCACATTTCTGGATACCCCCGGACACGAGGCATTTACTGCAATGCGTATGAGGGGTGCCAATTCTACAGATATAGCGATCCTTGTTGTAGCGGCAGACGACGGTGTAATGCCTCAGACTGTTGAGGCTATCAATCACGCAAAGGCTGCTAATGTAGAAATTATAGTAGCAATTAACAAAATTGACAAACCAAACGCCAATATAGAAAGAGTTAAGCAGGAGCTTTCCGAATACGAGCTTATCCCCGCTGACTGGGGCGGCAGCACTGAATTTGTGCCAGTATCGGCTCATACCCATGAGGGTATAGAAGAGCTTTTGGAAATGATACTGCTCACTAGCGAGGTAATGGAGCTTAAGTCCAATCCCAAGCGCAACGCGAGGGGACTTGTCATTGAGGCAGAGCTTGATAAGGGCCGCGGAGCAGTGGCAACCGTCCTCGTACAAAAGGGTACCTTGAAGGTTGGAGATCCCGTAGCGGCTGGAAGCTCCTATGGCCGTGTAAGGGCTATGGTAAACGATAACGGAGAGAACGTTAAATCAGCGGGGCCTTCCATGCCTGTTGAGATCATCGGTCTGTCAGAGGTTCCTAACGCCGGAGAGATCTTTGTTGCAATGGACAACGAAAAAGAGGCCAGGAGCTTTGCTGAGACCTTTATTTCAGAGAGCAAGAACCGCATGGTTGAAGAGTCAAGGATGAAGATGTCCCTCGACGACCTCTTTTCACAGATCCAGGCAGGTAATCTTAAGGAGCTTGACATTATTGTCAAGGCGGATGTCCAGGGTTCTGTTGAGGCAGTAAGGCAGTCCTTGGAGAAGCTTTCCAATGACGAGGTTGTGGTAAAGGTTATCCACGGCGGTGTCGGCGCCATCAACGAAAGCGACGTTACCCTTGCTTCAGCCTCCAATGCAATTATAATAGGATTTAATGTCCGTCCTGATGCCGTGGCAAAACAGACCGCAGATCAGGAGGGCGTGGATGTAAGGCTGTACAAGGTTATCTACAACGCCATTGAGGATGTTGAGGCGGCCATGAAGGGTATGCTGGAGCCTGTATACGAGGAGAAGATCATCGGACATGCGGAGGTACGTCAGATATTCAAATCCTCGGATGTTGGAAATATTGCCGGTTCCTATGTGCTTGACGGTATCATGCAAAGAGACTGCAAGATCCGCATTACCCGTGATGAGGAGCAGATATACGAAGGCTCTCTTGCCTCTCTTAAGAGGTTCAAGGATGATGTCAAGGAAGTCCGTTCCGGCTACGAATGTGGACTTGTATTTGCCGGATTTGATGAAATGCAGGAAGAAGACCAGATAGAAGCATATATAATGGTAGAAGTACCCAGGGAGCGCTTATGAGAAAGGGCAGTGTTAAACTCGGCCGGATAAACGAAGAAGTATACCGTGCCTTATCGGATATCATCAGAGGTGAGGTAAAGGACCCGCGTATCAGCCCCATTACCAGCATCACCGGGGTGGAGGTTACCAATGACCTGAAATATGCCAAGGTGTATGTAAGCGTATTGGGAGATGAAGAAGCCCTTGACAAGACAATGGAAGGGCTGAAGAGCTCTAACGGTTTTATCCGTGGAAGGCTTGCGAAGGAGCTGAATCTGCGCAACACACCGGAGCTGATCTTCATGGCTGATACATCCATATCTTATGGAATGAAGATGTCAAAATTGATTGATGAATTAAATAATAACAGTACGGAGGAATAAAATGGAGCTGACCCTTGATTCGGTGGTGCAAGACACAAAGAGCATAGCTATTGCAGGCCATGTAAGACCCGACGGCGACTGCGTGGGATCATGCATGGGGCTTTACAACTATATAAAGAGTGTATATCCCGCCAAGGAGGTACAGGTTTATCTTGAACCGATACCCGAGGTTTACAGCTTCCTGCACGGCACTGAAAATATCAGGCAGGCAACAGGAGTGGATAAGGTATTCGACCTTTTTATCTGCCTTGATTGCGGAGATATTCGGCGTCTGGGTGACGCCGGGGCAGTATTTCAGAATGCAAAGCGTACCTTTTGCGTAGATCATCACAAGAGTGACCATGATTTTGCGGATGAAAACTATGTATTTCCCGGGGCAAGCTCTACCTCAGAGCTTTTATGTGAGCTTGTGGATATGGATTTGGTCACAAAGGAGGCTGCAGAGGGCTTTTATACCGGCATAGTTGATGATACCGGAGTTTTTCAGTATGATTCCACCTCCAGTAAGACAATGGAGATCGCCGGGAGGCTGATGGATAAGGGGATTCATTTCTCATCACTGATACAGAGAACCTTCTTTGAAAAGACCTATGCACAGAACCGTATCATGGCAGCGGCAGTCCTTGGATCAAAGCTGCACGATGACGGAAGTATAATTTCGACTTATCTTACTAAGGCACAGATGAACGAGTACGGGGTTATCGCCTCCGATACAGAGGGCATTGTCGAACAGCTTCGCAGTACAAAGGGTGTGAAGGTTGCGGTATTCCTGCATGAGAACGACGACGCGACCTTTAAGGGAAGCTTAAGGGCTACAGTGGATATCGACCTCACTAAGGTGGCTGCCATATATGACGGCGGCGGACACGCCAAGGCCGCTGGCTTTACAGCGACAGGAGACCCCGAAACAGAAATAATTCCAAAGCTCATTGACGCTATAAGGAAGGAACTTAAGTAAGAATGAGTAATTCATCTAAATATGCTAATACTATCACCGGCTTCTTGAATATATATAAAGAAGCCGGTTTTACGTCCTTTGATGTTGTGGCAAAGCTGAGGGGGATACTCCATCAGAAGAAAATCGGGCATTTGGGAACCCTTGATCCTGACGCCCGGGGAGTGCTTCCTGTTGCCTTAGGCAAAGCTACAAAGGCAATTTCACTGCTTGAGGATCATACAAAGGCCTATGATGCCGTGATGCTTTTGGGCGTGGATACTGACACCTGTGATACCTCCGGAAATGTTGTTTTTAAAGCCGCTAAAGAGGTTATGGAAGGGATAACACCGGAGGATATCAGCAGGGCACTCATGTGGTGGAAGGGTGATCATGAACAGATCCCTCCCATGTATTCAGCTAAGAAGATAGGCGGCAAAAAGCTGTATGAACTGGCAAGAGAGGGTATTGAGGTCGAAAGAACCCCTGAAAAGATACATATTGATGATATTATTATAAGTAAAATAGAGTTTCCCCAGGTTTATTTTCATGTGGAGTGTTCCAAAGGGACTTATATCAGAAGTCTATGCCATGATGTGGGAAAGAGTTTAGGCTGCGGGGGAACCATGAGTTCGCTTTTGAGGACAAGGGCAGGAACATTCTCTATAGATAATTCTGTCAGGCTTTCAGAGTTAGAGGATTATATTTTTCAATTTGGAATGGAGAAAATGTGTTCGGATAAGATTCTGCCAATTTGGGAAGCATTTTCTGATCTTCCATCCTATAATGTGAAAGAAGAATCAACTAAAAAGGCAAAAAACGGAAATTATCTGACAACTTATGATATTGTTGAACAACTTTTTGAAGAAAATAACACGTGCAAAATATTTTATGGCAAAAATAAATTCCTCGGTATATATGAAAAGAGCGGCAATAATTTTTACCCAAGAAAGGTGCTTGCAGAGTGAAAATATTACATAGCTTCGATGAAATGACTATCAACCAATGCACTGCTTTGACCGTCGGAAAATTCGATGGTTTACACATGGGTCATGAAATATTGGTTGAAAAAATAGTCAAAAAAAAGAAAGAAGATTTTCTGGCGGTGGCTGTTACCTTTGACAGACCTCCAAAATCACAGATTTCAGGTGTAGAAGAAAAGCTTTTGATGACTTTGGACGAAAAAAGAGCCATTTTAAAGCATCAGGGGGTTGATATCCTTATAGAACTGCCTTTTAACAGGGATTTTATGAGGATGAGCCCTGAAGATTTCATCAAAAATCTGAGTGAAAAGCTTCATATGAAATATATAGTCGTGGGTGACGACTTTAATTTCGGATATAAAGGGCGTGGAAACACAAAGCTTTTACAGGAGCTTTCAGCAGAATACGGCTACGAAACAGAGGTTATTACCAAGATCAAAAGCAATGACAGGGTTATTTCCAGTACATATATAAGAGAAGAGATCGCCCTGGGACATATTGAAAGCGCAAACGCGCTTTTGGGCTATCCCTACTTTATAATAGGAAGAATTGTTCACGGAAATCACATCGGAACCAGTAAGATCGGGCGTCCTACCATAAATATCATACCCCCGGACAATAAGGTTCTGCCCTGTAACGGGGTTTATGTCACTGAAGCAGTGGTCTTAGGGCGCACCTTTCACGGTGTTACCAATGTAGGCTTAAGGCCGACCGTTGATGAGGCTGAAAAGAAGATCGGAGTGGAAACCCACATTATGGATTTTAACAGGGATATTTATAACGATGAGGCAAAAATAGTTTTCAGAGCCTTCATAAGACCCGAAAAAAAGTTTGTAACATTTGAGGATCTTAAGAAACAGATCGAAAAAGACGTACATACTACATATTCTTTTTTTAACAGCCAAAAACCGCAAATGCCCACAATATATAGTGTTGATTAAAAAATCCACCAAAATCATTGCAAATGTGTTACAATTCAACTAAATTTTTGTTGACAGACATGTTTTTACTGCTCTATCATGTACTTTGTTACTAATGCAAAAAGTATGCCCAAAATCAAGTGGGCTGTAGAAGGAGTTTTTTGCAATGAAGAAGAGGCTGGTAAGAGCAGTTGCCATTTTATGCTGCGGTGTGCTGATGTTTGGGGAATGTCACGCCACAGCGGTAAAGGAAGCACAGGAAAGACGGGCGTTGGTGGAAAAACCGCTTATAGCAGGGGCTAACGCTGCTGTTCCCATAAGCTACGACGAAGCCCTTGCCATTGCGGAAAAGAAAATTGCCGAGCGCAGGCTTGCTGCCGCAAATGCCAAAAAGGAGGATAAGGCAGAGACCGGCGCAGAGGATGATAGATTATACGGTTACAAGAATATAGGAATAGCTGATGTCTCCACATCACTTAATGTCCGTGAAACGGCGTCAAAGACGGCGCGAAAGGTAGGGATGATGCTCCCGGACGCGGCATGTGAGATCAAGGGATATGAGGGAGACTGGGCTAAGATCAAGTCCGGCGACGTGAAGGGTTATGTCATGTCGTCGTATCTTTTGGTTGGAGAAAAAGCCCAGGAACGGGCAAAGCTGTTGATGTCCGACACCGTTACAGTTGAGGCTGATGTTCTGCGTGTAAGGGCTGATGCCAGCACAGACAGCCGGATAATAACCAGGGTCAAAAACGGTACAAGGCTTACCGTGGTTCCTGCATCACAGGAGACTGTAGCCAAGTCGGAAGTTTTGGCTGATATAGCGGATGCTGATAAGGTGACTGAAGAGTCAACAATAGCTGAAAATGCTGTAAATAAGGCAGACAGGAAGGAATCCTACGCCAGTGTGAAGGTGGGGGATAAGAAGGATAAAACGTCTAAAAGAGAAAAGATAGAAGACCCTCTTTCTGTTGATGAGGACATTGGCGACGACCGGGGATCAGGTCCCGGCGGAAAGCCTGATGTCGTTGATGAGGTTTTTGAAACTGCTGATGCAAACGCCGATGCTTTAGAGGCTGCCGGTGCCGTCGTTGAGGACGGATGGGTAGAGGTTGATATCGGCGGGAAAATGGGGTATGTATCAACAGAATATGTCGCTTTTTCCAAGGAGTTAATTACCGCAACTGCTATCGGCAAGCCGGCTAACGATAAGCATGCCGTTGCTGATATTGAAGTTTCGGATACTACTATAGATCCGGGTGGGGGAAATGATCCGGATGACGGAGCAGGTTCTGATTATGAAGAGCCGGACATCGCAGGAGACGCGGATAATGACGCTGTTGACTACGG
The DNA here is from genome assembly GCA_905233905.1 of uncultured Lachnospiraceae bacterium. GTDB lineage: Bacteria > Bacillota > Clostridia > Lachnospirales > Lachnospiraceae > RGIG4930. The sequence continues at coordinate 17,657 of CAJOFN010000019.1, forward strand.
TGAGGATGATCCGCCGCCGGATGATATCTTAAATGAGGATGCCCCCGCGGATGATGAAGAAGATGAAGACATTTCTGACGGGGGCGACGAGGACGCCCGTGATGCTGCTGATGCAGCCGACGGTGACGGGACTGATGCCGATAATGACATTGAAGAGCCCGATGATGATGTTGTTGATTTAGATGAAAATGCTGATGCAGAGGCTGTGGATGAAGGTGCCGATATTGCTGAGGAGGAGCCTGAAGCCATAGAGGAGGCTGATGCGGATAAACCGGATAAAGAAAAGGATGACAATACCAAAAAGTCAAAGAAATCCGGTAAAAAATCCCATAATGATGACAATAATGATGAGCAGAAGGAGGTAGCTCCCATAGTTGAGGAGACTGCGCCTGAGCCTGTTCCTGCTTCATCAACCGGCGGGGAGGCTGCGTCTTATGCCATGCAGTTCCTTGGTAATCCCTATGCCTGGGGAGGAAGCAGTCTGACCAATGGTGCTGATTGTTCCGGCTTTGTTATGTCTGTTTATTCAAATTACGGGGTAAGCCTGCCTCATAATTCGGCTGCCCAGTCTGCTTATGGCACCAGTGTCGCCGCAAGCGAAGCACAGCCGGGAGATCTGTTCTTCTACGGCAAGGGCAGGATCAGTCATGTGGGAATATATATCGGCAACGGCCAGATTATACATGCAAGCAACAAGCGGACGGGAATTAAGATATCCAGTGCGTATTATCAGAATCCTGTAGCCGTAAAACGAATGTTTTAAGCTGTTTTGCTTTACTTTTGAAAAAAAAAATGATATATTGGCATCTGTTGTATTGTTGGCAGCACTATAACAGGTCTGTTTGTGTTGCTAAACTATTTTACATTTACCCAAGGTTCGGTCAGCGGAATGCCGACCCTGGCCTGATCCCGGGCGAATATTGCTAAAAGGAGGCAAAAATGATCACAAAAGAAAAAAAGCAGGCAATCATCAATGAATACGGGCGCACACCGGGCGACACAGGCTCTCCCGAGGTGCAGGTAGCTGTTCTTACAGCGCGTATCAAGGAGCTCACAGAGCATCTGAAGCAGAATCCCAAGGATCATCATTCCAGAAGAGGTCTGCTCAAGATGGTCGGAAAGCGCAGAAATCTCCTGGGCTATCTTCGCGGCAAGGATATTGAGCGTTATCGTGCCCTTATAGAGCGGCTTGGACTGCGCAAGTAAAAGGAGACGGCTATTATGAAAACTTATCAGATGGAGCTTGCGGGAAGGACTCTGCGCGTTGATGTGGACAGGGTTGCCGCACAGGCTAACGGGGCTGTATTTATCCAGTATGGAGATACAACCGTTCTTTCAACCGCAACCGCTTCGGACAAGCCCAGGGATGGAATCGACTTTTTCCCGCTGTCCGTGGAATTTGAGGAGAAAATGTATGCCGTGGGAAAGATTCCCGGCGGCTTTAACAAGAGGGAGAGCAGGCCTTCAGAGAACGCCATTCTCACCTCAAGGGTTATTGACAGGCCGATGCGTCCCTTGTTCCCCAAGGATTTCCGCAACGACGTAACCCTTAACAATCTTGTCATGAGTGTTGATCCGACCTGCAGGCCTGAGGTTGTTGCCATGATCGGTACAGCCATGGCTGCGAGCATCTCGGATATTCCCTTTGACGGTCCCTGCGCCATGACCCAGATGGGCATGAAGAACGGACAGCTCATAGTTAATCCCGGCCAGGAGGACTGGGATAACGGAGATCTGCGCCTTACGGTGGCTTCCACCGAGGAAAAGGTCATCATGATCGAGGCCGGAGCCAATGAGATCAAGGAAGAGGTAATGCTTGATGCCATTTACAAGGCTCATGAGGTAAACCAGACCATAATCACCCTTATCAGGCAGATGATGGCTGAGGTTGGCAAGGAGAAGTTCTCCTACGTCAGCTGCGCAGTACCCGAAGAGATGTTTGACAGGATGAAGGAGCTTGTTCCCCCCACAAGGATGGAAGAGGCTGTATTCACCGACGAAAAGCAGGTTCGTGAAAAGAATATCCGCGAGATCACCGATGAACTGGCGGGGGCTTTTGCAGACAACGAAGAGTGGCTTGCAGTGCTTGATGAGGCTGTATATCAGTACCAGAAGAAGACGGTTCGCAAGATGATCCTCAAGGATCGCAAGCGTCCCGACGGAAGGGATATTGACCAGATCAGGCCTTTGTCTGCAGAGATTGACATAATCCCCAGGGTTCATGGCTCCGCCATGTTTACCAGAGGACAAACCCAGATATGTGATGTTGTTACTCTTGCGCCTCTTTCAGAGGCAAAGAGGGTTGACGGCCTGGATAATTATGTTACTGAAAAGCGTTACATGCATCAGTATAATTTCCCGTCATATTCTGTAGGCGAGACAAGGCCTTCAAGGGGTCCCGGAAGACGCGAGATAGGACACGGGGCATTGGCGGAGCGCGCCCTCATGCCTGTTCTTCCCAGCGCTGAGGAGTTCCCCTACGCTATAAGGGCGGTATCCGAGACCTTTGAGTCCAACGGTTCTACCTCCATGGCATCCACCTGCGCTTCCTGTATGGCACTTATGGCTGCCGGCGTTCCCATCAAGAAGATGGTTGCGGGTATTTCCTGCGGTCTCGTTACAGGAGATACCGATGATGATTACATTGTCCTGACAGATATCCAGGGTCTTGAAGACTTCTTCGGTGACATGGACTTCAAGGTGACCGGCACAAAGGACGGTATTACCGCAATCCAGATGGATATAAAGATTCACGGCCTTACAAGACCTATCGTTGAAGAGGCCATCAGGCGCACAAGGGAAGCAAGATTCTTCATCATGGACGAGTGCATGTCAAGAGCCATTGCCGAGCCCCGTCCCGATGTCAGCCCCTTTGCTCCCAAGATCATCTCCATCAAGATCGATCCCCAGAAGATCGGTGATGTTGTGGGACAGCGAGGCAAGACCATTAACGAGATCATTGACCGTACCGGCGTCAAGATCGATATCGATGATGACGGCAATGTTTCCGTATGCGGCTTTGACAAGGCATCCATGGATGAAGCCTGCAGCATGATCAAGATGATCGTTGAAGACTTTGAGAAGGGCAAGCTTTATACCGGTAAGGTTGTCTCCATCAAGGAATTTGGCGCCTTTATCGAGTTTGCGCCCAGCAAAGAGGGTATGGTTCACATTTCCAAGATCGCAAACGAACGCATCAACAGGGTGGAGGACGTACTTACCCTCGGCGATACCGTAAAGGTTGTATGTCTTGGCAAGGACAAGATGGGCCGTATATCCTTCAGTATCAAGGATGTTCATTAAGGCGTTTATCAAAAATACATATCAGGCGCTCTCCACAGCGGAGGGCGCATTTTTTACATAGCGAAGGTATGAGAGTGATCGTTGTAGGCGGCGGACCGGCAGGAATGATGGCGGCGATAGCCGCAGCAGATAACGGGCATGAGGTGTGCCTGCTTGAGCGTAATGAGAAGCTTGGCAAGAAGCTCTACATTACCGGCAAGGGCAGGGGAAATTTCACCAACAGTGCCGATATATCGGATTTTTTTGACTGTATCCTTACAAATCCAAGCTTTTTGTACAGCAGCCTTTATCAGTTTGACAACCGCGCGCTTCTTGAGCTGCTTGAAGGCTTTGGCCTCAGATGGAAGGAAGAACGGGGCGGCAGGATATTTCCGGCATCTGATCATGCTTCAGATGTCACGAAGGCGCTTTCTGCCGGGCTTAAGAGGCATGGTGTAAGGATAGAGCTTAATACCAGGGCAAAAAGCCTTATTACCGGTGCAGGCCGCCGTGTTACGGGCGTTGTGATGGATGACGGCAGAAGGTTCGAGTCGGAGCATGTCATAATAGCCACAGGAGGTCTGTCTTATCCCCCCACAGGGTCCACGGGAGACGGGCTTTTGCTGGCAAAAGAGGCCGGTATAGGCGTTACGGACACCTTTCCGGCACTGGTGCCCCTTGTAAGCAGTGATGAGGATATTACCGGACTGTCCGGGCTTTCCCTTAAAAATGTTACCCTTAAGGTACTTTTGGATAAAAAGGTCTGCTATGAGGATTTCGGAGAGTTGTTATTTACCCATTTCGGGTTGTCGGGGCCTCTTGTGCTTTCGGCATCGGGAAGGGTTACCGGAAGGCTTGCAAAGGGCGCAAAATGCACTGCCATAATAGATTTAAAGCCCAAACGAAGCTTTGAACAGACTGATGAAAGATTAAGAAGCATTATCACGTCAAACGGCGCAAGGAGCGCGGCAAGACTTTTAGAGGGGGTTCTTCCCAAAAAGCTCTGTCCGGTGGTGCTTAAGAGGAGTGGCCTTGACAGCTCAAAGAAAATGGGCGACATCACCGCTTCAGAAAGACAGGAGGTTGTAAGGGTGATAAAGGGCTTTACGGTCAATATCACGGCAACCGGAGGCTTTAATGAGGCGATAATCACGCAGGGCGGCGTGGATGTCAGGGAAATAGACCCTTCCACCATGAAGGCAAAGAAGGTTTGCGGCCTGTCCTTTGCCGGGGAGGTGCTGGATGTGGACGCCCTCACAGGCGGATACAATATGCAGATAGCTTTTTCTACGGGATTTTTGGCTGGAAGTGAAATAGGAGGTTAGACAATGTCAGTAAACATAGCAATAGACGGACCTGCCGGGGCAGGAAAGAGCACCATAGCGAAGCTTTTAGCAAAAAGGCTGGGATATCTTTATGTGGATACGGGAGCCATGTACCGGGCTTTGGCGCTTTATATGGTGGAAGGAAGCATCACTCTATCCGACGAGGAGGCTGTTGTGGCTGCCTTGCCTCAGGTCAGGGTGACTTTGGCCCATTTAGATGGTGAACAGCACGTTTATCTGAATGACCGTGATGTTTCAAAGGACATCAGAAAAGAGGAGATAGGCAACGCGGCAAGCGCCATTAGCGGGTATCCTGCTGTCAGGGAAAAGCTTCTGTCATTGCAGAGAGATCTCGCTAAGGCAAAGGACTGCATCATGGACGGGCGTGACATAGGAAGCTTTGTGCTGCCAGACGCACAGGTGAAGATTTATCTTACCGCAAGCAGCGGCACAAGGGCAAAGCGCCGGTATGACGAGCTTGCTGCTAAGGGGGAGAGTCCTGATCTGGCAAGGATCGAAGAAGATATAATAAAGCGGGACGAGCAGGATAAGAACCGCAGCATCTCGCCCCTAATAGTGGCGGATGATGCCGTAGTGGTGGATTCCTCCGAGCTTTCCATTGATCAGGTTGTGGAAAGGATAACGGAGATAGCAGCCGAAAAAGGGGTACTATGAGGGTAGTGACAGCTAAAAGCGCAGGCTTCTGCTTCGGAGTCCAGAGGGCAGTTGATGAAGCCATACGCCTTGGTGAAGAAAGCGCGGACAGGGTGTTTACCTATGGACCGCTCATACACAACGATTCGGTGATCCGGGAGCTTGAAGGCAGGGGAATACATTCCATCGATCCTGATGAGGCGGAAAATGAGTCAGACGTGGCTTCCACCATCATAATCCGGGCACACGGAGTCGGAAAGAGGGTATACGAAGAGCTTGACAGGCGCTTTAAAACCGTAGCTGATGCCACCTGTCCCTTTGTTAAGAAGATCCACCGCATTGTGGCAGAACATTCCGCGGCGGGAGAGACGATCATCATAACCGGCGCCGCCGACCACCCGGAGGTTATAGGGATACGGGGCTGGATAGAAGGGGCGTCCTATGTGGTTTCTGACGAAGCTGAAGCCGAAAAGCTTAATATACCATTGGATGAACACCTCTGTATAGTATCCCAGACTACATATCACTATAATAAATTTCAAGATATTGTTGAAATCATAAAACAAAAAGGGTATAATATATCCGCTTATAATACAATATGCAATGCAACCGAAGAACGCCAGACAGAGGCTGCGCGTATAGCCGGTGAGGTTGACGCAATGCTGGTGCTTGGCGGAGAGAACAGTTCTAATTCTAAAAAATTATTTGAAATCTGTCGAAATCTGTGTCCCAACACTTATTTTCTTCAGGATTCAGATGACCTGGATCTATCCAATCTTCAATCCTGTGACAGCATAGGTATTACGGCAGGGGCATCGACCCCAAAGTACATTATCGAGGAGGTTTATAAAAAATGTCAGAAATGAGCTTTGAACAAATGCTGGACGAGTCACTCAAAACAATACGGAATGGAGAGGTAGTCGAGGGTACGGTCATCTCAGTGAAGCCTGATGAGATCATTCTTAACATCGGTTACAAGTCCGATGGTATCATCACTCGCAATGAATATACCAACGAGGGAAATATCGACCTGACACAGATGGTTAAGATCGATGACAAGATGGAGGCCGTTGTATTAAAGGTTAATGATAACGAAGGTCAGGTTCTTTTATCCTACAAGAGACTTGCCCAGGAGAAGGGCAACCAGCGTCTCGAGGAGGCATACAACAATCACGAGGTTCTTAAGGCCAAGGTTACACAGGTATTAAAGGGCGGTCTTTCCGTAGTAGTTGATGAGGCAAGGGTATTCATCCCCGCAAGCCTTGTATCAGATATGTATGAGAAGGATCTCGGCAAATATAAGGATCAGGAGATCGAATTCGTTATTACCGAGTTCAATCCCCATAAGCGCAGAATAATAGGCGACAGGAAGCAGCTTTTGGTTGCAGAGAAGGCAAAGGTTCAGGAAGAGCTGCTTAAGACCCTTAAAGTTGGCGATGTGATCGAGGGTACAGTTAAGAATGTTACCAATTTCGGTGCATTTATCGATCTTGGCGGAATAGACGGACTTCTGCATATTTCCGAGATGTCCTGGGGACGTGTTGACAATCCCGGAAGGCTGTTTTCTATCGGAGATAAGGCAAAGGTTTTCATAAAGGATATAAATGAGCGCAAGATTGCTCTTTCCATGAAGTTTGATGAGGACAATCCTTGGAATGGCGCTGCATCAAGGTTTGCCGTAGGTAATGTGGTGAC
>CAJOFN010000020.1 GCA_905233905.1 uncultured Lachnospiraceae bacterium
TAATGCAAGAGGGGTTTCCAGAATGTCAAACTTTTTTGAATTTTCCAAGCCTTTCGCCGGGAAGCAACACTCCTGAATAGTTAATATTCCGAATGCATAAAAAGATCCCTTCCGCTATTCGGAAAGGGATCCCTGATCATATTTTATTATAAAGCTGCCGCCGCCCTCGCCGTCGTATATCATCCTAACCTTTATATCGACCGGGCAGTCCATATCCTTGAAGTAATCCTCCCGTAACGATATGGTATCCGGCTGGAAACACCCTTTGCAGTGGTTTGTGCATCCCGAAACAAAGACCGTCACCCGCATCCCCGGACCGTTGGCGCAGTCAGCTCTTAATATCTCTCCGATATGCATGGTATCTTTCCCTCTATTACCGCAAATTACTGCCTTTTTACTCCCTTTACGACCTCACCTTCGTAATTCATAGCCTCAGCATCGCTTATAATACTGTCGCCTATCGAAAGACCTTCTATTATCTGGGTATAATCATCATCAGCCAGTCCGGTTTTTATATACTTCTTTGTAACCTCCCCCTGGTTTTTGCCTTCCATTGCATATACGTAGCTTCCGTCGTCATCCGTATATATACAGCCGGTGGGGATCCGCAGCGTATTTTCTTCACTGTCAAGCTTTATGGTTACATCGCTTTCCAGACCCACTATAAGATCCTCGTCGGTTTTTATTGATATTTCTATGCTTGCCTTTGGCTTGCCCGAAGCATCATTAATGGCATTCTGGCTGATACGCGTAACCTTGCCCTTGTACTTTTGATCTCCGATCATAAGCTTTGCCTTCTGACCCTTTTTGACAGACGAAATATCAAATCTGGAGACCATCATCTTGACCTTATAGGAATTATCGCTCTGCATCTCGATTATGGGAGAGCCCTTTTCCACATATGCGCCTGCATCAACCAGACATTCAGTAACTATGCCATTAGCGGGGGCAGTTGTTCCTCCATGCGCCTTGTCAAGTTCCTTCTGCGCCTGTGCCAGAAGCTGCTTGTTGTGGGCAAGTGTTGCTTCGTCAGACTTTAACTCCTGCCCTACGGTTATCAGAGACTGGGCTGTAGACATATCAGTCTTTACCTGCGCCCATCTGTTATTTAAGCTCTCAAGCTGCTGCTGATATCCTGTGTATTTTTTGTATTCGGCAGGCTTTAAACCGTCCAGCGGGATCTCAAGCTCTTTGTTCTGAAGCTCAAGGAGCCTGCTGTTTATATCATATATATCATCTGTGTAGCTCTGGGCATCTGATACATAATCCTCGTATTCATCTGACAGTTCACCATTGATCCCGTTTAAGGCTGCCTGTGCACTCCTTGCTGCAAGCTCTCTTGCAGAAACGGTGGTTGTTCCATCCTCATTCTCCGTACTGCTGCCTGATATGTTGGATACCTGGTCAATATCTGTGGCAACTATCTGCTCCTCATTTTCCAGACGCTGGAGCTCATAATCAGCATCCTTAAGCTTACTCTCAGCCTCAGCAAGCTCATCCTGAAGCTTCAGCTTTTCCTCCTCGATCTTGTTCCTGTCCTTTTCATTGGTATAGTCGCCCTTGTATTTCTTGGAGTCGAGCTCATGAATGTTCTTTGCAAGCTCGTCATATTCCTGTCTGTATTGCTCGTCCAAAGCCTTTGCAGTATCATAATCATTCTGGTATTTCGCTCTGGTGGCGGCTGCTGCCGATAATACCTGCTGGCTGAAATTCACATCTGTGGCAGCGACATCCACCATCTGCTGCTGCAGCTCATCCTTGTAGGATACAAGCATTTCTCCTTCGCTTACCCTGTTGCCTGCATTCACAAAACGCTTTGATATCTCCCCGCTCACAGGAGCATAGATCGTCATAGTATGATCACCTGCAACATTCCCTATGCCTGTAAGCTTTGGCGCAACCCTGCCCTCATCAACTTCCACAACCTCCAGCTCGTCAGGGCTGAGCATATAATATGCTATTGCTCCCACAACTGCTGCCGCAAGCAATACAACGACCACGAGCTTTACAGGCTTTGTTAATTTGATCTCTTTAAGCTTTTTCATATCAGACCTACCATTCCAATTCTTCTGCGTCCAACGGATTCTCATTATATTTGATATCGGATACGGTTCCGTCCCGCACCAGTACCACTTTATCCGCAATGTCGGCAAATGCGCTGTTGTGCGTGACCATGACAACTGTTCTGCCATATTCCTTGCTCTGAAGCTGCAGCAGCTTTAATACCTCCTGACCTGTCTTGGTATCAAGCGCACCTGTAGGCTCATCACAGAGCAGAAGCCGCGGCATCTTGGCAATAGCTCTGGCTATTGATACTCTTTGCTGCTGTCCTCCTGACATCTGCGAGGGGAAATTATCCTTCCTCTCTCCAAGACCGACAAGCTCAAGAGCCTCTCCCGGATCCATGATCTCTATTCCCAGCTCCCTCATCAGGGCAACATTTTCGTAAGCTGTAAACGTGGGAACCAGATTATAAAACTGGAATACGATCCCCACATCCTTTGCCCGAAACTCTCCAAGGCGTTTGTCATCAAAGCCGGTAATATCCAATCCGCCAAAAAGTATCTGTCCACTGGTAGCCGCGTCAAGCCCGCCTACCATATTAAGGAGTGTACTCTTGCCGGCTCCACTGGGACCAAGGATTACAACCATCTCCCCTTCCATTATTTCAAGATTTACATTCCGCAGCGCTTCATAGACAATGGAGCCTGTCCTGTATATCTTGCCTACATTCTGAAAGGAGATCAATACTTCCTTTTTTTCTTTTTTGTCATTCATAAAACCTTCCTATTCCACACCCTTTAAGGCCTCAACCATATCAATATTCTTCACATTTGATGAAATAGCTGTATTGATAACGATCGACAATACAAAACACAGTAAAAAAGAATATATAAAGGGTGTAGCGCCAATTACAATTATGTAGTCAATATCATGAGCCTCTTCCTCGTAAATCAGGTGCAAAAGCGGTACTCCCAAGGGCATTCCCGCCAAAGTGCCAACTCCGGTTATTATAAGGTTCTGCTGCTGCAGTATCCATCGAATATGGTTGGAGGGAAACCCTAAAACCTTCAGCGTTGCGATCTCACGGATCTTCTCCATATACGACAGCACTCCCAGATTGTACATGACGACCACACCAACGACAACAGCAATAAACATAATGGTCGCGACCATTTCATCCATTCCCTGGCTTGTATCATTTGAAGACCTGATATAAGCTTCGTGGGAGATCACTGCTGATATTTCTTTATTGTCCGTGAGCAGGGAGTCGGGAATCTTCATATTGGTGTATACATTGTTGGGCAAAAACTGTCCCTGCAGGCTCTCATACAGCTCCCTTGTCAGTACGATTCCCTGGGCTCCGTCCGTTTTGTTGATGGAGCCCACTCTTACAGTATACCATTTTTTCTGCCCAGGTATGCGAAAGTCGATGGTGTCCCCGATCCCAACCTCCATGAAGTCAGATGCTTTTACAGTAATGCTGGCAGAATCCTGCGGTATATCAATAATCTTAAGCTCCTTATCAGCAAGCCTGAAAAGATTGCCCTTATCAACAACCGTCATGGTATACAGCTTTTGATCATTTTTACTTCTGATCTCCACGGAAGAGATCATCGCCATCTGACCTTTGTATTGCCGGCAGTAATCATAGACCGCACCATATCCGGTGCCATATTTGAAAATGATGTTATAGGCAGCCGGGGTTAAATGATCATACCGCCATATATCTTCAACCTTTAAGGTGTCATTAAATGCAAAGGCCGTAACCATCAGAGCAGAGCAAAGCATGACACCCATAATACCTGTTACGGTACGAAAACGGTTCTGGTTGACATCGCGAAGGTTCCATCTGGAGGCAAAGCTTAATCTGTTCCATAGCGCAAGCTTTTCCATAGGACCGGCTCCTGCCTGAACAGGGGGCTCCGGGCGGAGAATATCCGCAGCATTTTGCACAAGAAGCTTTCTGCACGAAAAATAAGCAGTGAGTGTGGAAATGGTCACAATCGCGATATCCACAAATACCTGTGCATCTGAAATAAGCAGCCTGGCATATGGGTTGGAATGGTATGTGGCAGCATCTTCAAAAAAGGATACGGCAAGCGTATGGTATCCCACCACAGATCCACAGATACAGCCCAAAAAAGCGATGATAGTGATATAGGACATATAGTGGATCATGATGGTAGCTCTGGAGAACCCCAGTGCCTTAAGAGCACCTATCAGTGTCCGGTGCTTTGACATGATCCTGGTCATAGTCGTAACCACTCCTAAAATGGCTACGGCAATAAACAGAACCGGAATGACCTCATCGATCATTTCATTAAAATCAATATCACTAATGACGCTGGCAAATCCGGGATCATCTGATTTGGTCAGGACTGTAAGGTTGTTCTTGGAAAGCACATCCATGATATCAACCTTGGTTTTTTCCATCTGCCGCTTATCCTCGTCCGTGATATGTATCTGATTGCTTACATTGGTAAGCGAAACATCCATCCTGTCATAGACAATGTCCCTGCCCGGATATTCTGTCACATCCATAAAGCAATAGCAGTAATCCCCGTACCTTGGTTCTGTATAGGTATCGTCTACCGTATAAGAGTAAAAATCGGGATTATCCACTATCCCCCGTATCTTTTCATCAAAATAGGCCCCCTCGTACTTCAAAGAAACCTTGTCGCCCACGACAAAATGCTCCGCTTCGGAAAAATGCCAGTCGATCCACACCCCCGTCATTCCGGGTTCATAGGCCTCTCCATCCAGCAAAAGCATTTTGGAAACCTCGTCATTACTGATAAACCGCATCCCTGCTTTTTTTTCCTCGCCGGTTTTAGTAACGATCCTGCCGACAATATCCGCATGCATGGACACAGCCTCGACATTCTGTATGGCCTCTACCGCTGCGAGATCCTCCTGGGTAAAGGAATCAGCAGTAATCCCTATATCCATAAAGTTGGTTTCGGTAAAATAACGTTCCACGGAGACCCGAAGCCCCTCTGTCGGCGAATCTATCCCGGAGAAGACAAAGGCAGCAAAAAAACACATGACAAAGATTGCCAGAAATTGTATATAATTCTGTTTCAGATCGCGAAACATCTTGATCAGCAGGATTTTTTTCATGATAATTACGAATACTGTTCTGCCAGCTTTACTGCTATTATCCTGATCGCTCTTTTGTGAACAGGATGACATGAGAATCGTAATTCCGGTCAAACAAACAGTCAAAAACAAAGCATATCTATTGCTCATTATTCCATTCCTCTATCAGACCTTCCACAAAAAAGACCGTTTCGTATTATATCACATCATCGTTTTTTTTCATACAGGATAATTCTTTCAGATACATCCTGCGTAGTGACAGTTAAAGAGCCGCACGTTGTGCGGCTCTTAGCTTATGTTCATTCTTTATGATTTTTGGGATATTTCTCCTGTTCACACAGCTATGGTAGGATTGGAAATATGTAAAACCCTGTCCTTGATCTCCTGCGTCCTTCCCTGATTCCAGAACTGGGTGCCTATGTAACCGCAGGTACGTCTGGCAACCGACATCTTTGTCTGGTCACGGTTGCCGCAGTTGGGACATTCCCAAACGAGCTTGGATTTGTCATCTTCAACTATCTGTATCTCTCCGTCAAAGCCACAAACCTCACAGTAATCGGATTTGGTATTGAGCTCGGCATACATGATATTGTCGTAGATGAACTTCATCACGGAAATAACTGCCGGGATGTTCTGCTGCATGTTGGGAACCTCAACATAACTGATGGCTCCTCCGGGAGAAAGCTTCTGGAATTCTGCTTCAAATGCAAGCTTGTCAAAAGCATCTATCTCTTCGGTAACATGTACATGATATGAGTTGGTGATATAATTCTTGTCCGTAACACCCTCAATGATACCGAAGCGCTTCTGGAGACATTTTGCAAACTTATATGTGGTAGACTCTAAGGGCGTACCGTATACGGAATAATCAATATTCTCCGCTTCCTTCCACTCGGCGCACTTATCGTTCATCCTCTGCATTACCTTGAGGGCGAATTCCTTGCCCATCGGGTCGGTATGTGAAACTCCGAGCATCCTGTGACACATTTCATAAAGTCCGGCATAGCCGAGGCTGATAGTAGAATAACCGTTGTAAAGAAGCTCATCTATGCGCTGTCCCTTTTCCAGTCTGGCAAGAGCCCCATGCTGCCAAAGTATGGGCGCAACGTCTGACAAAGTACCCCTAAGACGCTCATGGCGGCATCTTAAGGCTCTATGGCAAAGCTCAAGCCTTTCATCAAGGATGCCCCAGAACTTGTCCATATCTCCGTATGATGAGCAGGCCACATCCACAAGATTGATGGTGACAACACCCTGATTGAACCGTCCGTAGAACTTGGGCTTTCCTTCGACGAAATTGCCTGCCCTGGCAATGTTGCCCTTTAAATAGGAACGATCCGGTGTCAGGAAGCTCCTGCAGCCCATGCAGGTATATACATTGCCGCCCTTGAGCTCGCGCATGATCTTAGCAGAGATATAATCGGGCACCATACGCTTGGCTGTACATTTTGCAGCAAGCTCTGTAAGGTAATAGTATTTGGAATCCTCGTGAATATTATCCTCATCCAATACATAGATGAGCTTGGGGAAGGCAGGTGTAACCCATACTCCCTTTTCATTCTTGACTCCCTGCATCCTCTGGATCATAACCTCCTGTATGATCTGGGCAAGGTCGTCCCTTATCTGTCCCTCGGGCACTTCGTCAAGATACATGAACATTGTAACGAAGGGCGCCTGCCCGTTACAGGTCATAAGGGTTATGAGCTGATACTGGATGGTCTGGATACCGGAACGGATCTCAAGACCCAGACGCTTCTCTGTTATCTTGTCGATGATCTCATCATCCAAAGGCTCATTACAGTCTTTGCGCTCTTCTATGACCTGACTGCGGATCTTTTTGCGGCTGATGTCCACAAAAGGAGCAAGATGCGCCAAGGTGAATGACTGTCCTCCGTATTGGTTGGAGGCTACCTGGGCTACGATCTGGGTGGTCACATTACAGGCGGTAAAGAAGCTGTGAGGCTTCTCGATAAGAGCCTCTGAAATGACCGTGCCGTTCTGCAGCATGTCCTCGAGATTGATAAGATCACAGTTATGCTCCCTCTGGGCAAAGTAATCCGTATCGTGGAAATGTATCAGACCCTCTTCATGCGCCTTGGAGACATCCTCAGGCAGAAGCACGCGCCTGGTAAGATCCTTTGACACTTCACCTGCCATATAGTCGCGCTGCGTGGAATTAATGACAGGGTTTTTGTTGGAGTTCTCCTGCTTGACCTCTTCATTGAGCTGGTCAATGAGGGCAAGTATGCCGTTGTCTGTGGTATTGGATTTACGGGAAAGCTCTCTCTTGTAACGGTAACGGACGTATTTCTGCGCCACCTCGTAACAGCGCATCTCCATTATGCCCGTCTCAACCATATCCTGAATGTCTTCGACATTAACAGCATGGGTGTAATCCGCTACCTGCTTGGCAATCTTGTCAGCTACGGCACGGATCTGAAAACGGTTCATCTGGTGGATGCCTGCAACTTCATTGTTGGCTGCTTCTATCGCGCCTATGATCTTGTCCTCGTGGAAATCTACCTCGCGCCCGTTACGCTTGATAACATTGGTTCTGACCTCGATGGAATCTGTCGTCATGTCCATGTGAATCCCCTCCATATATTGTATTATTATGTGTGATCGCGGTTTCAACACTATATATTGTGTTTACACTCAACCATTGACCCATATCTTGTGCGTGAGTAATATGATACTCTATTCGGGGAAAAAAGAAAATAGTGTTTTGGAGAATTTATATTTTTTGTGTATTTTGTACAAAAAATGATATGAAATCATGTATAACTTGACGTTTTTCGTCTGTTCTCTGCTGAAATGAGAGCCTGACCGGCTCTGATGAGTACGGAACCCAGATAGTGTTGTCGTCATCTCTGACCACTATATCTTGTGTATCGGACATGAGGGCTGCCCCAAGATATCCGTCAAGGCTTACAAACTCTTTCCAGCCCCTGCGATAGCGGCTGCCTCTTTCACGATGTACTATTATAAGGTCAGACTCCTCTATGGTCTCGTCTATTGCATTCTGACGCTCTGCCTGATAGTATTGCAGGATAACAGGCGTATTGGTATGTTCTGCCGCAAAGGTACGGCGGCAGCGGTCAAACTCCGGAACAGCTACTCTTTCCGGAACACCGACCCTGATGACATCATTAAACTCAGGACTTATGCGCCTTCCTCTCTCAACAGCATCCGAATACACCTCTAAAATATTGGATACGGCGTCAACAAACTGTTCCCCTGCCATGGTAAGGGAAGCTCCCCTCCCCGTCCTGACAAACAGGGCAAAACCTATCTCCTCCTCCGCGCGTCTTATCTGGTATGTAAGCGCAGGCTGGGTTATAAACAGATTTACGGCTGCCTTGTTGAAATTCCTGGTCCTGGACAGCTCAAGTATATATTCCATTTGCTTGATAGTCATATTACTGCGCTGCTCCTTCATCTGCTGCAGTTACATCCGCTTCCTCATCCGCCGTATTCAAGCCGCCTTCTTCACCCGCAGGAAGCTCACTGGCATATTCTTCAGCCTTCCTTGCAGCCTGACGGCCTCTGGTGGTGTTGGGAAACAGCTCCGCAAATCTGGTGTAATATTTAGCCGCAAGAGGCTTGTCCTCGGTATAGTCATAGGCCTGTGCCAGATAATAGAGCGCATAGCCGTCATTGTAGGACTCATCGAATTCCACAACCTCAATAAAGCCAGCTATGGACTCTTCATAATGCCTGCCGCGAAATTCCTTATAGGCTTCATCATATGCCGCCTTTGTGCTTTCTTCCTTTATGACGTCGTTTACCGACGCAAATATCTCCTTGCCGTTTGCGTCCAATAAGGTTTCATTCACCATGGATATGGCATTTGCCGCCGCCTCATGATCCCCGTCTTCCATTAGCTGAGACGCCTCTATAAGCTTTTCATAGGAGGTTTTAAGGTCTCCCTGCCCGGTGTATTTTTCAAGCTCCCGGTTTAGGGAATCAACCTCCTTTTCAAGATAAGCGACATTATTTGCAGAGTTAGCTGCTTCTTTATTCGCTGATACAAGGGCACTCTGGGCCTGGCTGTTTTCATTTTCGCGCATATTCGGCACTATCAGAAACATCGCTACCAGAACACCGAGAGCAGTTCCCGTAAGTATGTTGATGATGCCGTTTCCGTTGCGGTCGATCACATCCAAAATCCCTACCCTGGGCATCACCGCTTCATTCGCCATAGAAATATCCGTGTTGTTGTCATTCTTTTTTCTGCGGCGTTTTTTGCTGTTCCTGGTGGCAGAACGAATTGCGTCCATATACGCCATGGTTATGGGGTTCTTGGCATCTATCCGGGCAGCGGCAGTCAGTGATCTGCGCGCCTCTTCGTACTTTCCATCCTGTATGAGTATGAGCGCCAGAAGCTGATGGGCCGCTATCATTTTGGGATTGGCGGAGATAATGCGTTTTAACTGTATCCTTGCAAGATCAGGGCTTCCCTGTCTGCAGTAAGACAGTGCAAGGTTGTATTTCTGGGTAACAGAATCAAGCCTGGATAACGCTCCCGGCTTCTGTACTACCGCCAGATAGCGGTCTACGGGATTATCATTGGGCTGAAGATTCTTGGACAGCACCCATTCCCTTAACGCAAGTACGGTCTGCCCCATTTCAAAATACACAAGCCCCAGAAGATTCCTTGCTACCGTGTAGTATTTGTCCATCCGCAGGCATCTGTTGAGACTGTCCGCCGCGCCGGAAAGGTCACGTACCCGGGCCTTTTTCAGTCCATCGTTATAATACCTGCCGGCTGCAACAAGGATCATCCTGTAAGCTGACTGATCCTTGCCGCAGTACGGACACACCTGATCGTCTATCGTTTCATTGCCGCAATAGAAACAGATCATGCCTTCTCCTTAATCATTTCCTTGAGGATGTCTACCAGATCGGTAATGTCTCTGTCATATATTGCTCTTGCCGCCTCTCCCGAATCAGGTATAGGCGTAAAATTCTTTAACTCTTCTTCAAAGTCAAGCATATTATTCTCCCATATCCTTAAGCCTTGCCAAAACGTCGGTCATCATCTGTTCGTATTTCTTTTGCTTGGCCTTTTCCTCGTCTACCTTGGCCTGAGGTGCCTTCGCAAGAAACTTTTCATTGGAAAGCATACCCTTTGAACGCGCCAGCTCCTTTTCAAGGCGCTCCTTTTCTTTATTTAGGCGCTCCTTCTCCTTTTCGAGATTGACAAGATCCTCTAACGGCATGTATACCACCGCGTCCGGTATGACTACCGAAACTGCCGAATCATCAATCGAAGACGCATCACCTCTTACCTCTATCTCTGAAGCAAAGGCAAGATTACGGTATACAGGCTTCATCTCTTCAAAGGTCGCCCTGACAGCTTCCTGGTCGGAGGTAATGATCACCTTCGCCTTTCTTGAGGGGGGAACATCCATGTCAGTACGAACCTGCCTAATACCTCTTACAAGCTCCTTGAGGCGCTGTGCCATTTCCTCTTCTTTGGGGAAATGCCTGCTATTGTCATATACAGGCCAGTCCGAAACCATTATGCTCTCATCGCCTGTGAGCGTTGTGTAAATCTCCTCTGTTACAAAAGGCATGAAGGGATGCAGAAGCTTCAAGGAATCAACAAGTACGCTCCTCAATGTCCAGAAGGCCGCGTTTTTGCTGATCTCATCCTCACCATATATCCTTGGCTTTACCATTTCGATATACCAGTCGCAGAACTCGTCCCATATGAAATCATAAACCTTGCCAACGGCTATGCCCAGCTCGAAGCGTTCCATATTGTCAGTCACTTCACGGGCAAGGGTATTAACAGCAGACAGTATCCATCTGTCCTCGTTATATAACTCCCCTGCTGCCGGTTCCTTGAGCGATTCCTCATTTAAATTCATCATGATAAATCTGGACGCATTCCAGACCTTGTTGGCAAAATTCCTGGAATTCTCCACACGGTCCCAGTAGAACCTCATATCATTTCCGGGGGCGTTGCCGGTGGTAAGGGTAAGCCTTAAAGCATCCGCCCCGTACTTGTCGATAACCTCAAGAGGATCTATGCCGTTGCCTAAGGACTTGGACATCTTCCTCCCAAGCTCATCCCTTACGAGCCCATGGATCAATACCGTAGAGAAAGGCGACTTACCTGTATGGGCATAGCCGGAAAATACCATTCTTACAACCCAGAAGAAAATAATATCGTAGCCTGTAACAAGCACATCAGTAGGATAGAAATAGGAAAGCTCCTTTGTCTCCTTTGGCCATCCCAGGGTTGAAAAAGGCCACAGGGCAGATGAAAACCAGGTATCTAAGGTATCCTCGTCGCGGCGGATATGCGTACTTCCACAATGTGGGCATTTGTCCGGAGCTTCCTTTGTCTTTGCAACGGCAATCTCCCCGCAGTCATCACAGTACCATGCCGGTATCCTGTGTCCCCACCAGAGCTGGCGCGAAATACACCAGTCACGGATATTCTCAAGCCAGTGAAGATAGGTCTTGTCAAATCTCTCGGGGACGAAGGAAAGCTCTCCTGTCTTAATCGCCTCTATCGCAGGCTTTGCCAGCTCCTCCATGGCAACAAACCACTGGGGCTTTACCATTGGCTCTACAGTGGTGCCGCATCTGTCATGTGTCCCGACATTATGCGTATGAGCCTCGATCTTAACTAAAAATCCGCCCTCTTCAAGCTCCTTTACGATCTGCTTCCTTGCCTCATAACGGTCAAGTCCTTCGTATTTGCCGCCGTTGCCGTTGATGGTGGCGTCATCATTTAATACATTGATAATCTCAAGGTCATGACGTTTGCCGACCTCAAAGTCATTAGGGTCATGCCCCGGCGTGATCTTAACCACTCCGGTACCAAACTCCCTGTCAACATATTCATCAGCCACAACGGGAATTTCCCTGCCTACCAGCGGAAGTATTACTGTCTTTCCGATTATGTCAGCGTATCTCTCATCCTCCGGATGTACCGCAAGGGCAGTATCTCCCAGCATGGTCTCCGGACGGGTAGTGGCGATCTCAACGAACCTGCCTTCCTCTCCTGCTATGGGATATCTGATATGCCAGAAATGTCCTTCCTGCTCTTCATGCAGAGTCTCGGCATCTGATATTGAGGTCTGGCATACCGGACACCAGTTGATGATGCGCTCTCCCTTGTAAATCAGACCCTTCCTGTAGAAATCAACAAAAACCTCTTCTACAGCCTCTGAACAGCCTTCATCCATGGTGAAGCGCTCACGCTCCCAATCTGCGGATGAGCCCATCTTCTTAAGCTGCTTTATGATGCGTCCGCCGTACTCCTTACGCCACTCCCAGCATTTCTCCAGAAAGCCTTCTCTTCCAAGGTCGTCCTTGTCTATGCCCTGTTCTTTGAGAGCTTCTATAACCTTGACCTCTGTGGCTATGGAGGCATGGTCCGTACCGGGCTGCCAGAGGGCTTCGTAGCCCTGCATGCGCTTAAACCTTATCAGAATGTCCTGAATGGTGTTGTCAAGGGCATGTCCCATATGAAGCTGTCCCGTAATATTTGGAGGAGGCATAACAATGGTAAAGGGCTTTTTGTCAGGATCTACATTGGCATGGAAGTATCCCTTTTCTTCCCATCTTTTGTAGATAGTATCCTCCATCCCCTTGGGATCATATGTCTTGGCTAATGTCTTCATATTATTAAACTCCTTCCATTGTCAGCTCCAAAGCCACATCCACCATGTATGTCTTGCCCGGTTGAAACCATTCTTCTTGAGGAAAGCGATCCTTGATGGCTTGGGATATGCAAAAAGCCTTGCATACCTGTAAAGCACCCTGCGGTCAGCTTCCGGGATATCCTTCATCCGCGAAAGCTCGTATGCCGCCTTCCTGGATAAACTTATGAATCTGCGCTTGTTTTCAAGCATCCTGCCTGATAGCAGATCGGATATATTTCTCTTTATTCTTTCAAAAACACTCTCTGACCTCGCGGCTCCCATTTCGTTGGAGGAATGTTGACGGTACAATACCAAAGGCGTATCTATATAGGAAACCTTTCCGCAAAGGGCTGCCATTGCAAGCAAAAAACCGTCATGCATCTCTATTCCCTTCAGGTCAAAATCCCAGGCAACAGCCCTATCCCTTAACGCCCTGTCAAAACACATGGATGTCCCGGCTGCGGGATTGTCTATGAGTATCCTTTGATACCTCAGATCCCCCGGATCCCTGCCGTTGTAATGCAAAAAAGACTCATCTATAACCTTAAGCTTCTCGTCAACCACCTTCATGTCACAGAAAACGCATCGGCATGAAGATGCCGGAAGCTCCTTTAACCTTTCGATCTCACGGGCTGCCTTGTCATCAAGCCATACATCGTCCTGATCACAGAACAGGTAAACATCCGCTTCGACCTGCTTCAAAAGAAACCAGAAATTATCCTTTGCGCTCCCTGAGGGCGGGCCTTCTATTATCTCTATCCTGCCGGGATAATTGGCAGCATATTCATTTACGATATCCAAGGTATCATCCGTCGATCCGTCATCGTGGACATAGACCGTAAGATCAGTATAGGTCTGTGACATAAGTGACGACAACTGTTCTTTTATAAACCGACTCCCGTTAAAGGCAGCCAATAATACCGCGGCCTTCATCATCTGTTGAACCCGTAAGCTGTTCTGCTGCGAAGCTTGAATATGACGTTGGCGATAAAAATATCAAAATAGCGAAGGGACAGCAAAAGCTTTTTCGTTAATGTTCCTTTCCGGAAATCATGCTTGTACTTCGTCTGTCTGTCCAGAAGCTTAAGCTGTCTCTCGGGGAAGCCTGACTCGTACAGATAACCTATGAACTGGGCTGTGGATGTATCCGTAACGGTGGTATCCAAAGACAGGTTCTCTTCTGTCATACTGTGTTCGTATAAGGTGTCGTCCACATACTCGAAATCAATTCCCTTTTCCAACAACAAAAGCCAAAGATAATAATCATCTGCACCGTTCTTTGTGACCACATGGGTGATCCATTCCCTGGGGATTATTTCTTTGGCCATCATGCACTGCCCCGGAGAAATTATCTGGGTCCCGACAGTAAGGTAGGTCCTAAGCCTTCCGATCTGGTTCTTGTGGTAATCACTGCGATACCAGGGAACCTTTGAACCGTCACGCTGCTGTAAAAGGGCATTGGCAACCAGCACCTTATAGCAGAGTCTCTGTGACGCTTCCTTTGCGATCCTGCGGGCCTCCTCCAGCATAATGGCCACAGCGTCCTCCGCCAGGAAATCATCCTGATCCAGAAAAATCACATAATCACCGGAAGCCTCCGACAATCCGTGAATACGCGAAGCATGTATGCCGACATTTTTCTGGTTGGCGATGACGCGCCAGTTGGGCCTGGAGGCGTATATTCCCGAAAGCTCCACCGCAACCTCAGGACTGTCATTGACCAAAATAACCTCTAAAACATCCTGGGGCATCAATGACCGCTCATTGGCGGCCATCATATTCTCATAGTCGTGTATGTATTTGTTGCCGTTATAAAAAGGAGTGATGACTGATACCTTCATCAGAAGCTCTCTCCGTATTTCCTGTGTCCAAACTTCGCTGTCACAAAGGATGTCGCCTTTTTGGGCCAGTTCTCCGGCTCCATGGACATTACCGGCACCTCGCCGATCTTCCTGCCCCTGCGCCGCTTATCCTCGACCCATAAATTAAACATTATCTCACTGACCCGTCCGAAGAGCCTTGCCTCAAAGGCGGATAATCCGTCTAAATATCCCTCGCTCTTAAGACGGGCTTCTAATTTGAAAAGCACATCAAAAAGCCATGTACAATAATCCTCAAGGTCCCTGCGCCTTAAGATCATCATATTGAACATAAATCCCCAGCGCCTCCTGCAAATAGTCTCAATGTACTGGGCATACCTGGGGTAATCCGCTTTTATGATCTCAAATGCCGCGTCAAGCTCATAAACATTCAGCGTGTGCTTGTAATGGGAATACAGAGTCTCTATAGCATATACACGCTTGGCGGGAACTAAGATATCGTACTGTGATAAGAGGACTTCCAGCTCCCCCTCGGTGAGCACACACCTTATCGGATCGTGACCGTGCCTGAAAAACATGGACTTCACCGTAAAATGCCGCCTGTAATGCACAAGACCAATGACATCCGCGTCCTTGAGATTCTTCCATGCCCAGTATAAACCTGTCAGCTCGCTGTAGCCTGGGTTCCTGTCGGAAATGTTCTCATCCATATCATCGCGCATGATGGTCTGGCCATGAGCCTTACCATCCTCTAAATATACCGTTGACAGATCAAGGATGTCGTCATGGCCTGCCGCCCCTACCTGAAGGGGCAGGTAAATATCGTCTGAAGGAAAGGCGTAGGATTTGTGCGCGGCTATGATGATCTTGTTCATGTTTCCTCGTCTTCCTCATCGTCAACGATGCCTGCAACAGCGCCGGATACGCTTGCCACAACAGCTACAACGGCGACAATTACCACTAACAGGACAATGAAGCCCATAAATACCCAAAAGAAAGTCTCGTCATTCATGGATGTTCCTCCCTTATACTATCAGACTATCTTACTTATCTTACAATAATTTTATTTAAAATTCAACGACGTTATGGTATATTGATGAGGTTATGGAAAAGAAAAGATTCAGACCAAGCGGCTCCATTCTTCTGGCACTTGCCGCGTTCATATGGGGAATTGCTTTTGTGGCACAGCGGGAGGGCGGAGACCTCATAGGTCCCTTTACCTTTAACGGCACAAGATTCTTAATGGGCGGGATCGCCCTGCTTCCTGTGCTAAACCTTGCCCTTAAGGAAGAGAACCGGGCGTACTCTAAGGCTTCCATGCCAAAAAACGACAAACACACGCTGTTTACCGGCGGCATAGTCTGCGGAATTGCGCTTTTTGCCGCCTCCAACCTTCAGCAGGTGGGCATAACTCTCGGCTCGCCTGCAGGAAAGGCAGGCTTTCTGACCGCGTGCTATATCATCCTTGTCCCTCTGGCGGGGCTTTTTATCGGAAAGCGCGTCAGCCTTCGCGTATGGCTGGCTGTGGCTATCACCCTTGCAGGGCTTTATCTGCTCTGCCTGTCGGAGTCACTTAAGATATCACGTCCTGATCTGCTGATTTTGGCATCAGCTCTGTGCTTTTCCATTCAGATCCTGTCCATTGATCATTTTGTAAAGGCTGTAAATCCTATTGCGCTTTCAGTCATAGAATTCATTGTATGCGGACTGCTTACCATGATACCCGCGCTTATATTTGAGATACTCCCTGATCCTGCCGGTATGGCAATGGCATTTTCAAACAAAGACGCGTGGATACCTCTGTTGTACACAGGCCTGCTCTCTACCGGCGTCTCTTATACCCTGCAGATAGTGGGGCAGAAAAGCGTACATCCAACCATAGCCTCCCTTATAATGAGCCTGGAGTCCGTATTTGCCGTGCTTGCGGGCTGGGCTATATTGGGAGAGACCCTTACCTTAAGGGAGGGGCTTGGATGCGTGCTGATATTTGCCGCCATAATCCTTGCACAGATCTGAGTAAGGTAATGCCCCCTCTCACTATAATACCTTTGCAAGGAAGTCTTTTAATCTGTCACTCTTGGGATTTTCAAATATTTCCTTTGGCGTATCGATCTCTAATATTTTGCCGGAATCCATGAACACTATCCGGTCCGCCACCTCTCTGGCGAAGCCCATCTCATGCGTCACAACAGCCATTGTCATGCCTTCCCGCGCGAGATCCTTCATAACATCAAGCACTTCTCCTACCATCTCAGGGTCAAGAGCTGATGTGGGCTCATCAAAAAGCATTATCTCCGGATTCATCATAAGGGCCCGTACTATCGCTATCCTCTGCTTTTGGCCGCCTGATAGCTGATCCGGATAGGCGTCCTTCCTGTCGGCAAGATTTACCCTCTCCAAAAGCTTTATGGCTCTGTCATTCACCTCATTTTTGGGCTGCTTTAAAACCTTTTCAGGAGCTATGGTCATATTCCCTATAACACTCATATTAGGGAAAAGATTGAAATGCTGGAATACCATACCCATTTTCTGACGGTGAAGGTTGATGTCGGTTTTAGGGTCTGTAATATCTATGCCGTCTACGTATATATGACCGTCTGTCGGCATTTCAAGCAGGTTAAGGGAACGCAGCAGCGTGGATTTGCCGCTTCCTGAGGGGCCGATGATACATATCACCTCTCCCCGGTCGATCTCCACAGAAACATCATCCAGGGCATGTATGGTATGATCCCTGTAATATTTCTTTAAATGCTCTACCTTTATGACAACATTATCATCTCTCATTTCTGCGCAGCCTCCTCTCCAGACGGTCATCTAAAGCAGTAAGCCCCATAACCAGAATAAGGTATATCCCCGCCACAGCCAGAAGGGGCATAAACGCCGAGAAGGTACGGCTGCGGATAAGGTCTCCCATCTTTGTAAGATCCTCTATGCCTATATAGCCTGCTACCGAAGTCTCCTTGATAAGTACGATAAACTCATTGAAGAGCGCCGGAAGCACGTTCTTTATTACCTGCGGAACAATGACATAGCGCATGGTCTGAACATAATGGAAGCCCAGTGAGCTACCGGCTTCGAACTGTCCGGCATCAATAGACATGATACCGCCTCTTATTATCTCAGCAACATAGGCTCCGGAATTTAAACCAAAGGCAAACATTGCAACACCTAAGGAGTTGGTGGAGGAGGCAAATATTATAAAATATGCGATAAGAAGCTGTACTACTGTCGGAGTCCCTCTTATAACCGTAAGGTATATCCTGCAAAGAAGGTTAAAAAAGCCAAGTATATAGTAGGTGGCGTCCCCTCGTCTCTTGTATTCGTCTTTGTTCTTGTCGTAGGTCGATCTTATGGCCGCAACGATCACGCCTATAGCAACACCAATGATAAGCGCCACAGATGTGATCTGCAGGGTAGCGACAAGACCTCTCATCAGCATGAGCCAGCGGTCATTGTCTATGAAATTCAGCGTAAAATCCGCTTTGAACTGTTCAAACATACAGGCTCCCTTATTAAATGAACTGTTTCTGAACAACAATCGACCACGGATACATAAGTCACCGTGGTCGATGCGAATGTCATATATGTGATCCTGAAAACAATTATCCCTCGGAAGGAATGTATTTCTCAATGATGCTGTCAATAGTGCCGTCTGACTTCAGCTCTGAAAGAGCGTCGTTGATCTGTGTGAGAAGCTCTTCGTTGTCCTTGGAGATGCAGATGGCGTAATCCTCTTCCGCGTAGCTGGTGTCAAGGATCACAAGGCCGTCATTGGCTGCCGCGAAGGACTTTGCGGGCTCATTGTCAATGATAACACAGTCTATCTTGCCGGTAACAAGAGCCTGTACTGCGTCCGCACCGTTCTTGTAGGCGGTAACTGCGTCCTCGCCGTAATCATCCGTGGCGTAAATATCTCCGGTAGTACCCTGCTGAACCCCGATCCTGGTATCTGAGGAAAGATCATCAACGGTAGCAATCGCGCTGCCCTCGGGTACGATTATGGACTGGATACCGGTGGCATATGTGTCAGAGAAATTAACACTCTGCTTGCGCTCTTCGGTGACAGTCATGCCTGCCATTCCCATGTCGTATTTGCCGCTCTGTACGCCGCCTATTATTGAGTCAAACTCTACATCCTGAATCTCAAGCTCTCTGCCAAGCTTCTCGGCGAGCTTGCCTGCGATCTCCACGTCTATGCCCTCGTATTCGCCGCCCTCCACATACTCATAAGGCGGGAAGGTAGCGTTGGTCGCCATAACAAGCTTTCCGCCGGCTGCGCCGCTATCCTGTGCTGTATCGTTGGAACCGGAGGAAGCACCGCTGCCTCCTGAACATCCCACAGCCAGAGTACCTGTAAGAGCAACTGCCAATCCAAACGCTAAGATCCTTTTGAAACGATTCATGATGATTATTTCCTCCTAACTGCTTTGTTGATCATCGTGCCGGGCTGACCCTTAATACTCCGTAAGCAACAACTACGTTGTAGTTCGGGTATTCAGCAGCCCAATTTGTATTATTATCCGACGCATCCTTCTTGAGGACAAAGTAATTCTCCTCTGACCCTATATCCTTTATGGTATTGGGGAAGTAATACGAAGGCTCATCACCGTCCAGCCAGCCGTCACCGGAAATGGTAACGGTGGGGGCTTTGTGAACCTTGCCGTCATAATGCCACTCTCCGCTGGCGGAGGTAAGCACTATCTCACGCCTTGTAACCTCGTATGAGCCGTTCTCTGCTATGATCTGGCAGGATACCGCGGGGTTGTTGGTGCTTGCAACAGTTGTTCCGCCGCCGGAAACTATTATGTCATAATGACCCACATCCCTGATGTCGCCGTCTGCGGATACGGATATGCCCGGAACTGAAAATGAATTACCCTCAAAGGTAAACTGAAGCACATCACCGGAGATGGAGTAATCATTGATAACATTGCCGTTTACGATGACTGCGCTGATGAAATCAGATGTATCAACACCTTCACCGTCATAAACCTTGGTACCGTTTAATGCGGCTACCTGAACCTGATATACACCCTGAACGGTCTCAGCTGCGGGCTGTACTTCTGCTGCGGCCTCCTGCTGTTCTTCTGCAGGCTGCTCTTCCGCGGCGGCTTCCTCGCCTGTTCCTACTATGGCGTATACACCAAAGCTGTCCGCGGTAAATGAAACGGTCTTATCTTCGATCTTGTTGGGAAGCTTTTTGGCTGTACCCTCGTCATTGATATGCACAAGGCTAAACTCCTCACCCTCGGGCAGCTCCTTTGCCCGTAAGGTAAAGCTGATCTCATTATCATCCAAAGACCAAATCTCCTCTTCTTCGTCTGTGAATGAAATATCAACGCCAACAGCGCCTTTTGCGTTCTCAATAACACCTGAAATATCAGACAGAAGCTTGTCGGAAGCGACAACGGCAGTATTCATCAATACCTCTTCGGTGAATATGCCTTCATCGTATGAAGCCTCGATGCTCAGCCCATTATCACCCGTCGTCTCGAAAGAACCTGAGGGCAGATACTCTTCTTCATCTGCATCATCCTCATTTTCTGAATCGCTGTCTTCTTCATCGTCCTCATCATCTTCGTCGTCTTCGTCTTCATCGTCGTAGACGTCTTCTGAGCTATATCCGTAGCCTTCGTCGATATCATCTTCAAGTCCATCTTCAAGCTCGTCCCAGTCATCTTCGCCAGCTTCATAGTATCCATCATCGTCCTCCCCCTCGTAGTCATCATCGTCATCGGTGTCAAAATCCTCATCCACATATTCCTTTCTAAATTCGCCTTCTTCCGCTGCAAAAGCCCAATCCTCTTTGCCCGCGGCATGAAACGACTCTGTCGTCACGAAGGCTCCCGCAGCAAATATCATGATCACAGCCATGAACATTGCCAGAAATCTGAGTCCGTCTCTCAACCCCTTCATTGCGCACCTCCCTGCAAAATATCTATACCCAGTAAGCTGTACCTTTACACGTCAGCTTATAATTTCACAATCATACCCGTATAATATAGCATTTTTTTGTCCATAACACAAGATGTAGTTTTTATACTCATTAACATATGTTTGAGAACTGATTGATCGTGCAAATGCTAACTACTATATATTGTGGATCAAATGCCAAAAATAATGTATTTAGTTGATGACAAACAGCAATAAGCATGGTATACTATATACAAGTAAATGGACTTATTATGCCCCGGCGCCGGACGCGGCGTTAATCTCAGGGAAGGAAGGAGGGGTGTCGATATGTCAGTTATTTCCAATAATGACGTGTACAATTATTATCTGTCCACGTATGGTTCTACAGCGGGTAACAGCCGCTTTGATTCCCATAAGAAAAGTGAACTTAAGGACGTCTACAGCCGTATTGTCAAATCGTCTAAAGATGCTCCTCTATATAAGATACGGACCGGTACTGAGGTCACCAAATTCGCGATCGATCTCAAGGAGAACGCCCGCAGGACGCAGAACCTTGTTTCTTCACTGCAGACCGATGGTGATGATATTGAGAGCGTTTTCAATAAGAAGATCGCCACTTCCTCCAATGAGAGCGCAGTTGCCGTAGAGTACATGGCTTCCCAGGATGCCGGCAACAGCAGCAATGGCTTTACCTTGGGCGTAAAACGCCTCGCTCAGCCTCAGATCAACCGTGGGAATTTCATACCCTCCAAGGGACGGGATTTCCCGGAGGGGACCCATTCATTTGATCTGGATACCACCCAGAATTCCTACGAGTTCCAGTTCAATGTGGGTTCACAAGACACCAACAGGGATGTCCAGCAAAAGATCGCCCGTCTGATCAATACTTCAGATGTGGGTCTTACCGCTAAAATCATAGACCGCGGTGGTGAGCAGTCCGCCCTTGAGATAGTTTCCAAGCATACCGGGCTCGCGGAGGATGAGAAATTCCTCTTTGACATACATTCAAGCACCGATGCCGACGAGCTTTCCATCCTGGGTATCACGGATGTTACACAGCCTGCCATGAATTCTTCCTTCACATTAAACGGCACGCTGCATGAGTCTCTGTCCAACAGCTTTACCATCAACAGGGCTTTTGACATAACTCTGAATAGTGTAACCCCCGACGACGACCCCGCCAGGATAGGCTTCAAGGCAAGCTCTGACGCTATGGCGGATTCGGTGAACGATCTTTTAGAGGCTTACAACGGCTTTATAGAGATTGGACAGCAATACGCCTCCCGCCACAAGAATACCACCCTTTTGGGAGAGATGGGCCGCATTTACCGCAGCATGAGCGAAGAGCTTTCCTCTGTGGGGGTTGTATCCAATGAGGATCAAACCTTGTCTCTTGACAGGGATACGATAGTAGGCGCCGTTTCCGGCGAGGATTCAAAGAACGCGTTTTCAATACTTAACCGTTTCAAGAATGCCATATCGCGGCAGGCTGACAAGACAGCGATCGATCCTCTCAACTACGTAGACAAGGTTCCCATCGAATACAAAAATCCCGGTCACGGATTTGTGGCTCCCTATGCCACCAGCCGCTACGCGGGACTCTTAGTAGACCAGTCATTATAAAACCGCTCCTTAAGCATCTTTCGTAATGCCGGAGCGGTTTTTTGATGTCTTTATTCGGATATTTCTTTTATCTTATCCAGCAGCTTTTCAGCCACCATATCCTTACTCATTATAGGAAGCTCGACAGCCTCATCACGCGTAATGAAGGTTACCACATTGGTATCCGTGCCAAATCCTGCGCCTTCCACCTTGACATTGTTGCCGACTATCATATCAATATGCTTTGACTCCAGCTTTGCCCTGGAATTTACTGCCAAGTCCCTTGTCTCCATGGAAAATCCTGCTATGACCTGGCCTTTTCTGCGGTTTGCTCCGGCCCAGGCTAAAATATCCTCTGTGGGCTTTAGCTTTAAGCATCCGTCAAAATCAGACTTTTTGATCTTGTCATCGGCTACCGCAACCGGAGTCATGTCCGCAACTGCGGCGCAGCAGATAATGATATCGGCATCAGCCGCCCGTTCCCTGACCTCTGCCGCCATCTGCGCGGCTGAATCCACAAAAAGCACCTCGGCAAAATCCGGAGGCTCCACCGATACCCTGCCGCTTACAACGGTAACCTCAGCACCGCGCATTGAAGCGTTATTTGCAATCGCAAATCCCATCTTGCCGGTAGAATGATTGGTTATAAAGCGAACCGGGTCTATAGCTTCCCTTGTAGGGCCTGAGGTGATCAGAACCTTTTTTCCTTCAAGATCCTTGCTGTGACCTATTGCGTGTCTGATACAGGAAGCAAGCTTTGCCGGTTCAGGCATCTTTCCCTTGCCGGTGTCTCCACAGGCAAGATAACCGCTTGCCGGCTCGATCACCTGTATCCCAAAACGCCTGAGCTTTGCGAGGTTGTCAGTGACTATGGCATTTTCATACATTGCCGTATTCATCGCCGGAGCCACAAATATGGGGCATCTGCATGCCATGACCGTAGTCGTCAGCATATCATCCGCTATACCGTTTGCCAGCTTGCCGATAATATTTGCAGAGGCAGGAGCTATCATCACAAGCTCTGTCTCCTTGGCAAGAGATACATGCTCAACGGAATACTCAAAATTCCTGTCAAAGGTATCTATCAGGCATTTGCGTCCCGTAAGAGTCTCAAAGGTTATGGGATTGATAAAATTAGTGGCGTTTTTCGTCATTACTACTGTAACGACGGCACCCTGCTTTACCAGATCACTTGCAAGTGACGCTGACTTATAGGCAGCAATGCTTCCGGTCACGCCTAAAAGAATATGCTTACCCTCAAGCATACATCCCTCCTGTGAAGCTTACTTCGGAACTGTTTCTATAACCACATCCCCGTGGTCAGCCATGCCTTCCCTCGCGACGGTAATACGCGAATATGCATCTTTGTTGGTGACTATCATGGGCGTCTCACAGGACATGTCTGCGCCCTTTATTACATCAAGGTCGAACTCCAGCAGAAGCTCTCCTTCATTTGTGCGGTCTCCCTGCTGTTTCTTAGGGTAAAAGCCCTTTCCGTCAAGCTTAACGGTGTTAATGCCTATATGTATAAGTATTTCCGCTCCGCTGTCGGAACGGATACCTATGGCATGTCCCGTAGGGAAAAATGTGGTTATCACTCCGCCGCAGGGGGAATATATCCTGCCCTCTTCGGGCATAAGACCTACTCCCTCACCTAATATCCCGGATGCAAAAGCTTCATCTGAAATCTCATTCAGCGGTATAAGCCTTCCCTTTACGGGAGCCAATAGCTTCTCCGGCTGAACCTTTGAGGCTGCATCTCCCTTTTGGGAACTGCCTTGTCTGGCTGACGGCTCTCCGGCAGCACGCTTATAAATAATAGCGCTTGAAAGCGCGCAGACCAATGCTACAGGAAGCGCAACAGCAAGAGGCTCGTTAAAGGCAAATATAAATGCCAGGCTAACTGCCAATGCCACAGCCACAAACAGCGCAGCCATCACGAGACTTGAAGCCGAAGCGGAAGAAGCCTTTGAAGCCTCTGAAACAGTTGTGCCGAGTTCACGCATATTACCACAGACAAGCACCCTCTCGTACACGTCGGGTACGTGATTTCCGATAACAATCTGATACTGACCGTCCTCTTTGACAACGGATACAACTCCGTCCAGACTCCTTATCAGATCGGTATTTGCCTGACCCTCGTCCTTGAGAACAAACCTGAGCCTTGTATCACAATGGGAGACGGATGTTACATTATCCTTGCCTCCGACATTGAGTACCAGCATCTTCGCCAGCCCGTCATATGAATTGGACATATAAAATCCTCTGCTTTATCAATCGTCGTCATCATCATCGTCGGAATCAATGATATGTCCTGTAACCGCGTTGATGGTATATTCATAATCACTATCGTCAGAATCAGTATAATAATATCCTGTCCAGTAATCATAATACTTTGTAGAAGATTTCTTGGTAAAGCTTACATTCCAAACAAGCTTGCCGTCTTCTTCGTCAAGATCAGCCTCTTTATCCTTTGCATCACTGCTGTCAACATCAGAATCGTCAAGAGCGATCTCCTTTGCCCTGCTTGCAGAGATAATACTGTAATCCTTGGAATTCTGCTTAACTATGGAACCATTGCGGCTTGAAATATCATATACATAATGTCTGTACTTATTAGAACCGATTTTCTTGTAGAATGAAACATGGTAAACATTCTTGCCGTTCTTGTAGGTCTTGTAGGTATCCATTGCTACAGCCTTGCTTGACGCAGTGCTGGACTTTCTCAAGGCGATCTTCTTTGCCTTGCTTGCGCTTATGCTTGAAGCTGCGGATACAGTCTTTACATTAGCGGTTGCGGCGCCGCCCGCAAATGATCCAGCCACCATAGCCAACGCCATCATTGCCGCCGCCAGTTTGATCTTTAATTTTTTCATGTTGTTACCTCCTTGATAGATATAGATCTGTGTAATCACATTTTAAGTGATTCTTTTATATCCTGCATCTCTTCATCTGTGAAGGATACGTGGGACCAGTTCAAAATACCTGCCGCGCCCTTATACCGGGGGATCACATGGGTATGGAAATGGAAAACAGTCTGTCCGGCCTCTTCTCCGTTGTTCTGGAGAACATTGATCCCGTCACAGCCCAATACCTCCTTCATGTGAGCGGCAAGCTTCTTTGCCAGGGGCATTACCTTTGAAGCAGCACTCTCATCTATCCCAAACAGATCATCGTAATGCTGCTTGGGAATAATAAGTGAATGTCCCTTTGACGCGGGGGAAGCGTCAAGGATCACCGCAAAATCATCATCCTCATAGATGACGTTTGTGGGTATCTGCCCGTTGGCAAGTTTGCAGAAAATGCAGTCATCTCTCGTCATATGCTTAATTCTCACCTTCTTCTATGTCTTCTAAAAGCTTTCTTGGAACCAGTGCCTTTGCTATGTTCATGGCATGATCGGAGCATCTTTCAAACTCCGCGCACATATCAGTGTAAATATGTCCTGACATGGGATCGCATTTGCCCTTTATCACCCTGCCGATATGCTTTTCAACCGCTTCCTCCTCAATGAGATTGACCACATCCTCACATTCCTGTGCCTCAGGGATCAGGTCGAAGTTCTCATTGGCAAAGATATCTATGGCAAGATTGATCGTCCTGAAGGTCTGCTCCGCAAGGAAGAACATATCCCGCCTTGCGTGCTTGGAAAAAGCTGTTTTGGGATCAGGCACCTTGTTGATATAGCTTACAATGTTGTGGGCGTGATCGCTGATCCTGTCAAAATCCGAAACTATCATCGCAAGGTTGGAAGCCCTGAACGCGTCTGCTTCGGGAAGCTCTGTGGCATTTAACGCCAAAAGCCTGGTATTGATCTCATGGGAGAGATAATCCACAATCCCCTCTGATGTGCCTACCTTTTCCACAAGCTCCTGGTCATGATCAAAGAAAGCATATACCGAATCCCTTAAGCTGTCCCTGGCTATCTTGCCCAGTCTCTCCGTCTCCAAAATGGCCTGTCGTATGGTTACAGCCGGTAGTGTATTGGAAGCGTCGATAAGGTATTTGAGCCTCATCTCCCGTCTGGAGATAGTCTCCTGTGGCAGAACCGGGATCAGTATCTCTGAAAGCCTGGCAATGTAATCCGAAAACGGCAGCATGATCACCACTGCGATTATTGCGAATATGGTATGCGTATTAGCGACCTGCCTGCCGATGTCACCCGGCGAAAGGGACTGTATCAACGTAAGTATCTGCGGGAATACGTTGATCAATGTACAAAGGATCACCGCTCTGAAAAGGTTAAATAACAGATTCAGCATAGCGGTACGCTTACCGTTGCGGTTTGTGGTAAGGCTTGCCAGTATATTTGGCGCCACCGATCCTATCGCGGCACCTATTACCAGATATACAGCAGTATTATAATCAAGCATCCCCTGAATTGCAAACGCCTGGAAGATCACCACCGAAGAAGAGGAGCTCTGTAAAAGGGCTGTAAAAGCAACTCCGAACAATATCGCCAGAAACGGATTGGAGAGCTTGCTTAAAAACGAAATAAATCTCGGGCTCTTTGACAGTGGAATGATGGCCCCCTTGATCATGGCTATACCCACGAAAAGCATACCAAAGCCCATTATTATTCCGCCGATGCTGCGCGTAAACTGTTTCTTTAAGAAAAGGGACATCACGCAGCCGATAAACAAAAGCACCGGGGCAAACGCGGAAAGGTCAAACGCGGTGATCTGCGCCGTTACCGTGGTTCCGATATTGGCACCCATGATCACGCCTATGGCCTGGGTTATCTCCATCAGTCCGGAATTAACAAAGCCGATGACCATCATGTCTGTGGCAGACGAGCTCTGTATCATCACGGTGACACCGATACCCAAAAGCACAGCGGTAATCTTGCTTGAGGTTACATGCTCGAGTATGCCGCGGAGCTTGTCACCTGCCGCATTCTGAAGGCCGCTGGACATCGCGGTCATTCCAAAAAGGAATAACCCAACTCCTCCCAGCAAAGTAAAAAATGTAGTAATCGTCATATATTACCCTTTTACTATGAACTGGCCAAGCAGCTCGTTCAGGCTGTTAGACTGCTCGGAAAGCTCGTTGGATACGGCGCTTGACTGTTGGGCCGTTGCCGTGTTGTCCTGAATAACATTGGATATCTGCTCTATGCCGCCGCTGATCTCGTCCATACGGCGTTCCTGGAGATTGGCGATCTCTCCGGTCTCCCGGATCAAAGTCACAACCTCATCAACAGAATCCCTGACCTTTTCAAAGGCACTCTGGGTCTCAGTAACCACGGAAGTACCTGCGTTGATCTCGTTTAACGCGCCATTTACCAGATCCTGGGTGTCTTTGACTGCCTGGGTACTCTCCGCGGCAAGATTGGATATCTCCTCCGCAACTACAGCAAAGCCCTTGCCCGCTTCTCCTGCTCTCGCTGCCTCGATCGAAGCATTCAGCGAAAGAAGCTGTGTCTGGCTGGCAATATCTTCAATGGTCTTGGAAACCTGCTCTATCTGCTTGGATGCCTGGGCGATCCTGTCCATGGCGTCGGTAACCTCTGACATCTTGCCTGTGCCGACTTCCACATCATTGCGTACCTGTAAGGCTTTGTCGCTTCCGGTCTTTGCGGATTCCGCCATCTTTCTGGTCTGTTCGGTAACGGTCTGAACAGAAGCTGTAAGCTCCTCAATAGCGGCAGCCTGATCCGTGGCACCCTCCGCAAGTCCTGCAGCGCCGTCCTGCATATTGGAGGCTCCCATTGAAACCTTGCTGGAGGATTCCTTGATCGCCTGCATGGTCATGGAAAGCTTGTCAACAATATAATCAAGGGTGTACTTGATCGCCTGATAATCCTCCACATAAAGCTCGGGACGGGATGTGCTTCTTGAGAAATCCCCTTCGGATATTCCGCCTAAGGTCTCTGCAAGATCAGAGAAAACCTCTTCGGTAGCCGAGGTGGATTCGTTAAGCTCTCTTGCAAGAACTCCCAGCTCATCCTCTGACTTGTAAT
This sequence comes from uncultured Lachnospiraceae bacterium, assembly GCA_905233905.1. Taxonomy (GTDB): domain Bacteria; phylum Bacillota; class Clostridia; order Lachnospirales; family Lachnospiraceae; genus RGIG4930. The sequence continues at coordinate 28,065 of CAJOFN010000020.1, forward strand.
CTATATTGATATTAAGATGTCCGGCTGCCATTTCCCCTGCTGCCTTTGATATCTCCTCGGCAGGTCTGATGACTGACTGCGCCAGCTTCTTTTTCATGTCTACAAGATAAAGCACTATACTTACCAGGAATAAGACTGTAAGTATTATACTAACAATGACTATGATCAGGATGATCCTGTATATTGCCTGCCCCACCCCGGTGATCTCGGCTGAGACCTCCTTCAGGTCACTGGCAAGCACATCAATTGCCGGATAAAGGGTATCATTGAAATAATGGTATATCTCAACGCTCTGTGAGCCGTCCGTATACATGGCCGACATCGTCTTGCCACATTCCTCTATAGCAGCCACATGCGCCTTGATATCGGAAATGGCTACCCTGCCGCTGTATATCTCTTCTAATTCGGCAAGTCTTTCGTCAAATTCTGTGTATTTCTCCTGAGCCTTGTCAAGCTGCTCATTGCGGACATAGGTGTCGTCCTTGCCGGCAGCAAGCGCCCACAGATAAGCCTTGGAAAGCGCCTGTATGTCTATCCTTATCTCGCCCTGGATGCGTTCCTCCTGGTAGAGAGTATTATAGATTATGTTGATGCCTATTATGGCTGCGATTATGGTAACAACCAAAGAGCATACTGCCGCTCCCCCCATGAATATGATACGGCGGAAGGCGTAGTCAAACTTCTGCTGAAACTTGAGGTCATGGATCTTGTTCTCATCAAGAGAAACTATTGACGGTCTTCTTAATCCTCTTTTGCCTTTCATTTATTCCCCTCCGTAAAAACCTTGTATACAGCCAAAGCCCCCTTAAGCTCTCCTGCCTGCTCCGTGACAGTTCTTGTACTTCTTGCCGCTTCCGCATGGGCAGGGATCGTTGGGATATATCTTTTTGACCTTGCGAACCTTGGGACCGGAAGATGCTGTCTCGTCCTTGTTCGTGCCGGTAACCTTGGCAACCTCCTCACGCTCTATCTTGCGTTCGACTCTGATGCGGTAGAGCATCTGCACCGTCTCTGTACGGATGGCGGTATTCATCTCGTCCATCATGTCGTAGGAGATCATCTTGTATTCGTCAACAGGATTACGCTGTCCGTATGCCTGAAGACCTATGCCCTGGCGGAGCTGATCCATGTCGTCGATCTCTTCCATCCACTTGCGGTCTATTACACGAAGCAGGATGACACGCTCCACCTCACGGAACTGCTCAGGCTCGTCGAATTCGGCTTCCTTTTCGTCGTAAAGCTTAAGTGCCTGTTCCGTCAGCTTCTCTGTAAGCTCCTCGGCACTGGAAACCTCATCCAGATCGTCGTAGGTAACGGCGCGGATGGGGATCACCGGCTGAAGCAGATGATTGAACTCCGAAACATCCCATTCATCCTTGGAAACACCGTCATTGAAGCAGGCGGATACAGCGGAATCTATCTGCTGCGAGATCATATCCTGGATCTGCGCCCTTGAGAACACGGCTGCGCTGGGCGTATACAAGCTCACGCTGTTCGTTCATAACCTGATCGTATTCGAGGAGGTTCTTGCGGATGCCGAAGTTGTTGCTCTCTATCTTTTCCTGGGCCTTTTCGATGGCGGAGGTAAGCATCTTGTGCTGGATCTCTTCGCCTTCGGGCACTCCGAGAGAGTTAAACATATTGATAAGCCTCTCGGAACCAAAGAGCCTCATCAGATCATCCTCTAAGGAAATGAAGAACTTGGATTCTCCCGGATCTCCCTGACGGCCGGAACGTCCGCGGAGCTGGTTGTCAATACGTCTGGATTCGTGACGCTCGGTTCCGATTATCATAAGG
>CAJOFN010000021.1 GCA_905233905.1 uncultured Lachnospiraceae bacterium
GCTCTTGCCACCATGCAGGGTCAGTATTCATCCAACTATCCCCAGCTTATGGCAGCTTCACTTATTGCCTGTCTGCCGATGATAGTTTTGTATCTGATCTTCCAGAGACAGTTCATAGAAGGTATAGCTACATCCGGAGGAAAACTGTAAAACTCCTGCCTTTGTTTACAGCCCACACCTGTTATGCTTAGCTTTTCTACGGGTGTGGGCATCTTTTCTATATAGGGAGGTAAAGGGTATTGGAAAGGTTAAAGGAATGGATCGAGCAGCACCAGATCCTGTGTGGTTTAATAATCGTATTATTCTTTCTGTTCATCTATTTCGTAAGCCATTTCATAGACAGACCAAAGAAGGACGCCTGGCTTAATGTTTCATTCATAAATGAATACAACAACGTGCATGAGGGCAGCAGGCTTTTCAAGGATACGACTGAAATGAAGGACGCGAAGGACAAGCTGATAGTTTTTGATACAAACTATTTTTTTGACCTTTCCAACGATAAGGATTATGCCAACAGTTATTTCCAGAAGCTTGTAGCCTATATTGAGGCAGGTACAACAGATGTGATCATAGGGGATGAGTCCAATATCAACGGTATTTCAAAGGGAGGAAGGCTGCTCGATCTGAGGGATGAAAGAGTAGAGGAGCAGCTTAAGGAATACTCTGAACGGTTTTATTATTTTACCACGGAGGATAAGGAGATAATCCCGGTAGCAATATCCTTAAGGGGAAGCCGCTACGAAGAGGAATTAGGTTATCAGGATGAGGTATTTGCCGGCATTGCCTCAACGGAGGATGATGCCGAAAGCGCTATTAGTTTTATAAAATTATTGCTGGATTAGGGGGGAATATTTTTGGAGGAAAAAGCGGATTTAAAATGGCTGAGTGATCCGGAGGTTTTTGCGGTTGGAAGACTTCCGGCTCATTCCGATCACTATTATTATAACAAGGACGGCGATGAGCTTAAGCTATCTCTGAATGGCAGTTGGGATTTTTATTATGCAAAAAATCCCCATTTACGGCAGGCGGATTTCTGGAAGGAGGATTTTGACACAAGCGGTGCTGACAGGATAAATGTTCCGGGACATATCCAGCTTCAGGGCTATGACCAGATCGCATATGTCAATAAAATGTATCCCTGGGACGGTTATGAGGATATGCGCCCGCCGCAGGTATCAGAAGAATATAATCCCGTGGCAAGCTACATAAGGTTTTTTGATCTGCCTGAGGGCTTCAGCGGGAAACAGGTTTGTATCTCTTTCCAAGGTGTTGAATGTGCGATGTATCTGTGGCTGAACGGCAGGTTCATCGGATATGCCGAGGACGGATTTACCCCATCGGAATTTGACCTTACCGATGTGGTCCGCAAGGAAAACAACAGGCTTTGTGTTGAGGTGTACAAGCGTTCATCCGCAAGCTGGATAGAGGATCAGGATATGTGGAGATTCTCAGGAATATTCAGGGATGTTTACCTGTATGCCGTTGAAAGGCTGCATGCTGCGGATCTTAAGGTGAAGGCTGTTTTGGATAAGGATTACAGTACGGGACTGTTTTCCATCAGCGCGAAGCTTTCCGGTGAAGTTGGTGATATTGCAGGCTGTCATGCTGATATTAAGCTTTTCGACGCGAATGACCAGATTGTATGGCAGGAGAAAAACGTTGCAATTTCAGACAATACTATTTTGGCCGAGGCAAGGCTTGGGGATGTTCACCCATGGAGCGGCGAGGAACCCTATCTTTACAGAGCGGAGGTTCTGTTTTATGACGGGGATAATGAGCTTGCAGAAAAAGCCGTGACCCGCTGTGGTTTCAGAACCTTTGAAATGAAGGATGGTCTTATGCTGTTAAACGGCAGACGGATCATTTTCAGAGGCGTAAACCGGCATGAGTTTTCATGTGACAGGGGAAGAGCCATAACCTACGAGGATATGTTAAAGGATATCTGCATTTTAAAGAGGAACAATATCAATGCAGTCAGAACATCACATTATCCCGATAACAGCCTGTGGTATGAGCTCTGTGACGAATACGGAATTTATCTCATAGACGAGACCAATCTTGAGGCTCACGGATCATGGGATAAGATGGGAGTTACAGAGGCTTCATGGAATGTTCCGGGCAGCGATGACAGGTGGAAGGAAGCTGTACTTGACAGGGCAAAGTCCATGTATGAAAGGGACAAAAACCATCCCAGCGTGCTTATTTTTTCCTGCGGCAATGAGGCCTTTGCCGGAACCAATATAATGGCTATGGCTGATTATTTCAGGGAAGCGGATGACAGCCGCCTTGTTCATTATGAGGGGGTATTCTGGACCAGGGATACCAGGTGGTACGATCCTGACTTTGAAAGGATCAGCGATATGGAAAGCCGCATGTACGCAAAGCCGGCGGAGATAGAAGAGTATTTATCAGAGTCTCCAGGGAAGCCTTATATAAGCTGTGAGTACATGCACGCCATGGGCAATTCCTGCGGAGGGCTTTCACTTTATACTGACCTTGAGGACAAATACGAAAAATATCAGGGCGGATTTATCTGGGATTATCTTGACCAGGCCATCAGATACAGGGATGACAGGGGAAGGGAGGTCTTTGGCTACGGCGGAGATTTTGACGATAGAGGCTGTGATTATGAATTCTGCGGCGACGGGATAGTATTTGCCGACAGGAGCATTACTCCCAAGATGCAGGAGGTAAAGCAGCTTTATGCTCCCGTATTACTTGCTCCGGGGGACGGAAGCCTTACCATTAGGAACCGTAATCAGTTTGTAACTACGGAAAGATATGATTTCGTATTAAGTGTTTTAGTAAACGGAAAAACTGCCGCAAGGGACGTGATAAAAGCTGCAGTCAAGCCTCTGTCAAGCGCAGTCATTGATGCGGATATATTTAAGGATCCTCTGCGATATACAGATGATGACAATGCCGAGATAATATTTGATGCAAAAGCTGTTATGGCTTTTCCGGTTGAGTGGTCTTTGGGAGAAGGTGTTTTGGACGACGATGCCGTAGTGCCTAAAGGACATGTGGTATCACAGGGACAGTTTATCGCAAGGGCAGGCAATCCAAAGGGAGCGTTTGAAAACAGGACTGTTACAGCTTTAGCAAAGAAGAGCTTTAAGGTCATTGAAGGCGATTATAATGTTGGCGTACACGGGGATGGTTTTTCTGTGCTTTTCGCAAAGGGCGTGGGACTTGTTTCCTTAAATTATGATGGCACAGAATACACCACCAGAGCGCCATGGCCAACATATTTCAGGGCTGCCACCGACAACGACAGGGGAGCCGGCTATGGATATGACAGAGGTCAGTATTTAACGGCAACCCTGTATTCAGTCATTACGGACACTTCCGTGGAAACAGAAGCTGATAAGGCAACCGTAAAATTCACTTATTCCCTGCCGGGAATAGAAGATTCAAGAACAGAGCTTTTCTATACCGTTCATCAGGACGGAGCCATTGAGGTAAGGCTGTGCTGGAAGGGTGTAGCAAAGGCAGTGGGCTTTCCGGCCTTTGGATGGGAGTTCAAGACCAAGGGACGGCTTGACCGCTTTGAGTATTACGGGAACGGTCCCATGGAGAATTATTCCGACAGAAGCTTTGGAGCCTTTGCAGGCATATATTCCGGTGCGGTAAAGGATAATTTCACCCCTTATCTCGTACCACAGGAATGTGGCAACAGGACAGGCATCAGAGAGCTTACGATAAAGGACGGCAGGGGCAGCGGCCTTAAGATAACTTCGCTGTCAGAGGACGGCTTTGAGGGAAGCGTGCTGCCTTACAGCGCGTATGAGCTGGAAAATGCCATGCATTCCTATGAGCTTTGCGATACGGGATACACATGGGTGAGAGTCCTTGCAAAGCAGATGGGTGTCGGAGGCGACGATACCTGGGGAGCACCGGTCCACGATGAATACCTGCTTTCGGCAGAGGAGGATATGGAGCTTGCGTTTGTAATAAATAAGATTAAGGAGGAAGGCAGATGAATATTCTTGTTACGGGAGGAGCCGGCTTTATCGGCAGTCATACCTGCGTGGAATTATTAAACGCGGGGGAGGAGGTAGTTGTACTTGACAACCTTTCCAATTCCAGCGAAAAGTCACTTGAGAGGGTAAAGGAGATCACCGGCAAGGAGCTTAAATTCTACAAGGGAGATATTTTAGACCGGGATATTCTCGGAAAGATATTTGCTGAAAATAAGATCGATGCCTGTATACATTTCGCTGGTCTCAAGGCTGTGGGTGAATCCGTACAAAAACCCTGGGAGTATTATCAGAATAATATTTCAGGAACCCTTACTCTTGTGGATGTAATGAGGCAGAACGGCTGTAAAAATATCATTTTCTCATCCTCAGCTACGGTGTACGGAAATCCGGCAGAGATACCAATTACCGAAAACTGCCCCAAGGGAACCTGTACGAATCCTTACGGCTGGACCAAGTCCATGCTGGAGCAGATATTATCGGATATGCAAAAGGCTGATAATGAGTGGAATGTCATCCTGCTTCGGTATTTCAATCCCATAGGTGCCCACAAGAGCGGACACATAGGTGAAAATCCCAACGGCATACCCAACAACCTCATGCCTTATATCACCCAAGTTGCCATCGGAAAGCTTGAAAGGCTGGGAGTATTTGGAAATGATTATGATACACCTGACGGAACAGGCGTAAGGGATTATATTCATGTGGTGGATCTGGCGGACGGACATGTAAAGGCTCTTAAGAAGATACGGGAGAATGCCGGACTTTGCATTTACAATCTGGGAACCGGCTGCGGCTACAGTGTGCTTGATATAGTTAAGAATTTTGAGGAGGCCACCGGAGTAAAGATACCTTATGATATAAAGCCCCGCAGGGCAGGGGATATCGCAACCTGCTATTCTGATGCTACAAAGGCTAAAGAGGAGCTTGGCTGGACCGCAAAATACGGCATAAAAGAGATGTGTGAGGATTCCTGGCGCTGGCAGTCAAATAATCCAAACGGTTACGATGATTAAATGGTTTTATAAGGAGAAAGAGAATGAGTGAGAAAGAAATTCTTGAAAGCATGAAGGCAAAATTCACTGAAATTTTCGGTGGAGAGGGAACGGCATATTTTGCTCCCGGAAGGGTAAATATGATAGGAGAGCATACGGATTATAACGGCGGACATGTATTTCCCTGCGCCCTTACGCTGGGGACCTATGCCATAGTTAAAAAGCGTGATGATGCAGTTATCCGTATGGCTTCAATGAATATCGACGACGCAAAGATAACGGAGATGAGTGTCGATAACTATGAAGAAAAAACCGAAGGACACTGGACAAATTACACCCGCGGAGTTATCTGGGCTTTAAAGGAAAAGGGCTGTAAGGTAAGCAGCGGCTTTGATGTTTTGTATTATGGAAATATTCCCGCGGGAAGCGGCCTTTCGTCCTCAGCTTCCCTTGAGGTGCTTACAGCGCTTTATCTTAAGGATATTTTCGGATTTGATGCTGTAAGCCAGCTTGATCTTGCTTATCTGGGACAGAAGGCAGAGTCGGATTTTGTCGGAATGAAATGCGGTATCATGGATCAGTTCGCTTCCGCAATGGGCAAGGAAAACGCCGCAATGTTCCTTGAGACAGATACCATGAAGTTTGATTATCTTCCTCTTGTGCTTGATGGCGCAAAGATCGTTATCACCAACAGTATGGTCAAGCATGAGCTTGCTTCCTCCGAGTATAATACAAGGAGAGCGGAGTGCGAAGCTGCCGTAAAGGAGCTTAACAAAAAGCATGATATAACTACCCTTGGACAGCTTAGCGTGGAAGAGTTTGACGCTGATTGTGAGCTGATTTCAGATGAGACAAAGCGCCGCAGGGCAAAGCATGCCGTTTATGAAAACGACAGGACCATCCGCGCGGTTGAGGCGTTAAAGGCTAATGATATTACCACCTTCGGCAAGCTTATGAATGAGTCCCATACATCCTTGAGGGATGATTATGAGGTTTCATGTCCTGAGATTGATGATCTGGTGGCATGGGCGTGGGAGATCGACGGAGTATACGGAAGCCGTATCACAGGCGGCGGCTTTGGCGGATGTACCGTCAGCATCATTGCAGATGACGCCATCAGTAAATATCAGGAGACAGCCAAAGCCCGTTACATGGAAAAATATTCCAAGGAGCCTGAATTTTATGTGGTAACTCCGGGTGAAGGCGCTCACAAGATAGGCTGAGGTTAGTCATATGGAAAAAGAACTCATAGGAGCTTTACCCGACGGCAGGCAGATTCATTCATATTCCTTCTCTTTTAACAATGGCGCTTCGTTTTCCGTTATGGATTACGGAGCATGCCTGCTGAAGCTTGAGGTTTCCTCTGACAGAATGACAGACACAAGGGATGTGGTGCTTGGTTTTTCCGATGTAAAGGATTATTTTTTCAAAAATGATCCCTGCTTTGGAATGGTGATCGGACCCCATGCCAACCGAATAGCCGATGCGTCATTTGAGTTCAACGGAAAGGTATATCAGGTTGATAAAAATGACGGCAATAATTTCAACCACAAGGATTCAAAGGGCTGGCATACTAAAGTCTGGGATATAAAAAGCGTTGATGATGGCGGGATCACCTTTGAACTTTATTCTCCTGAGGGGGACTGCGGTTTTCCGGGTGATTATACATGTGAGGTAAGCTATACCTTCCGTGACAATGCCTTAATGATAGATTACAGGGCCAAAGCCAAAAGTGACGGAGTATTTTCACCCACTAATCATTCATACTTTAACTTAAACGGTCATTCCAACGGTACGATAAAGGATCACGGGCTCATCATTTATGCTGAGGATTTTCTTCCGGGAGGAAGTGATTCGGTTACAAGGGGAGAGCTTCGGAAGGTAGAGAACACTCCTTTTGATTTCAGGGAAAAGAAGCTTATCGGAAGGGACATTGATTCGGATTATGATGAGATAGTATACGGAAAAGGCTATGATCACTGCTTTGTTTTAAATGAACGATTTAGTGAAGCCGGTATGGAAATGTATCATGCCGCAAAGCTGTTTTCCGGCAATGAGGATCTTGTGATGGATGTCTATACCACACAGCCCGGGATGATGATGTATACGGCAAACTGGTTTACGGGAGAAGAGACAGCCAAGGATAATAAAAAGTATCAGGCAAGATCAGGAGTGGCCTTTGAGACCCAGTTCTTCCCGAATTCGCTCAATATTCCACAGTTCAAGCAGCCGGTGATTCGAGCCGGAGAGGAAAAGCATTACAGAACGGTATTTAAGTTTTCTTAAGAAATAGAAAGTCCCCATAGGATCTCAGTGGGGACTTTTTAATGCTTATATTTAGTTATTCAGTGTGAAATCATAATCCCTTCCGGGAAGTATGGCATTTAGAAGGATGCCAAAGATTGCCGCAAGAGCGAGTGAGGTAAGGGTAATGCTTGTGGAGCCGACGGTGAAGGTGAGGCCTTCGGAGAAGCCAAGACCCGTTACCAGTATAACCGCGGCGATTATAAGATTTCTGGATTTGGTGAAATCTACATTATTCTCTATTACGTTGCGCATGCCTATGGCGGAGATCATACCGTAAAGAATGAAGCTGACGCCGCCAATTATGGCTGTGGGCAGTGAAGCGAAAAGCTCCGCGATCTTGGGGGAGAAGGAAAGGATAATGGCGTATATGGCGGCTATCCTTATGACCCTGGGGTCATGCACCTTGGAAAGCTCAAGGACGCCTGTGTTCTCACCGTAGGTGGTATTGGCTGGACCTCCTATGGCCCCTGCAAAGGCAGTTGCAAGCCCGTCTCCCATGAGGGTGCGGTGTAGTCCGGGTTCGTCAATGAAATTCTCGCCTACAGTGGCGGAGATGGCTGATATGCCTCCTATATGCTCCATCATTGTAGCAATGGCGATTGGAGCCATAACAAGGATGGCAGTAAGGTCAAATTTGCAGAAGGTAAAGGGCTGTATCGCTACAGCCTTTGCAGCGGCCACCTCTGAGAAATTAAGTATGGCGCTGCCGTCAGCATTGGTCATGCCCATGGAATGCATTACGACGGCTGCCGCGTAGGAGATCACAACCCCCAGAAGGATGGGTACGATCTGCAGCATGCCCTTGCCCCATATATTGAAATAAACTATTACGCAAAAGGCGATAAGCGCGAGTATCCAGTTGGAGGAAGCGCTTGATACGGCAGAGGGAGCCAGTGAAAGCCCTATACATATGATAATGGGTCCGGTTACAACGGGGGGCAGGAAGCGCATTACCTTTTTAACGCCCACCACCCGGATGATCAGCGCCAGCACAAAGTACAGGGAACCTGCCACAACTATACCGCCACAGGCGTAGGAAAGCTTCTCAGGCATGGACATATCGGCATAAATTCCGGTATTTAAGTTGGCGACTGTGGCGAAGCCTCCTAAAAATGCGAAGGAGCTTCCCAAGAAGGCAGGAACCTTCCATTTGGATATAAGATGAAAGAGAAGCGTCCCAAAGCCTGCGGCAAACAGGGTGACCTGTACGGACATTCCCTCTCCATGAAAGTAGGAATCCACCAGGATTGGAACTAAAATGGTGGCTCCGAACATTGCAAACATATGCTGCAGTCCCAACAGCAGCATTCTGGGTAAGCCAAGAGAGCGTGCGTCTTTTATTGAATTTGTATCGTTCATTTAGGTATCCTTTCTTTGAGTTTTTGACATTTTAGCACTTTTTGGCCTTTTTTCATATAGCAATCGTATATTTTGTCTATAATGCACATTGACTTGGGTTCATTATCTGTTATAATTTCAATCGTTTCAAATACTTCAATATATTTAACTAAATTAACTGAACAAACTTTAAGGAGGAACAAACGATGTCATTTGAAGAGGTAAAGGAAATTATTGTTGATACTATAAGCTGTGATGAGGACAAGATCACTCTTGACGCTAATCTCAAGGAAGATCTGGGAATTGATTCACTGGACGCTATGGAGCTTTCAATGGCACTTGAAGAGCATTATTCTCTTTCCATCGAAGAGGAAGCACTCGCAAAGTTTGTTACAGTTAAGGATATCGTAGATTACATTGACGAGAACAGGTAATCATGGATATTAACGATATTATGAAGCTGTGGGACCGTTTTGAAGGTTCCTCGGCTGATGTAATGGAAGTAACCCTTTCAGGCGATCATTTCAAGCTCAAGAAGAATCCCAAGGCAGTGGCAATGCCACCTGCTCCGGTTCCCATGCCTGTTATGGCAGGGAGTATACCTATGCCGGCACAGGAGGCTCCATCGGCCGCCACAGAGGAGCATGCGCCTGAAGCAGCAGACGAAAACGCCATACATTCACCTCTTGCGGGTACATTTTACAGGTCTTCTTCTCCGGGAGAAGAGCCTTTTATTTCCATAGGAGATCAGATCCACAAGGGAGATGTGATAGGTGTAGTGGAGGCCATGAAGCTGTTTAACGAGGTTAAGTCCAATAGGGACGGCGTAGTCAGACAGATCATGGCAGAGGACGGGGAGCTGGTGGAATACAACCAGACCCTGGTACTGCTGGATTAGGAGCGCAGCCGTGTTTAAGAGGATACTGATAGCCAACAGGGGTGAGATCGCCGTGCGCATCATAAGATGCTGCAGGGAGATGAACATAGAGACGGTAGTTGTGTATTCCGAACCGGACAGTAAATCCCTTCCGGTGATAATGTCAACGGAAGCCGTCTGTATAGGTCCCGCAAAGGTTACGGATAGTTACCTTAATCAGGATGTAATATTGGAGACAGCCATACGCACGGGATGTGAGGCTATACATCCCGGGTATGGTTTTTTGTCGGAGAATCCGGAATTTGCCAGTCTTTGCGAAGAGAATGGCATTGTTTTTATTGGTCCGTCAGCCGAAGTCATAAGCCACATGGGCGACAAGCAGAGCGCCAGGGAGCTTATGATCAAAAGCGGTGTCCCCGTAGTACCCGGCTCAAAAGGGCTTATTAATTTCGTTGAGGAAGCGGAGGCTGTTGCAGAGGAGATAGGCTACCCTGTTCTTTTAAAGGCATCCGCCGGAGGCGGCGGTAAGGGAATCCGCAAGGTTTTCAAAAGGGAAGAGTTAAAGAACGCCTTTGATACCGCAAGAGCTGAGGCGAAGTCCGCCTTTGGCAACGACGATATGTATATGGAAAAGCTGATCATCGACCCGAGACATATCGAGATACAGGTCTTGGGCGATAAGCTCGGCAATGTCGTTTATTTAGGGGAGAGGGACTGTTCCATTCAGAGGAACAACCAGAAGCTTTTAGAGGAGGCTCCTTCAGCGGCGCTTGACGAAAAGCTTAGGCATAAGATGGGAGAGACTGCTGTTGCCGCGGCGAAGGCAGCAGGCTATAATAGTGCCGGAACAGTTGAATTTGTAGTCGATAAAGATTCTAATTATTACTTCATTGAAATGAACACACGCATACAGGTCGAGCATCCGGTTACCGAGGAGATTACCGGGGTCGATCTTATCCGTGAGCAGATACGCATAGCGGCAGGCATGAAGCTTTCCATGAAGCAGGAGGATATAAGATTATCAGGACATGCCATCGAGTGCCGTATCAACGCCGCGACGCCGGGAGTGATTGATTTCATCCATCTGCCGGGAGGCTACGGCGTAAGAGTTGAAAGCCATGTATTTGCAGGCTATGAGGTAAGCCCTTTTTATGATTCCATGATCGCCAAGATCATAGTTTCAGGGAAGAGCCGGCTTGAGGTTATAAGAAGGCTGCGCCGGGCTTTAGAGGAGCTTATCATAGACGGGATCGAAACAAACGCGGAGTTCATGCATCTTCTGACCTTCCATCCGGACTTTATCCGGGGAAGGTATCAAACATCCTTCTGGGAGAACAATCACGAAGAGATCGAAAAGTGGCTTGAAGAAGGAATCGAAGGAATCCGGGCATAATCATGAATATTAACGAATTATTTTTACAAAAGAGAAAGGGCTGGAACACTCTTCTGAACCTTCGCAGGAGCGGAGCAGGCAATCAGTGCGAATGTCCTGCCTGCCATGAGCTGATAGATACTGACAGGCTTTCTGAGGCAATGTATATATGTCCTTCATGTCATCATTACATGAGTGTGCCGCCAAAGGAAAGAATAGCAATGGTGGCGGATGAGGGAAGCTTCCACGAGCTTTACGGGAATTTCAGGTCAGGGAATCCTCTCTCCTTTCCTGGGTATGAGAGAAAGCTTGCCGAACAGAAGAAGAAGACCGGACAGAATGAGGCCTTTGTATGCGGCACCTGCCGAATAGAGGGCAAAAAGATAGCAATAGGCGTACTTGACGGGCGGTTTCTTATGGGAAGCATGGGAAGCGTTGTGGGAGAAAAGGTTTCCCGTCTGGCAGAGCATGCTTTAAAGCGCAGGACGCCCCTTGTGATCTTTTGCGCCAGCGGGGGAGCCAGAATGCAGGAAGGGCTTTTTTCACTTATGCAGATGGCAAAGACCTCCGCAGCAGTAGAGAGCTTTAAGTCAGCGGGCGGACTGTATATCACGGTTCTTACAAATCCCACCACCGGCGGAGTCAGTGCAAGCTTTGCGACTCTTGGCGATATTATTCTGGCGGAGCCGGATGCTCTGATATGCTTTGCGGGTCCAAGGGTAATACGCCAGACCATAGGACAGACCCTTCCGGAAGGCTTCCAGCACGCGGAATTTTTATTAGAGCATGGGATGATAGACCGGATAGTTGAACGCAGGGAGCTTAGAAGGGTTCTTGAGCGGATTTTACGGATACATAACTGATACAGGAGAATATTTGTTTTGGAAAATAAACTGACATCCTATGAAAAGGTTCAGCTTGCAAGGTCGCCTGAACGGCCGGACATTATGGAGTATATAGATAAGCTGTTTGATGATTTTGTGGAGCTTCATGGGGACAGGCTTTATCGTGACGACCCTGCCATAGTGGGAGGAATATGCCTATTCCACGGTCATCCTGTAACCGTGATAGGCCACCGCAAGGGCAAGAATACCGAAGACAATATCCGCTTTAATTTCGGAATGGCTTCACCTGAGGGCTACCGCAAGGCAAGGAGGCTTATGGAACAGGCGCAGAAGTTTAAGCGGCCTGTTATAACCTTTGTGGATACGCCGGGAGCCTATCCCGGAATAGAAGCAGAAAACAACGGCCAGTCCAATGCCATAGCGGAAAATCTTGCATTTATGAGCAGGATCACGGTGCCGGTGATCACCATAGTTACAGGAGAGGGATCAAGCGGCGGAGCTTTGGCATTAGCTGTTTCCGACAGGGTATACATGCTGGAAAACGCAGTGTACGCCATTCTTTCTCCCGAAGGTTATGCTTCCATTCTCTGGAAGGACGCAAAAAGGGCTTCGGAGGCAAGTGATCTTATGAAGCTGACAGCGCAGGAGCTTAAGGAATTCGGACTGATAGACGGAATCATTCCCGAGGGAAGGTCACTTATGGCAGCCATAGACAGGATGTTAAGACGCGAGCTGACCGAGCTATATAAATTAAGTCCTAAAGCCCTGGTTCAAAAACGGTACCAGAAGTTTAGAAGGATGGGCAAGGCAGAATAGGAGCAGAATTGGATAAGAATGGGATCAGGATCGTTGCAACGGGAAGGGCTCTTCCAAAGAATTTCATAAGCAACGATGATCTGAGTAAAATAGTTGAAACAAACGATGAGTGGATCACAACCCGGACCGGAATAAAGACGCGGTATAAATGTGAAGAGGGTGAAAGCTGTGTGACGCTTGCCACAGAGGCGGCAAAAAAGGCGATCGAAAAGGCAGACATTTCAAAAGATGAGATAGGCGGAGTCATAGTGGCAACCTCCACACCTGATGACGCCCTGCCCTCTGTAGCGTGTATGGTACAAAGGGCTCTTGGTCTTCGGGAAAACATTCTTGCCTTTGATATTTCCGCGGCCTGCACCGGCTTTTTGTATGAGCTTGGTATTGCAAAGGGGCTTTTGTATTCCACGGCTGCAAAGTATCTTTTAGTAATAGGCAGCGAACAGCTTTCCCGTATAGTGGATTATACTGACAGGGGAACCTGTATTCTTTTCGGGGATGGAGCCGGAGCGGCAATACTCTGCGCGGATGAAAAGGAATATGACCAGTTATTCTGGGCAAGAGGACAGAGGGAATTGTTATACTGTTCCGGAGTCGGGGCCAAAGAACAGAAAATTTCCATGAAGGGAACAGATGTATTCAAGTTCGCGGTGGTTGTTTTAAAACAGGGCATAGATGAGATCCTTGCCAAAAACAATATGACAATGGATGATGTGGACTGTGTTCTGTGTCATCAGGCAAATGAGAGGATAATCCGTCATGTTCAGAAAAAATATCCGGGACATGAGGATAAATTCTATATGAACCTTGCCAGATACGGCAACACTTCGGCGGCAAGTATTCCAATCGCGCTGGATGAGGTGTTTGAGGCAGGAATTTTGAAAGAAAAAATGAGATTACTGTGTGTCGGCTTTGGCGCAGGAATGACCTGGAGCAGCGCATTGTTGGAAATATAAAAAAGGAGAAAACCGATGACAAAGCTTAATGAAATGCTGGGGATCAAATATCCGTTCATTCAGGGAGGAATGGCAAATATCGCAACAGGTGAGTTTGCCGCGGCAGTAAGTAATGCGGGGGCGCTTGGACTTATAGGAGCAGGCGGTATGGATACGGAAGCCTTAAGGGCTCACATCCGTACCTGCAAGGAAAAGACTGATAAGCTTTTTGGTGTAAATCTTATGCTTATGAATCCTGAAGCCCCTAAGATGGCTGAAATGATCGTGGAAGAGGGGGTTAAGGTAGTTACGACCGGAGCTGGAAATCCAGCCAAATACATGTCCCTCTGGAAAGAGCATGATATGACTGTAATGCCGGTGGTGGCAAGCACCCTTCTCGCCAAAAAGATGGAGCAGCTTGGTGCTGATGCCGTAATTGCAGAAGGAACTGAAAGCGGCGGCCATGTAGGTGAAATGACAACTATGGCTTTAGTGCCTCAGGTATGTGAGGCTGTTTCAATACCTGTTGTAGCGGCAGGAGGCATAGCAAGCGGCAGACAGCTTGCGGCAGCCTTTGCCCTCGGAGCCATAGGCGCACAGCTTGGAACCTGTCTTTTAGTATCACAGGAGTGTCCCATACATGAAGCTTACAAAGCGGCAGTTATCAAGGCGGGAGATAACGCTACCATAGTTACGGGCCGTATCGCCGGCACTCCTGTCCGCATATTAAAGAATCAGATGGCAAGGGAATATGTCAGGCGCGAAAAAGAAGGCGCAGAGCTCATGGAGCTTGAGAAATATACTCTTGGATCTTTGCGCAGAGCGGTTTTTGAGGGTGATGTGAAAACCGGATCTCTTATGGCAGGACAGGTTGCGGGTCAGCTTCACGAGATAAAGAGCCTTGTTCAGATATTTGAAGAGCTGTATACGGGCTGCGGTAAGACCATAGAGAGTCTGTCTTTATGAGGGAGGAACCATCATACCCTAAAGGGCAAAATTGACGGAGTCATGATTTTAAATGTTCCGACCGACTGGCCGCCGACTATAGGGAGGGGGCATTACATATTATACGAGGGAGGATTTGATATATGAAGCTGGGAGATAAGGTTCTGGAGCTGCCGCTGATCCAGGGCGGTATGGGAGTAGGAATATCTCTTGGAAGACTTGCGGGAAATGTGGCAAAATGCGGGGCGATGGGAGTTATAAGCTCAGTCAACGCCGGCTTTGATGAACCGGATTTTCTGACTGATCCGGTAAGCGCAAATCTGCGTGCCCTTGAAAGAGAGATTAAAAAGGCAAAGGAAATAGCAGGCGGTAAGGGTCTGGTGGGCGTAAACATAATGACGGCTGTTACCCATTATGAGGAAACCTGTCTTTGCGCGGTTAAGGCAGGAGCGGATGCCATCATATCCGGAGCCGGGCTGCCCAAAGCACTTGCAGGGCTTGTCAAAGGCTCAAAGACATTGTTTGCGCCCATAGTTTCAAGCGGACGCGCCGCAAAGCTTCTGCTGCGTCATTACCGGAAGCGTTTTGAAATGGAGCCTGATTTTTTTGTTCTGGAAGGAAGCAGGGCCGGAGGGCATCTTGGATTTTCAAAGGAAGAGCTTTTGGAAGGCACAGCCTTGTCCAATGAAGAAATATTAGAGGATGTTCTTGAAGCGGCAGAGGGTATACCCGTATTTGTTGCCGGCGGCGTGTTTGACGGGAAGGATATGGCAGGCTTCATCAAGCGCGGTGCCGCAGGCGTACAGATAGGAACAAGGTTCATCGCCACTGAGGAATGTGACGCGGATGATGGATTTAAGCAGGCTATCATTGACGCAGAGGAAGAGGATATAATGATAATCCAGAGTCCTGTGGGAATGCCTGCAAGAGCCCTTAAAACCCCGCTGCTTGAAAGGCTTAAAAACGGTGAAGGCTTTAAGGCGATAACATGTAATAACTGTCTTGAGGCATGTCCAAAGGGTGATAAGACTCCTTATTGCATAAGCAGGGCTTTGGTAGAGGCAGTCCGCGGCAACAGGGAGGACGGATTGTTCTTTACCGGGGCGAACGCCGGACGGATCAACAGGGTAGTTAAGGTAAAAGAGCTTATTGATGAGATAATGGCAGATTTTAACAGCAGCATGACAGGCATGGAGGTACAGGGCGCATGAGCATTGTATTTTTGTACGCGGGACAGGGCAGTCAGCGTGTAGGAATGGGAAAGGATATATATGAGAAATTCGATGTATACCGCAGCTTTATTGACGGATTAAAGCTTGATATTCCTCTCCTTAAGCTAATGCATGAAGGACCGGAGGACGAGCTTACCAAAACAGAGCATACCCAGCCGGCGATGGCTGCTTTTGCGGCAGGAGTAACACAGGTTCTTGCGGATAACGGAATAAGACCCGACGCGGCATGCGGGTTGAGCCTGGGAGAGTACGGGGCGCTCTATGCCGGCGGAGTATTTGACGCAAAGGATTATGTAAAGCTGGTGGAATACCGCGGAAGGGTCATGGCTGAAGCCGCGGAGGGCTTAAAGTGTTCAATGAGCGCTGTTTTAGGAGTTGCGGACAGCAGCGTGATAGAGGAAACCGTAGCGGATTATGACGGAGAGGGATACATTGCGGCAGTTAATTTTAACTGTCCCGGACAGACCGTTATCTGCGGAGATGAAGAGGCGGTTACGGCTGTGGAGGGTCTCCTTAAGGAAAAGGGAGCGAAAAGATGTATCCGCCTTAAGGTAAGCGGTCCTTTCCACACAAAATACATGGCAGGCGCCGGAGATAAATTAAAGGATTATTTTGAGAAGATAGAATGGAAGCGCCCGTCTATTCCGGTGGCTGTAAATGTAACAGGCGGATTTTTAAAGGATGAGGATATTATTCCAGAGCTTTTAGTAAAGCAGGTACAAAGTCCGGTAAGGCTTGAAAACGATCTTCGTACCCTGATCGAGGCAGGTTACGATAATTTTGTTGAGATAGGGCCGGGCAATACAATGAGCGGATTTTTGAAAAAGACCGCGAGAGCGATGAAGGCTGATGTGAATATCAGCGGTATAGATACAGCAGAGGATTTGGAAAAGATCATAGTGGGAGGTATCAATGGGTGAGACAAAAACAGCACTGATAACCGGCGGAAGCCGCGGGATCGGAAGGGCGATCTGCACAAGGCTTGCAAAGGACGGGATAAATATTGTTTTTAACTACCGTTCCGGTGAGGAGGCCGCAAATGAAACAATTCGCCTTTGTGAAGAATGTGGCGTTAAGGTACTGGGAATACGCGCAGATATAAGCAATCCGGATGAATGCAGCGATCTCATAGAAAAGGCTGCCGAATTCGGGGACGGAAGGATCGATATTCTTGTAAACAATGCAGGCATCACCAGAGACTCTCTTATGGGCCGCATGAAGAATGAGGATTTTGACGCTGTTATAGATGTTAACTTAAAGGGTACCTTTTACATGATGCGTGGTGTTTCCAAGCTGATGTTAAGGCAGAAATACGGCCGCATAGTAAATTTGAGCTCTGTTGTGGGCATTATGGGAAATGCCGGCCAGGCTAATTACGCGGCAAGTAAGGCAGGTGTGATCGGAATGACAAAATCCCTTGCAAGGGAGCTTGCCTCAAGGAAGATTACCGTAAATGCCGTTGCGCCCGGAATGATCGCCACTGATATGACGGATGCAATGACTGACGCGGCAAAGGACGCGGTAAAACAGAGCATACCCTTTAAGGAGATTGGAAGGCCTGAGGATGTAGCTGATGCAGTTGCATTTTTCGCAAGTGATAACGCGGCTTACATTACCGGACAGGTGCTTTGCGTAGATGGAGGAATGGCTATATGAGAAGAGTAGTTATAACAGGACTTGGAGCAGTGACACCGATCGGTAATAATGTTTCCGATATGTGGAAATCCGTAGAGGAAGGAAAATGCGGGATCGGAAGGATAACACATTTTGACGTTGAGGGATGGAATGTTACCCTTGCAGGTGAGGTAAAGGGGTTTGATCCGGAGAGCTTTACCACCAGGTCAGAGGCAAGGAAGATGGATCTTTTCACCCAGTACGCTCTGGCTGCTGCCCAGGAAGCAATGGACGACAGCGGACTTGATATTTCGGCTGAAGATTCTGACAGATGCGGTGTAATATTGTCAAGCGGCATCGGAGGACTTGGAACAATACAGCGTGAGTGCTTAAGAGGAGAGAGCAAGAGCTATGAGCGTCTTTCTCCGCACTTCATACCAATGTCTATAACTAATATGGCTGCAGGACATATCTCGATCCGTTTCGGCCTGCATGGAATGTGTACCTGTGTCGTTACGGCTTGCGCAGGTGGCTCAAATGCCATTGGAGACAGCTTCAGGCAGATAAAGGACGGGTATCACGATATAATGCTCTGTGGAGGCTCTGAGGCCAGCATTACGTCACTTGGCATAGGCGGATTCTCTTCCATGAAGGCGTTAAGCTCATCTGATGATCCAAACCGTGCTTCAATTCCTTTTGATAAGGAACGCAATGGCTTTGTAATGGGAGAGGGAGCCGGCGTGCTTGTATTAGAAGAATACGAGCACGCAAAGGCCAGAGGCGCCAGGATTTACGCCGAGCTTGCGGGATACGGCTCTACCTGTGACGCCAACCACGTAACAGCTCCTTTAGAGGATGGGAGCATGGCTTCAAAATGCATGACAAAGGCCATGGAAGAAGCAGGACTGGCTCCCGGTGAGATCGACTACATCAATGCTCACGGAACCTCTACGGTATTAAATGACAAGAGCGAGACAAAGGCTGTAAAGCTCGCCTTTGGTGACGCGGCAGGAAAGCTTGCCATAAGCTCCACCAAATCCATGACAGGACATCTGTTAGGAGCCAGCGGGGCGGTAGAGGCAGTTATAACAACTCTTGCGGTACAGAAGGATTGTATTCCTCCTACAGTTAATTATAAGGTGCCTGATGAGGAATGTGATCTTGATATAGTACCTAATGAGCTTCGCCGGTCAACGGTTCGCGCAGCAATGTCAAACTCCCTCGGATTCGGCGGGCATAACGCTTCACTCATATTTAAGAAGGTATAAGGTGGTTAAAATGGAATTGAATTCAAATCAGATACAGGAAATACTTCCTCATCGTTATCCGTTTTTGCTGGTTGACAGAATCGTGGAATGTGAACCGGGGAAAATGGCTAAGGGGATCAAATGCGTCAGCGCGAATGAAATGCAGTTTTTGGGGCATTTTCCGGGAAAGCATGTTATGCCGGGAGTGCTTATAATTGAGGCGCTTGCGCAGACAGGAGCCGTAGCTCTGTTATCCGAAGAGGAAAACAAGGGAAAGATCGCCCTGTTTGGCGGAATAAAAAACGCCAAATTTAAAAGACAGGTAATACCCGGTGATGTTTTGGAGCTGAATTGTGAGATAACAGCAAGAAAGGGACCGGTGGGAATAGGAAAGGCAACCGCCATTGTAAACGGAGAGGTCGCGGTTGTTGCTGACCTTACATTTGCTATTGATCCGGAAGGCAGGGATTCATGATTAATACCATTTTTTCACAGGATCAGAGTGAGGAAGATTTACTGGAAAAACCGATGGAAAAGATATATACTAAATTTAAGCTCTTTTTCTATCAGAATATATTTGAGAACTTTGAAAACCGTGAGGCTACGCTGACTACGGTTGAGACCTTCTGTATGGAGGTTATCCATTCTCTTGGCAGACCTACGGTGGCAGAGTTTTCACAGACCGCAAATATATCTCCGCAAAATGCGGCATACAAGATCAATAATCTTGTAAAAAAGGGATATCTGCGGAAGGTTCGTTCGGAAACGGACAAAAGAGAATATTTTCTTGAGGTTACAGACAAATACCTCAACTATTACAGAATAGGTCTTGGTTACAGGACTACGGTTATGAACCGGATAGAGAAACGGTTCAAGCCCGAAGAAGTGGCTGTTTTTAAGCACATAATAGAGGTGACAGCCGAGGAATTGATGCCTGAGGTATCATAAATAAGTTTATCAAACGAATCATGAAAAGCATTATTGAAGGATTAAAATCCAAATTCAAATCCATATCAGTTAAGGTACCCTTTGTACTGATCTTTAGCTTTATTCTTGTTTTCATTGTGGTAGCTTTCATTGTTTATTCCAGATTTGAGCGGAGGATGCTTGACGAATTTGCAAGCATGGCTGAAGGAGCGGCTATCCTTGTGGGGAACCGCATTGACGGAGACAAGGTAGACCAGTACATAGATGAAAATTTTGATATGCCGGAATACAATGATATCCGTTCCTTTATGTGGGAAATCTATGATAATTATCCGGAGATCTACTATGTTTATGTCTACAAGATAGACAAAGAAGGCGGTCATGTTATATTTGATCTGGATTCAGGCGGGGCAGCGGATTATGATCTTCCGAATGAGATATATAAGCTGGAGGAGCCTTTTGCGTCTCACGTTGATGAGATCATGGCAGGGGAGCAGTACCCCAAAAAACCTATTTCTCTTCACACCAGGGATAATGAATACCTTATGTCATACTTAAGACCCGTTTTTGACAGTAACGGGTATTACGCATGTTCTGTGGGTGTTGATTTTTCCATGGATCAAATGCATTCGGATAATATAATGTTCATACTGAAATTATCCGCCATAATGATAGTAGTTCTTTTGCTGATCCTTAATATAGATATATTCTTTGTGAATAAGTATATCACGACTCCCCTTAAGAAGATCGCCGGAGCCACAAGCAGATTTTCTTATGAGACTGACCAGGACCGCTATAATAATGTGGCAATAATGGAGGAGCTTAATATACGTTCCGAGGATGAGATCGAGGATGTATACAACGTCTTTATATCGTCTCTTAAGGAAAGCCTTTTTTACATGATGAATTTAAAGAGGGCAAGAAAGACCATTGAGGATAATGAGTCAAAGATCAAATACATGAGCAAGAACATGTACAAGGATCCTCTTACAAGTGTCGGCAACAAGAGCGCGTACCTTGAAACGGTCGAGATGCTTAATACCATGATAAAGGCCGGCTCTCCAAAATTTTCTGTTGTAATGATCGATATAAATAATCTTAAATATATTAATGATAGCTTTGGGCATGAAAAAGGAGATCTGTATATCAAGGGCTGCTGTTCGATAGCATGCAAGGTATTTGAACATTCTCCGGTATACCGGATAGGCGGAGATGAGTTTGTGGTAATTTTGCAGGATAATGATTTTGAACGCCGCCAGATGCTTTACGCAAAGATAATGATAGAATTTCACAATGCTTATATGGCAAAGAACAAAGAGCCATGGGAGAGATTTACGGCATCTGTAGGTATGTCGGATTATGTCAACTATGACAGCGAATACAAGGATACCTTCAAGAGAGCGGATGATAATATGTATCAGTCAAAGCTGAAATTTAAAGAAAAATACGGTAGTTACAGATAAAATAAAAAAGCTGTCGCGTTAATGCGGCAGCTTTTTATATTGAAGATATGATGAATATCAGAATTCTATAAACTTGCCCTCGGCATTATCATTGATAACATAATATGCGCGGCGTTCTTCAAAGTTGTAATAAATATCAAGAGTCTTGATACGTCCTACCTGATGTCCCTCTTCCTTGTAAGCTGCATAGATACGATCAGTAACGTCTATGGTGCTGATCTGGTCAGCGTCGATCTCGAAGAAGTGTCCAACTGTGGGAGCAGCCTTTGCAGCAGTCTTGCGGGGCTTTGCGGGCGCCTTTTTGGTGCTTGCAGGCTTGGCAGCCTTCTCTGCAGCAGCCTTTTCAGAGGCAGGCTTAGCGGCAGGAGCAGCAGGCCTTTCTTCGGTCTTGGGAGCTTCTGCGGCCTTCTCTACAGCTTTCTTTTCCTCGGCAGCTACAGCGGCATTAACCTTGGAAGATGCCTCTGCTAAAGCAGCCTTATGGGTTTTCTTGGAAGCGGTTTTCTTAGTTGCGGTTTTCTTGGTGACTTTTCTGGGTGCCATTGTCTATAAACCTCCTTAAAAATTGTTTATAAAAAATAATATATTTCTTTGATTTATAATTATAGCCAATTATTAACTTTATGTAAATAGTTATGTGCCTTGACATAGAAAATATGTTGAATTATCATAAAACGAGCTTAAAAATTGACAGGAACACTATCAATTTCGGATATACAAAATGCATATAGAAATAAACGGAACAAGATTAAAACATAAAATTGAACATAATTCACAAAGAGCTTTTACTACTGTAAGGTGGATCGTCTTTTCTCTTTTATCAGGTGTGATAATGGGGGTTGTCGGTCTGTTATTTTATTATGGAATTTACTTTGCGGCATCCTTTCGGGCGGAAAATCCATTCTGTCTTTTTCTGCTTCCGTTTGGCGCAGTGATCATTCTGCTGCTGTATAGATTTTTACATTATGAAAATGACGGCGGGACAAATCTTGTTATTTCCGCCATTCAGTCTAATGCTCACATACCGGGCAGGATGTCGGTTCTTATTTTTATTTCCACGATCATTTCCCATCTTGCCGGGGCGTCGGTAGGCAGAGAGGGGGCGGCATTGCAGATCGGCGGTTCCCTGGGAGAATATATTGGAGGCTTGTTAAAGTTAGATGAGCGTGAGAAAAAGACGATGATCATGTGTGGAATGAGCGCTGTTTTTGCCGCGCTATTTGGAACGCCAATGGCTGCCGCGATATTTTCAATGGAGGTAATATCTGTTGGGATAATGCACTATGCAGCCCTTGTACCCTGTGTACTTGCCTCATATGTGGCTGTGGGTTTGTCACAGCTTATGGGGATTACCAGAGAAGCATATGCAATTACCTATATACCTGAATTCGATGTCTGGGGCGGGATATATTCATGTATTTTTGCTGTGGCTTTTGGACTGGTAAGCATGTTTTTTTGCATTTGCTTAAGGAATATTGAACATTTGGCTCATTTCTTTTTCAGAAATGCCTATGTGCGTGCGTTTGTGTGCGGAACGATCCTTCTGATCCTTACATTTGGGTCCGGGGGGCAGATGTATAACGGTTCCGGGATAAATACTATTGAGGCATGTCTTAAGGGGGATCATTATGCGTTTGCGTTTTTGTGGAAGATAATATTTACATCACTTTCCATAGCGGCAGGCTATAAGGGTGGTGAGATAGTCCCAAGTCTTTTCATAGGAGCGTCCTTTGGAAGTCTGCTGGCATCGCTTATGGGGCTTGATACATCTCTTGCGGCCGCTGTGGGAATGGGAAGCGTTTTCTGCGGAGTGACAAATTGTCCCATCACTTCATTGCTGTTATGCTTTGAGATGTTTGGGATGGAGGCATCTCCTTATTTTATTATTTCCATATCCCTGTCTTATGTGGTGTCGGGTTATTACAGCCTCTATCGGAGCCAGAAAATCGTTTACTCAAAGTTCCAGTCAAATTTCATCGATAAAAAGGCGGATTGAAACTGTGATGGAGGTGTTTTAAGGATGATTATATACGCGGCAGATGACAGACCAGCGGCATTAGATGTTCTGGTTACGTCAATAAGGGAAGTAAGAGAGGATGCTTTGGTTACAGGCTTTCATAGTGCCGCGGAGCTTCTTGAGGCGGCAATGGAAAGACCATGTGATGTAGCTTTTCTTGATATAGATATGCCGGAAATCGGGGGCATTGATATGGGGAGACAGCTAAAGCTTTTGAACCCGAATGTAAACATTATATTTGCAACGGGATATGACGATTACATGAAGGAGGCTTTTGAGCTTCATGCAAGCGGGTATTGTATGAAGCCAATCACACCCGAAAAGATTGACAAGGAACTTAATAACCTGAGAAGAACCGTAATGCCTTCTGACAGGAAGGTTCGTATACAATGTTTCGGAAACTTTGAGATATATATAGATGGGGAACCCATTGATTTTCGTTACAGCAAGTCAAAGGAGATGCTTGCTTATATCGTTGATGCCGGATCTGCCTGCACTTATTCACAGATTTCGGCAGCATTATGGGATTCAGAGATATCAGGTTCTTATATCAGGACGCTCAGAAAGGATATACTGGATACTTTTAAAGCCAAAGGAGCGGAAGCTGCCGTCATTCAAAGGTGGGGAAGACTTGGAATAGATAAGGACATGGTATCCTGTGATTTCTACGACTGGATTGAAGGGAAACCCGAAGCGATCAATGCTTATTGGGGTAAATATATGTATCAATATAGCTGGGCCGAGCTTACGAAGGCAAAGCTGGATTTAAGGGATAAGAAAAATTGAGTTGTGACGGTTTGCAGACGCTTTGTAACGATAATTTGTGACATATGTTGTGATATACTCCTGTTGTAACTTTACCCTCACGTCATTATTTGAAGAGGAGGATATATCATGAGAAAATATGCTGTGACTGGAATGGCACTTTTCCTCTCCATAGGAGTGTTATCCGGATGCGGAAAAATTACTTCTTTAGTAAAGGACTCTGTGACGAATCTGGAAGAAACAGAAAATGAAGAACAGGAGTTGGATGAGTTCAAG
>CAJOFN010000022.1 GCA_905233905.1 uncultured Lachnospiraceae bacterium
TTTCCTGGAGGAAAGCTCCATAAAACAGCCGTAGTTTTTGCTTTTTTACCATATCTGTGATAATATGTAACTGGTGTTGTGTTTTGTGGAGGAAAACCTATGGCGAGATTCACCTCACATTTTGACGGAGTAAGGGGACGAGGCAGTAATAATCCCGACTGGGGACCTGCGGATGAGCAGCCGGAGGAATCCTACGTCAAAGAAGAAGGCAATCCCTGGGATAAGCTTGCTTCGGATGTAAGCAGTCTGAGCTTTGACATGATCAAAAAGAACAGCAAGAAATGTCCCAGATGCTTCAACAAAATGGAATACATATCACTGGGCGAATATAAATGCCCTTCGTGCAGATATACATTTTTGGATGACTATGGGAAGATTCGCAATTATATCGACAAGCACGGTCCCTCTACGGCAGTTGAGATAGAACAGGGTACAGGTGTGCCCCGTGCCGTTGCGGATGAGTACCTTAAGATCGGCAAGCTTGAGATCGCAAAGGGACCGGAAGGGTATCTGCGTTGTGAGATCTGTGGAGCAGACATCCGTTACGGGCGGATATGTCCCAAGTGCGCAAGGACTGACGGCGCCAAGATGAAGGGCTACTATGTAGAAGAAGTAGGAGATATGCCCTACACTGCCAAGGATGCCGGGGAGATGCGTTTTTTGAAGAAGCGCAAAGAACGCAAGGATACCAGCTTCAAGCGTGTCAGATAAGCTCAAAATGCTTCATGGCGTTATAAATGCCATCTTCTTCCAGCGGGGAAGTAATATAATCAGTAAAAGAGTTTAGGTCGTGGTAGGTGTCGCCCATGCCGATGCCGACACCTGCCGCAAGAAGCATTTCCTTATCGTTTATGCTGTCTCCAAAGGCAAAGGTATTGCTTATATCCTCTCCTAACAGTTCGCAGACTTTTTTGATGCCGGAGCCCTTGTCGTGTCCATTGGGTACCATTTCCACTACTTCATCAGAATGAATTATAAAATGATACAGGTCTGATATGGCATCAAAGCACTCCTGCTTTTCTTCCCGGGGCATGTGCATTGCGCAGGAAAGCTTTTGGAATTCCCATTTGCCCCAGTGATCCTGTATGCTCAAAAGCATATCCCCCATATCCTCCATCACCTTCTCGCCAAACATATCGCCGTTGAAATCAGGACGGTCCATATACATGTACTTAGGACCTTCAAGGATTGGCTTGAAATGATATTTTTTTACGGTTTCGACAGTGCGTATACCATCCTCGCTGTTAATAAGACGAAGGAATATGGTCTTATCATTGTATTCCACCATTGTACCGCATCCGCTCACAATCCCGTCAAAGCCTATGGCCAGGAGGTTCTTATCTGTTACAAAGGCACGGGATCTGCCGGTATTGATAAAGCATTTGTGACCGTTTTTTCTGGCTGTGCGTATTGCTTCTATTGTCTTCGGTCTTATCTCGTTTTTGTAGTTCCACAGGGTTCCGTCAATATCAAAAAACAATAGCATGAATTTTACTCCTGATGTATGAAAATAAAGGGGGTTGTGTTATTATGATGCATGGGCTGGTTTCGATCAACCCACATATACTAACATACCCAAGGTTAAATTCGTACACAAATTTTTAAAGATTGGAGGCATTTTTTTATGAAAAACAGAGTTATTGCTGCCGCCATAGCAGCATTATTGGTGGTAACTGCGGCGGGCTGTGCCGATCAGAGCGCAGGCCAAAAGCAGGACGACCAGACGGCGCAGGAAGAAACTCAGGGTGAAGAAAGCGAATCCAAGCTGAAGGATGGGGAGTATACCGCCACCTTTTCCACTGACAGCAGCATGTTTCATGTGAATGAGGCAAATGATGAAAAGGGGACTCTTACTGTCAGGGACGGCGATATGACAATACATATTTCCCTTGTCTCCAAAAATATAACCAATCTTTTCCCCGGCTCCGCCGAGGAAGCCCAGCAGGACGGCGCTGTACTTTTAGAGCCGACCACAGATACGGTTACTTATGATGACGGAACTACAGAGGAGGTATACGGATTTGATGTACCTGTGCCTGCGATTGATGAGCCTTTTCCGCTTGCGCTTATAGGCTCAAAGGGCAAATGGTATGACCATGAGGTAGTTGTTTCAGATGTCAAACCGGCGGATGAAGAGAGCGGCAGCGGAGAGGATAAGGATATGACAGCGGCAAAGGAGGTTGCGGACCTTATAGATTCCATTTATGTACAGACCCGTGATGAGAACACGGATGAGCTTTGCGCAGAGGCAAAGGAGAAATGGGATGCCCTTACGGATGCCCAGAAAGAACTCGTAGAAGGGGAAAACGCTGATCCTGACTTTTTCGGAAGAGATACGGGAGATGCATCGGCAGATGATCCTTTAAATGGAGATGATATCGGAGAAAAGGAGCTTTTAGTTGTAAGCTTCGGTACTTCCTTTAATGGCAGCAGGGCCATGGATATAGGCGGCATAGAAAAGGCGCTTATTGCGGCATACCCCGACTGGTCCGTAAGGCGAGCCTTTACAGCCCAGACCATCATCAATCACATTCAGTCAAGGGATAGTGAAAAGATCGATAACGTGGAACAGGCTCTGGATCGTGCCGTGGATAACGGTGTCAGGGAGCTTGTGGTACAGCCTACCCATCTGATGCATGGGGCGGAATATGACGAGCTTACTGATACGCTAAATTCCTATAATGACAAATTTGACAGGATAGTCGTTGCGGAGCCCCTGCTTGGAGAGGTGGGATCTGATGCCGGCAAGATAAACGAGGACAAGAGGGCTGTCGCCGAGGCTGTTACCGCGGAAGCTGTCAGGGAGGCCGGATATAACAGTCTTGAAGAAGCAAAGGAGGACGGCACTGCCTTTGTATTCATTGGTCACGGTACATCCCACACCGCAAAGGTATCCTACAGCCAGATGAAGACCCAGATGGGAGAGCTTTCCTATGACAATGTGTTCATAGGGACTGTAGAAGGTGAGCCTGAGGAGACGGAGCTTGACGCGGTGATCGGGGACGTCAGAAATGCCGGTTATACAAAGGTAATCTTAAGGCCGCTGATGGTCGTTGCGGGAGACCATGCAAACAATGACATGGCAGGAGATGATGATGACAGCTGGAAGAGCTGCTTTGAAAAAGACGGCTCCTTTGAAACCGTTGAGTGTCAGATATCAGGGCTTGGGAGGATACCTGATATCCAGCAGTTATACATAGACCATACGGGAGCGGTAATTGAATAAAAAGCTTTTCAGATTCCTTCTGTTCATTTTTGCTTTTTTATTATCCTCTGTTGGATGCGGGGGAGCTTCTGACAGCGAATACGCGTCGGTTACACTTACTGGCGGAAGCGGCAAGGCGTCCATTGAGAGCCCTTGCAAAATAAGCACAAGGGATGGCAAAGCCTGGGCCAGAATCATATGGAGCAGTCCGAATTACGACTATATGATAGTTGGCGGCGAAACCTATTATCCCGTTAATAAAGAGGGCAACTCCGAATTTGAAATACCCGTTGAGCTTGATGAGGATATGCAGGTTCAGGCGGATACAACGGCAATGAGCACGCCCCACCTGATTGATTATACCCTCCGCGTATCCTTAAGTGAAAACGATACAGACAAAGAGCCCGCAGACGATGCAAAGGCGCAGAGCGGCTATGAGCTTTCGCCCCCAAAGCTTTCCGGAGCAGAGTATATTTCCACTGACACGAATGACTATGCCAGATGCTTTGCAATTCACCGCTACAGCAAGGGTATAATAGTTATAAGCGTAGATGACGGCAGGAATTATCTCCTCCTTCCGGCAGGGGAAGAAATATCAGACTATGAGGGTAAGGATCATATAATAATCCATAGACCCCCGGAAAATATATATCTTGCCGCTTCAGGAGCAATGTGTCATTTTGACGCAATAGGCGCGGCTGACCGGATCAGGCTTTCAGGGCTGAAGGCGGATAGCTGGTACATTGATGCGGCGCGTAAGGCAATGGAAGCCCAAGATATAATTTATGGCGGCAAATACAGCGCTCCCGACTATGAGAAAATGGTTATGGAGGATGTCGGGCTTGCCATAGAAAGTACCATGATCCTTCATACACCCAAGGTTTTGGATAAGCTTAAAAGGCTTGAAATACCGACTTTGATAGACAGATCAAGCTACGAACAGGAACCCTTAGGCAGATGTGAATGGGTTAAGGTTTATGGGGTGATCTGTGATAAGGAAGCAGAGGCAGCAGGGGCGTTTGAAGAGCAGAAAAGGCTGCTAGGATCACTGCAAAGCGATAGAGCATCAGGCAGGAGGGTTGCGGTTTTTTCCATTAACTCAAACCACCAGATAGTCACCCGCCCAAAGAATGATTATTTTGCGAAAATGATAGAACAGGGCGGGGGTAAATATCTGGCTCCCGAGTATGGAGACGGCGACGGTGATTTAAGATCGCAGATCACTGTCAGCATGGAAGCATTCTACGATTATGCTGCAGAGGCAGATATCCTGATATACAACGGAGCCATAGAAAACGCGCCTGATTCAATAGAGGCTCTTCTTGATACTGACGCGATATTTTCAGATTTTAAAGCCTTAAAAAATGAAAATATCTGGTATACGGACAGGTCTCTTTACCAGTACGCAGACAGGACAGGAACGATAATAGATAATTTATACAGGGTGATCTCTGAAGGGGAAGAGGAAACAGAGTTTTTCCATCGGTTAAAGCACGAGGAGTAGTCAGTTGGCAAAAAATCTCATGCTTCAAGGCACAATGTCAGGAGCAGGAAAAAGCATATTGACCGCGGGGATTTTACGGGTACTCCACCAGGACGGCTACAGTGTCGCCCCATTCAAATCCCAGAACATGGCTCTTAACTCTTATGTCACAAAGGACGGCAGGGAAATAGGCAGGGCACAGGCTCTTCAGGCGGAGGCGGCCGGAATTGCACCTTCATCTGATATGAATCCCATCCTGTTAAAGCCTACAGGGGATACCGGCTCACAGGTCATTTTAAACGGATTACCCATAGGCGATATGAAAGCCAGTGAATATTATCAGCAAAAGCAAAGGCTCATGCCCGAGGTGCTTTCGGCATATGAAAGGCTGTCCCCGGATTATGATATTATAGTTATCGAAGGCGCCGGCAGTCCCGTTGAGATCAATTTAAGGGAAAATGATATAGTAAATATGGGACTTGCCGAGGCAGTTGACGCTCCGGTCCTGCTTGTGGGGAATATAGATCCCGGAGGAGTTTTTGCCCAGCTTCTTGGGACACTTGAGCTGATGTCCGAAAGTGAGCGGGCAAGGGTAGCGGGACTTGTTATCAACAAATTCAGGGGAGACGCGTCATTATTGATGCCAGGCCTTTCCATGTTCAAGTCCTACAGCAGCATACCCTTTGCAGGGATAGTGCCTTATATTCCGATGGCTCTGGATGAGGAGGACAGTGTTTCGGAGCGTCTGAACAGGCACCCTGATATAAGAACAAAGGGCGACAGGTTTAAAGTAGCCGTGATCCGTTTTCCCTATATCAGTAACTATACGGATTTTTCCATATTTGAGAATATTTCAGGCGTTGAGCTTTCATACATAGCTACCCCAAAAGAGCTTAAAGATAGTGATATGATAATCCTTCCCGGCACGAAAAATACCCTCCACGATCTAAAATGGATGAAGGATAACGGCATTGCGGAAAAGCTTAAAGGTTTTTTGGGATCTGATATTCCCATAATAGGAATATGCGGCGGTCTTCAGATGCTGGGAAGAAGCATAACAGATGAAGCGAAAGAAAAATACAGCGCTTTGGGATTTCTGCCGCTGGATACTTTTTTTGAAGCTAACAACGACAAAACCTTAAGGCAGACCAATGGAGTGATCGGCAGCTTAAACGGTTTTTTTTCCGGGCTCTCAGGGATACATCTCAGCGGCTATGAGATACATATGGGAAATAGCATTTCTGACCGGGACAGCTTCCCTGTCATTACGGAAGGAAATGTGCTTGGAACCTATCTGCATGGCATTTTTGATAATGTGGATTTCACCGGGCGGCTTATTGGATCAGATAATGAATTTATAATCGAACCTCCCGCCAGACAACGGGAAAGAGAGCTTAACAGGCTTGCGGATGTGCTTCGGCAGGCGCTTGACTGGAAGCTTATTTATCAGGCTATAGGAGTGTGAGCCATGAGGATCAGACATGTTTCTCCCTCAGACATAGAAAGGGAAAGCTTTAATATAATTTGGGAAGAATTGGAAAGCCGTGGCAGGCGGTATTCTCCCGAGGTCATGCCTACCATCTTAAGGGTTATACACACAACAGCGGATTTTGATTATGCCGATACCCTTAGCTTTTCTGACAGAGTAATAGAAAGAGCCCAGGGTGCCATACGCCGTGGGGCTCATATTGTAACTGATACAAATATGACCCTTGCCGGGATCAATAAAAAGTCATACGAGAAATACGGCGGAAGGATACATTGCTTCATGGCGGATCGTGACGTGGAAATAAGGGCGAGGCAAAGAGGAGTTACAAGGGCCGCGATCAGTATGGAAAAGGCAGCAGAGCTGCAGATCCCTCTTATATTTGCCATCGGAAACGCGCCAACAGCACTTATCAGACTAATAGAGCTTATGGAAAATGATGTCATTCATCCGGAGCTTATAATAGGAGTTCCGGTAGGTTTCGTAAATGTTATAGAATCAAAGGAGCTTCTGATGGAATGTGATGTCCCCTTCATTGTAAACAAGGGACGTAAGGGCGGCAGTACGGTGGCGGCAGCCATTGTAAATTCCATTCTTTATAATATGCCTTACTGAAAGCTGGCGTGATGAACAGTGATAAAGAATTAAGGAGCGGATTTACTACCGGAAGCTGTGCCGCCGCGGCGGCAAGTGCTGCCCTTGAAATGCTTATCCAAAAAAAAGAAATCCACAATGTAAGGATCATGACGCCAAAGGGCATACCCTATGATGCACAGATCATAGATATTGACTGCGACAGGGAAGGTAATACGGTTTCCTGTGCCGTGATAAAGGATGCCGGAGATGACCCTGATGTGACTGACGGCGCGAAGATAGTTGCCGGTGTAAGCCTCACAGACAATCCGGGCATAGTCATCAAGGGCGGCAAGGGTGTGGGCAGGATCACCAAAAAAGGACTTGACCAGCCTGTTGGAGAGGCTGCCATCAATTCCGTCCCCAGGAAAATGATCCGGGAAAATCTTTCTCTGATCTTACAGAATTATGGGATCACCGATAAAGGCGCAGAGGTTGTAATAAGTGTTCCGGAGGGCGAGGCCATTGCCAAAAAGACCTTTAATCCCAGGCTTGGAATAGAGGGAGGAATATCAATTCTTGGAACTACAGGCATTGTAGAACCGATGAGTGATGAGGCGATCATAGATACGATCAAGGTGCAGCTTAGAGTTAAAAAGGCAGAGGGCAGGGATGAGCTGATCGTTGCTCCCGGCAATTACGGGCTGACTTTTTTACGTGATAAATATAATATCGATGAGGATGATGTGGTTTTATGCTCCAATTCTGTTTACGATACCCTAAGGCTTGCCATTGAGGAAGGCTTTGGCAAAATGCTCTTTGTGGGCCACATAGGAAAGCTTATCAAGGTTGCGGGCGGAATTAAGAATACCCACTCAAGGTATGGGGATCACAGAATGGAAATTCTCTCGGAATTCTGCGAAGAATTAAGACCAGAGCTTTTGGAATGTGTAATGACAGATGAAGCTGTACAGATTATAAAGGAAGCCGGTTACGGAAAGCGAGTGTTTAATAATATAGCAGATCGGATAAAAGAAAATATGCAAAGCTGGACAGATGGTAAAATGCAGGTAGAAGTCCTGATATTTTCAAACAACAACAGCGAGCTTGCAGCTACAGATCATACATGGAGATTCTGATATGGTTCATTTTGTGGGAGCAGGGCCCGGAGCGGAGGACCTGATAACCCTTAGGGGAAAGCAGCTTATAGAACAGGCTGACGTGATAATATACGCGGGATCTCTTGTCAATCCAGATATTTTAAATTATGCCGCAAAGACCTGTGAGCTCCATGACAGCAGCAGGCTTACACTTGACGAGGTGATAGGTATCATAAGCTCCGCCGAAAAGGAAGGCAGGACTACTGTACGACTCCACACCGGAGATCCTTCTGTCTACGGGGCAATAAGGGAACAGATGGATCTGCTGTCCCGAGCCGGGATACGTTATGATGTTGTGCCCGGAGTCAGCTCCTTTTGCGGAGCGGCGGCAGCCCTTAACATGGAATACACACTTCCGGGAGTTAGTCAGACTGTCATAATCACACGGATGGAGGGAAGGACGCCTGTGCCGGCAGGGGAGTCGATTGAAGAGCTGGCCAGGCATAAAGCAACCATGGTCTTTTTCCTGTCCGCGCATGATACCCGCTCTTTGTCAGAACGTCTTATAAGAGCCGGATTGTCCCCGGATACTCCATGCGCTTTATTATACCACGCCACCTGGGAGGATGAACAAAGCTTCATATGTACCCTAAAGACCCTGCATGAGACAGCGGCAGAGAATAATATCCAAAAAACCGCATTGATCATAGTAGGAGAAGCTGTTTTGCAGTCCGGCTATGACCGGTCAAAATTATATTCTCCTGAGTTTACCACCGGCTACAGAAAAGGAACGGATAATAATGCCAGCAAAGAATAACTACAGGACTATAGTTGTATTTGCCCTTCTGCTCGTGCTGATGGCAGCAGCATTTTCTGTAAATATCTGTGTAGGCAATGTAAGGATAGATTTTAATACGGCATTAGATCATAAAACTGCAAATATCATCTTAAATATACGCCTTCCACGAACTATAATGGCGCTTGTGCTGGGAGGAGCTCTTGCAGTATCAGGCTTTTTGCTTCAGACCTATTTTTTAAATCCCATAGCAGGGCCTTATATCCTTGGAATTTCTTCCGGCGCCAAGATGACGGTTGCGCTCTTTTTGATATATGCAGCCGGAAGGAAGGGTTATACGAACAATTTTATCATGGTGCTTGCGGCATTTGCCGGTGCTCTGATGTCCACCGGTTTTATAATACTTATCTCCAAAAGGGTCAGGAATATGGCAGCCCTTCTTGCGGCGGGCATTATGATCGGTTATATATGCAATGCCATTACGGATTTCATGATAGCTTTTGCGGATGACAGTGAGCTTGTAAATCTTCACGGCTGGTCACAGGGAAGCTTTTCGGGAGCGGATATGGCAGGCGCGGTATGCAGCATAATTATAGTAACCGGCGCCATGCTCCTTTGTTTTTTTCTTGTAAAAAGTCTTGATGCCCTGAGGTTGGGAGAAGCATACGCAAGAAGCGTTGGAGTGAATATCAGATCATGCAGGATATTGATAATTCTCTTGTCAAGCATACTTTCGGCATGTGTTACCGCTTTTGCAGGACCGGTTTCATTTGTGGGAATAGCGGTTCCCTTTCTGATGAGGGAAGCCTTGCAGTCGTCGAAGCCGGTTATACTCATTCCCGCGTCATTTATGGCGGGAGCAGTGTTCTGCCTTATAAGTGACCTTATGGCAAGGATGCTGTTTGCCCCGGTGGAGCTTAATATATCTGCCGTGACCTCTCTCTTTGGAGCGCCGATAGTTATCTTTATGCTGATCAGGAGACATAAGAGCAGTGAAAATTGAAAATTTAAGCGCAGGCTATGACAGAAAAATAATACTGCATGACATAAATATAACAATAAAACCCGGAGAGATAATATCACTTATCGGCCCAAACGGCGGAGGCAAGTCAACCCTGTTAAAGACAATCGAAGGAGAGCTTGAACCCATTGGCGGGACGGTTTTTATAAATAAAAAGGATGTTTCAAGAATCTCTCCAAAGGAGCTTTCAAAGGAATTATCCATAGTCAATACCCAGCGTGTAAAGCCGGAGCTGATGACGGCTATGGAGGTAGTCTTATCAGGCCGTCTGCCATACAGTAAAGGCCTTGGAAGGTTTTCTGACATTGACCGCAGGGCTGCGGCAGACGCGTGTGAGCTGATGCAGCTAACCGCGATTTCAGATACATTTTTTGAGAATTTAAGCGACGGTCAAAAGCAAAGAACCCTGATCGCCAGAGCGATATGTCAGGAGCCGGATTTTCTTGTCATGGATGAGCCCACATCCTATCTTGATATCCGTTACCGGCTGGAGCTTATGGATGTAATAAAACGTCTTTCCCGAAAAGGTGTGACTGTTATAATGTCCCTTCATGAATTGGAGCTTGCGCTTGAAATATCAGACAGGCTTTTGCTTGTGAGAAATGACGGAGAAGTGACAGTAAAAACGCCCCGGCAGGTTTTGGACGAGGGGACAATAGCCGGTCTGTATGAGCTTTCCGGCGGAATGTATGACAGGGTAAAAAGGCAGTTTGAAGCAGCAGGTCAGAAAGAGGAAATTCCAAAGGCCGGACCAAAACATTCCACATTTTTTCTCAATAAAGAATGTGAATATTACCCGTGTCATGAGCTTAACGAAGAAAGCTTCAGTTGTCTGTTCTGCTATTGCCCTTTGTATGATATGCCGGATTGCGGAGGGGATTATACAATGACAGAAAAGGGCGCGAAAAATTGCCGTAATTGCAGCTTTGTTCATGACAGAGCTAATTATCCAAAAGTAATAAAAAGATTAAAGGGGAAGCTGTATGGATGCGGCACAGACAGGCGATTATAAGCTTATAAGCTTTACAGAGGCAGGGCTTGGCACTTTAAAGAGGGTCTTAAAAGCCTTAAAGGAAACCGAAGAGACGGCCTCTGTTGCAAGCCTTAAGGAATGGACTGGCAGGCATTTCAAAAAAGGCAATATCCTTATATATATCGGGGCTGCCGGAATAGCTGTAAGAGCCATCGCCCCCTTTATTTCAGACAAAACAACAGACCCGGCGGTTATAGTGATAGATGAAGCGGGACATTTTGTTATTCCCATATTGTCAGGGCATATGGGAGGAGCAAATAAGGCAGCTGCAGAGCTTGCGGATAGTATTGGTGCAAATGCCATTATAACTACGGCTACGGATATAAGGGGAGAATTTGCCGTTGATCTTTTTGCGAAGGAAAATGATCTTGCCATAAATGATATGAAGCTCGCAAAGGACTTTTCCGCAAGGCTCTTAAGGGGAGAGGATGTAACTTTTACTGTTTCGCCAAGAAAGCACGAGGATGATGGGCTTTATCTTATACCGAGGTGTGTAGTTGCTGGAATGGGATGTAAAAAGGGAAAAGGCAGGGATGAGCTTCTTGGGTTTTTGAAGGAATGTCTTGACCTACATGGTTACAATATAAGGGCAGTAAAAGCGCTTGTATCCGTGGATCTGAAAAAGGACGAACCGGGTCTTGTGCAGCTTTCAGAATTGCTTAATATTCCCTTTATTACATATTCCCCGGAAACTCTTATGTCACAGTCCGGTGAATTTGAAAGCTCTGAATTTACACTTGCTGTTACAGGCGCCGATAATGTGTGCCAGCGTGCAGTTGCGGCATTTGGCTGCAGGAAGATAATACAGGAAAAAACCACCAAAAGCGGCATGTCTGTAGCTTTGGGTCTGGAGGCTGAAGCATGAACAAAAAACTATGGGTTGTTGGCATCGGACCGGGTGATCCGGCTGATTTGACATCAAGAGCAAAGCAGGTTTTGTCAGAATGTGACTGCATAGTCGGCTATGATCTTTACTGTGATCTGATAAGACCTTATTTTGCAGATAAAGAATTTATAAGCACGCCCATGAGAGGGGAAGAGGAAAGGGTAAAAATAGCGCTTAAAAAGGCGGATGCCGGAACAAGGACTGCTCTTATCTGCAGCGGTGATGCCGGGGTGTATGGCCTGGCGGGGCTTGCTATTAGCTATGCAGAAGGCTTTCCTGAGGTTGAGACAGAGGTAATTCCGGGGGTGACTGCCGCAACCAGCGGCGCCGCTATTTTAGGAGCTCCGCTGGTGCATGATTTTTCCGTAATAAGCTTAAGCGACAGACTTACTCCGATGGATTTGATCGAAAAGAGACTTAGAGCCGCAGCCATGGCTGATATGGTCATAGTATTATATAATCCTTCAAGCAAAAGCAGGCCGGAGCATTTAAAGCATGCCTGTGAAGTATTGGAGGAAGTCATTCCGCCAGAACGGATATGCGCAGTTGCCAAAAACATAGGCAGGGAAAATGAAACAAAAGAAATTATGACATTATCCGAATTAAAGGATGCGGATACGGGTATGTTTGCCACAGTTTTCATAGGTAATTCCGCTACAAGAAAAATGAGAGATTTCATGGTAACGCCCAGAGGTTACGAGAGTGAAAGATAAGGTTCTTATTTTTGGGGGGACAACTGAAGGGAGAATGCTTTCAGAGGAGCTGACCAGGGCGAAAATTGCACACAAGGTCAGCGTCGCTACCGAATATGGAAAAGAGGTTTTAGAGGACACCGGCGAAAAGGAGCTTTTTGTAGGCCGCAAAACCTCAGAAGAAATCCGGCGCATTATCACGGAAGAGGGCTTTTTGCATGTCGTTGACGCGACCCATCCCTTTGCGCGGGAAGCGTCTGAACAGATACGAAAAGCCTGTGATGCCGCGGGGGTGGAATATATCCGGCTTGTGCGAAATACGGGAAATGACACGCCCGGAAATGACCGGGTATTTTATGCTGATACCTGGGAAGAGATTATTGCCGAATTAAACAGCACCAAAGGCAGGCTGCTGGCCCTTACCGGAAGCAAGGAGCTGGAGAGGATAATTGAAGCCGTTGAGGATATAATTCCCAGACTTTTTGTGAGGGTACTTCCCGATGAGGAGAGCATCAGAAAATGCAGAGCCTTGGGCTTAAAAGGCAAACAGATCATTGCAATGCAGGGACCCTTTTCAAAGCAGATGAACATAGCGCTTATAAAGGAAACCGGTGCCGGATGTATTATTTCCAAAGAAAGCGGGAGGAATGGCGGTTTTTTTGAAAAATTAGAGGCTGCAAGGGAATGTAACATCAAGGCAATAGTATTAAGAAACAGTGACAGTAAGGAAGAGGGGCTTTCTTATGGTGAGGTATTGAGCCTGCTGGGTGTGGAAAAGCCCTCATGTAAAAAAATTACCCTTGCGGGAATGGGACCCGGAGATGAAAGGTATTATACCGGAGAATTTACAGAAGCATTAGAAAAAGCTGATATTATATTCGGAGCGCAGTCCGTAATAAACAGGATCAAAAGGGGAAATATTCCTCTTATTCCAAAATTCCGTGGTGAGGAAATATACACATATCTGCAAAAGCATCCCGGATACCAGAACCCCCTTGCCTTGTTTTCCGGTGATATCAGTCTTTGCAGCGGAGCAAAAACCGTTTCGGTCTTTTTTAAAGAAAAAGGCTTTGAGGTCAAAAAAATATCAGGAATATCCTCGGCTGTTGTTTTTGCCGAAAGGCTGGGGATCAGTCTGGAATCTGCAAAGCTGATCAGCGCTCATGGCAGGTACGCAAATGCTTTGGGATACGCCTTAAGGACACCTGAGCTTATCATATTACCTTCAAATACAAAGGATGCTTTTGACATATGTACAAAGCTTTCTGATATTTCCTCAAAGCTGATGGTTGGATATGAGCTTGGAACAAAAGAAGAGCTGCTTATAGACTTTAAAGCCGAAGGTGATCGGCTTGCCGTCCTGACCGGAAGATGCATTATTTACAGCTATAATCCTAAAGCGCTAAAATATACCATATATTCCGGGATAAGTGATGATGATTTTATACGCGGCAAAACACCAATGACAAAGGAGGAGATCAGAACCCTTTCCATCAGAAAGCTTGCCCTTACAGGAGAGGCTGTACTGTATGATATTGGCGCAGGGACGGGTTCGATCTCTGTTGAGGCGGCGCTTTTGCATCCTGATATAAAGGTATATTCCATTGAGCAGGATCAGGAGGCAGCTTCTCTTCTTCGGCAGAATAAAGTAAAGCATAATGCCGACAATATGGAAATAACAGAGGGAACCGCTCCGGAGATTTTATATAAGCTTCCGGCTCCGACCCATGCCTTTGTTGGAGGCAGCGGCGGCAGGCTTAAGGAAATAATACGGCTGATACTTGAGAAAAATAATAATACAAGAATCGTGGTAAACTGCGTCACTGCGGAGACATTTTCAGAGCTTATTGACCTTGTGGATGAGTCAGGGGAAATGGAATGTGATATTATTCAGGTGTGGGTGAGCAGATATAAAAAGACCGGAAAATATCATATGCCAAAGACCCTAAGCCCTGTTTATATTGTTTCACTGGAAAGAGTGGAAGATTATGGCAAATAAGCTTAATGCCCCAAGGCTTCTTGTCTGCGCTCCTTCAAGCAGCAGCGGTAAGACCCTTATAACCTGCGCCCTTTTAAGGATATTGCAGACTATGGGCTTTAGGCCCGCCGCGTTTAAATGCGGACCGGATTATATTGATCCGATGTTTCATAAGCAGGTGCTGGGTATCCCTTCAAGGAATATAGATCTGTTTCTTGCAGGGGAGGATGGGGTAAAACGATCACTTTTCAAGGGCTTAAGGGGCAGGGATATAGGAGTGTTGGAAGGTGTTATGGGCTTTTATGACGGGATGTCACCGGATTCTCTTGCAGGATCCTCCTATGATATCAGCCGCATTACCGATACGCCTGCAATACTTGTCATAGACTGCAGGGGTATGAGCCATTCAATCCTGCCAATGGTAAAGGGGTTTGCGGAATACGGTGCCCAAAACAGGATCAAGGGTATAATATTAAATAAAATATCTCCTGCTGTTTCAGATAAGATATCGGATCTGATTTTAGAGGAAATCGGTATACCGGTAATAGGAAGCCTTCCCGTTTTAAAGGATTTCAATATAGCCTCCAGACATCTTGGTCTTGTCATGCCGGCGGAGATCCCCGGATTATTGGAAATGATAGACCGGGTTGCCGAAGAGCTAAAGAAAAGCCTTGACGTAAACAGGCTGCTTGAGATAGCCAAAGGCGTGGGAGAGCTTGTAGCAGCAGAGGAAGCTTCAGGCAATGCGGCAAGGGTCAGAGTCGGCATAGCAAGGGACGAAGCCTTTTGCTTTTACTATGAGGATAATCTGGAGCTTCTTGAGGAAATGGGAGCAGAGCTTGTTTTCTTTTCTCCGCTTCATGATGAAGAAATACCAGAGGTATCAGGTCTGATAATAGGCGGCGGATATCCTGAGCTTTTCGCAAAGGAGCTTTCAGGGAACGTGTCAATGCGGGAAAGCATCAGAAAAGCCGCAGTTTCCGGGATGCCGATGCTTGCGGAATGTGGCGGATTTTTATATCTGCTTGAAGGCATGGCCGATCCGGACGGAAACAACTATCCCATGGCAGGGGTTTTTGAGGGAAGCTCGCATATGACAGACAAGCTTTCCCGCTTTGGGTATGTAAGTCTTTGCGCGGTAAACGACACTCCATTTCTTTTGGCTGGTGAAAATATAAGAGGACATGAATTTCATTATTACGACACCACAGATAACGGAAAGCTGTGCCGGATAACAAAGCCTACAGGCAGCAGAAGCTGGAAGGGGTACAGGATGAAGAACAATGTTTTTGCCGGCTTTGCCCATCTGTACTATCCGTCCTGTACCGGATTTATCAAGAGATTTTTAGAATGTTTGAAATAAAAATAGAAAAACCGGATAATACTGTTTACAAAAAGGCAAAGCAGAACTGGGACGCAATATCAAAACCCCTTGACGGACTGGGTGATTTTGAGGAACTGATATGTAGAATTTCCGCGATTCTGGGTGATGAATATCCGGATATTACGAAGCGGGCAGCAGTGATCTTTTGCGCAGATAATGGTATTGTAGAGGAGGGTGTTACACAGAGTGATAAGAGTATAACGCTGGCGGTGGCGAAGGCTTTAGGAAGCGGGAAAAGCACCGCAAACCGTCTGTGCGCCTTTGCGGGAGTGACACCGGTTCCGGTGGATATAGGGATAAGCTGTGACGAAGAGATACCGGGTGTGCGCAATATGAAGCTTTGCAGGGGCACACGGAATTTCCTGCATGAGCCTGCAATGACAGAGAAGGAGGCGTTTTCTGCCATAGAAAAAGGAATGGATATCGTAAAGGAGCTGGCCGGTATCGGGTATTCCATTATAGCCACAGGGGAAATGGGAATCGGCAACACCACGACATCTACTGCCATTCTTTGTTCACTCCTTGGGCTTGATATAGATGAGGTTACCGGAAGGGGAGCCGGACTTGATGACGTGGGTCTGCTCAAAAAAAAGCAGGTCATAAAAATTACTGTTAATAAATACGGAGGTCAAAGCGCTTTTGATATTTTAAGGTCTGTTGGGGGACTTGATATTGCCGGGCTTGCGGGTCTGTATATTGGCGGAGCAATACATCATGTTCCCATTGTCGTTGATGGGGTTATT
Organism: uncultured Lachnospiraceae bacterium; assembly: GCA_905233905.1. Lineage (GTDB taxonomy): Bacteria > Bacillota > Clostridia > Lachnospirales > Lachnospiraceae > RGIG4930. The sequence continues at coordinate 16,381 of CAJOFN010000022.1, forward strand.
AGCGCTGCCGCAGCCGTAGTGGCAGAAGCTCTTATCCCCGGAGCAAAAAACTACATGATACCCTCACACGCCGGCAGGGGAAGGCTTATGTCATACGCTCTTTCTTCACTTGGCTTAAAGCCGTATATTAACGGTAATATGGCTTTAGGTGAGGGCAGCGGAGCCATAATGCTTTTTCCGATCCTTGATATGGTAATGGATTATTATAAGAACGGTTCAGTCTTTGATGACTATGGTATTGAAAAATATAAGAGGTTTTTGTAATGCTTGCGCTTATTATCGGAACTCCGGACAGCGGTAAGTCCGAAGAGGCTGAAAGGCTTGCCGTGCAGCTTGCAGATGGTGGAAGCTTATTCTATATTGCCACAATGATACCCTTCGGCAGCGAGGGCATGAAGCGTGTCAAAAGGCACAGAGCACGCCGCAGGGGAAAGGGATTTGTCACGGTAGAATGTCCCACAAGGGTACATGAATTAGTAAAGCATATACCGGATATATCCGGGGGCACTGTACTTTTAGAATGTATGTCCAATCTGATCGCAAACGAGATGCACGAACCGGAAAATATTAAAAGCCAGGTCCCTGTACTTTCTGAGAGCATAGTGACTTCCGTACTGCAATTATCCAAAAGCACTTTAAATACCGTTATAGTTTCCAATCGTTTTCCATTGGAGGACGAGGGATATGATGAAGATACCATCAGGTATGTCAATATAATAAAAGCGGTTAATGACAGCTTAAGCGTGGAGGCTGACCGGGTGATCAATATCAATACAGGGGATGCGGGCATATGAAAATGATCAGACGCATAATAGCGGCATTGTCATTGTATACAAGATTACCCATGCCCTTTGTCAGACTTGATGATGGGGATATGGGACATGTAATTTCATTCCTTCCTCTGGCGGGGGTGATAATAGGTGCTGTGTCATATCTTGTTATTATGGCGGGTGTGTATCTGTCATTGCCATGTATGGTCTTGACAATTTTACTTTCACTTGTACCCATTGTCATAACAGGAGGCTTTCATGCTGACGGCTTTATGGATGTATCCGATGCCATACATTCCTACAGGTCACGGGAACAAAAAATACAGATAATGAAGGATCCCCATGTAGGAGGCTTTGCCATAATATCCTTTACCTCCTGTTTTATGCTCTGGATAGCGGCCATTTATCTTATTATAGATAAAGCCCTTGCGGCAGAGGATTTTAAACTGTCAGGTTCATATACAGCGGTATTTTTTTTGGTAAGGGCGTTTTGCGGCATTACCTCCATAATCCTTCCGGGAATTAATTACAGCGAAATGCTTAAAATAGAAACAGAAAAATCCGGCAGGGGAGATATTTGTTTTTTGAGCTTACAGGTTATCATAGCCGTTATTTATATGATGTTTTTTTCACCGATTGCTGCGATAGTATGTTTTTTCGCAATGCTATTATTTTGCCTGTGGTATGGAAGGCTGACCCGGCTTCACTTTGGAGGGGTTAATGGTGACTGCGCAGGATATTTCGTTGTAATGGGTGAGGTATTATTAGCTGTAATCCTTGCGGTTTTAAGTATGCTTCCTTCTGTGAAATGAGGCTGGAATGATATATCATTTTTACGCTTTCATATCCGGCTTTATCATAGATCAGCTCATAGGTGATCCGGTGGGCATGCCACACCCTATACGTCTTATTGGCAATTTTATTTCATTTCTTGAAAGCAGATTGTTAAAGGATAAGGACGATACCGGCAACAGGATCAGGGGAATTTTGCTATGCATTATTGTAATCATTTTTACTGCGGCTATTACTGTCCTTATTCTTTTTGGCGCATATTCAATAAATATATACTTGGGAGTGGCGGCAGAAGCAGTACTGACCGGCTATACCTTGGCGGCAAAAAGCCTTCGGGTGGAAAGCATGAAGGTTTTTTATGCACTAAATAACAGTACAATAGAAGATGCAATAGATAAGCTTTCCATGATCGTTGGCAGGGATACGGCAAGGCTTGATGAGAAGGGTATAATAAAAGCTGCCGTTGAAACGGTTGCTGAAAACACATCGGACGGAGTGATCGCGCCACTTTTGTATGTTTTTTTGGGAGGACCAGTCCTCGGATTTGTCTATAAGGCAATAAACACCATGGATTCCATGATCGGCTATCATAATGACCGTTATGAATACTTTGGAAGGGCGGCAGCCCGGCTTGACGATGCGGCAAATTTCATACCTTCAAGGGTAAGTGCCCTGTTTATGGTAGCGGCAGCCTTTCTTGGTAAGGAGTTTTCTGGCAGGGACGCACTTCGTATATTTCTGCGTGACCGTAACAAGCATAAAAGCCCCAACGCCGCACAGACAGAAAGTGTATGCGCCGGAGCTCTTCGCGTAAGGCTTGCAGGAGATGCGGTATATTTTGGTAAAATCGTAAAAAAGCCATACATCGGTGATGACCTGCGGCCTGTTGAAAGAGACGATATAAAGCGTGCCTGCCACCTTATGTATCTTACAGAATATCTGTGTCTGGCGTTTCTGATAGTGTTGGTATTCATAATAAGAGTGCTTTGAGGGATAATATGCTGCACGGCGGAGAGATATACGATAAGAATATAACCCATGACCTTTCTGTAAGTTTGAATCCATATCCGGTGCCGGAGACTGTCAGAAAAGCACTAACAGAGGCGGTAGAGAAGGCTGACAGGTATCCTGACATAACCCAAAGCGCCTTCAGAAAAAGCGTGGCAGAGGCGGAAAACAAAGTCTCTGGCGTGATTATTTCTCCGGATAACATAATCGGAGCAAACGGAGCCTCAGAGCTTATCTTTGCCATAGTGCAAAGCTTAAAACCTAAAAATGTGCTGCTTGTGGAACCGGGCTTTTTGGGTTACCGTCATGCCTTAAATTTCCTTGATGATGTTAATATCAGAGAATATTATCTAAAAGAAGAGGAGGACTTTGCTCTCACGGAGGATTTCCTTGGCTACATAGATGATGAAACTGAGCTTGTTATCATTGCCAATCCCAACAATCCCACAGGCAGATGTATTGAAGAGGAGCTATTGGAAAAAATCATAAAAAAAAGCGCTGCGGCGGGCACAGCGCTTATGATCGACGAAAGCTTTTTGTATTTGTCCGAAGCAATCCCATGTACCGTAAAATATGTAGAGCGGCAGGCAGGGCTTTTTATTGTAAGCTCTTACACAAAGCTATTTTCAATTCCCGGTGTCAGAGTCGGATATGCGATAGCAAACAGCTCGGATATTAACCGTCTGAAGCGTTTCCTGCCTGAATGGAATATGTCCCTGCCGGCGCAGCTCGCGGGAGAGGCCTGTGCAAAGGTTATGATCTCCACTGATTATATAATGGCTTCAAGGGAGCTGATACGTGTAAAGCGAAGGAAGCTTAAGGAGATTTTTACAGACAAAGGCTGTAAGGTTTACCCTTCTGACACATGCTTTATTCTTGTCTGCAGCAGCGAAGACCTTTACAAAGCGTATCTTGATAAAAATATACTCATCCGTGACTGCGGCAATTTCAGGGGTCTTGGCAAAGGCTATTACCGTATCGGAATGTCTAAAGCCGATCCGCTGCTTTAATCCAAAGGCACGCCCATCTCATCACTGCCATCATCGGTTATAAAGTCGTCAAGGGGAGCGGAGGGCACAGGATGCCCGTCGCTGTCAACGATGTCACTATTATCCTCCATCTCAAATTCTTCCTCAACGGGACCGGTATGTATATTACAGGTCTCAGTTGTGCTTACAGGCGCAGCAGTACCGGTTTCGCCAGTATCATCGCCGTCCTCCGAAGCATCAGCGGGCGGAGCATAATCTGTCATATATTCTCCGTCAGCGGTGTTGGGATCGCCGCCTGTCATGAACACACCCGTGGTACGGGTTGATTCCGGGCAGTATTCTGAAACAGGCATATGTGATTCGCTGCATATGGTAAGCGTAGTATGATGGTCACAGGAATCTGTGGGAACGCTTCCGCTCTCAAAATATTCCGTATAGACCATGCTTCCACGAGGATCGTTCTCGCATACTCCTTCTATGGGGAGCTTGCCGGATTTCTTGCAGACATCCGCTGTAACGATCCCGTCCGCCTTGTCAAAATCTTTATATTCCTTTCCCTCATGGATACGGCTCATAACAGCGCGCCATATAGCTTTGGAATATGAGGTTGAGGACTGGGGCGTATTATCGTCATAGCCTCCCCAGATAGCGCAGGTATAATATGGTGTGAAGCCGGCGAATACGGTATCCCTGTCCTTGGTGGTGGTGCCGGATTTGCCTGCTACAGCCATTCCCGAAAAATTCGCGGGCCTGCCGGTACCTTCGTTCATAACATCCTTCATGGCATCGGTCAAAAGCCAGGCCGTTGTTTTCTTAAGAACCCTTGAACCTTTGTTTTCCGTATTGTCAAGGAGAATGGTTCCGTCGTGATCCTCTACGGTTGTATAGAAGATGGGCTTGTGGTAGACACCCTTATTGGCTATGGTCGCGTATGCTCCTGCAAGCTCAACATTGATAACGCCGTTGGTAAGTCCGCCGAGAGCAAGAGACTGGGTATTGTCGCCGCTTGCCAGGGTGCTGATGCCGAAATTCTGGGCATATTCATAACCAAGACCTGTGCCTATCTCGGTAAGGGTTTTGACCGTTACGATATTGATGGAATATGTGATGGCGGTCCTTATATTGGTAAAGCCTCTGTAGGAATTGTCATAGTTGTTTAAGGGAGTGCCGTTGGCGTAGGCCATGGGAGCGTCGTCCTGGACACTGGCAAGGGTCATGCCGGCGGCATCTATAGCAGGTGCAAAGGCAGCAATGATCTTGAAGGTTGATCCCGGCTGTCTGGTTATGCCTGTGGCGCGGTTGAGGGTCTTGCTGGCTGTTTTGTCGCCTCTGCCGCCTACAACCGCAACAACAGCGCCGGTCTTCTGGTCGATGACGGTCATTGCGGTCTGGGGCTGAACCGTATATACAACGGACTCTCCGGCTTCGGAGATGGTGTCGCCCTTTTCCATTATATCGGACTTGTATTTTTCTATGGCAGCGGCAGCCTCTTCTTCGGAATTGAAGTTGATGGAATAAGAGGGATTGCTCGCCTGGTAGTAGGAGAGCATGGTCTGCTCGCTGTAATTTTCAAAGCTGCCGTCTGCCTTGGTAACTGTCAGACGGTATGAGAAGGAATACTTGGGTGCTGTCTCATAATTGGCGCTGTTGTTGATCTCTTCGGTAACGATATTCTGAAGCTTTGTCTTCTGGGTGGAATGAACAACCAGACCGCCGCTGTAGATTTTCTGGTATGCCTGTGCTTCAGAGTACCCCTTCTGCTCCATAAGATCCTTTTTGAGACAGTCTGTAAGAGCGTCCACGAAATAAGAAGTAAAGCCCGTGGATACTTCGTTGTTTACAACCTGTATCCTGTCATATACATCGTCACGGACAGCCTTTTTGTATTGCTTTTTGGAAATGTAGCCCTGATCCAGCATGTTCTGAAGGACCTTGAGCCTCCTGTTCGCATTTTCATCAGGATTGGAAATGGGGTTATACCTGGACGGATTCTGGGTAATGCCAGCAATTACGGCACACTCCGAAAGGGTAAGATCCGAGCAGCGTTTATTGAAATAACGCTCGCTGGCAGCTTCTACACCCAGGGTGTTCTGACCAAGGTTTATGGTATTGAGATAGTTTTCCATTATCTCTTCCTTGGGGGTGATCTCCTCAAGCTTGACGGCAAGATAGATCTCCTGGATCTTGCGGTTGATACGGTCTTCCCTGGTCTCGTTGGTCCAGTTGGTGAAGTAATTGTTTTTGAGAAGCTGCTGGGTAATGGTGGAGGCTCCCTGTGAAAAATCCCCACCGCTGAAGATGCCGATAACACCGGCGCGCATGATACCCTTGATATCTATTCCCTTGTGAACGTAAAATCTTGCGTCCTCTATCGCTACAAAGGCATTCTGAAGATTTTCGGGGATCTCGTCAATGGTGACATATTCCCTGTTGGCTCCGGAGGCGGCAAGGGTTTCTATTTCCTTGCCGGAGGCATCCAATACCTGTGTCGCAAAGCCCTGGGGAGATATATTGACATCCTTGATATCCGGGCACTCTGAAATAAGCCGGTTCACATACAGACCGACTACAGTGCATCCGCAGATGGTTATAAGCAGAGCCCCGATGATGATAGTCTTGAATGCGGCGATCAAAAGCTTTTTCTTGGCGCGTTCTTTTTTATCAGATAGTTCGGCTCTGTTTGATGATAGATTTTTTTTGCCGTAATCCATGAGAGCTATTATAACATACCCCAAAAGAGTATGCAAAATGACACTATAGAACTATTTTTTGTCGCTGATAAGACTCAATCTTTCCTCAAAATCCTCTCTGGGAAGAGGACGGTCAAAATAATACCCCTGCACTACTTCGCAGCCAGCGCTTTTTACAAAGGTAAGCTGATCTTCACGC
>CAJOFN010000023.1 GCA_905233905.1 uncultured Lachnospiraceae bacterium
GCTGAGGCAGGAGCGGATGCTATCCTTATCGGTGAGGCATTGATGCGGGCCAAGGACAAGGCCGACAAGATAGAGGAGCTGAAGAGCTTGCTGTGAGTATGCCTATATTTGTGTATTTTTATGGTATCGGTTGAAAGTGGGGACTACCATGGTAAATGTATTTGATGTGCCAAAAGATATTGTTTTTGATGAATATACAGAAAATGCAGACAATGAGGGGAAGGTAGCTATTGTAGGCGATGGTAATGCCGTTTGTTTGCTGAGGGGGATGGTGATAAGGACTGGGTAGAGATTGAGCTTCTATGTGAGAAAATGAATGAGAATGGTCGCCAGTACGGGTGAGTCCTTATTTGCATTTAGAAAGAAAGCAGATGCTTTTTGGTAAAGGGGAAAATGCCGATTACGGATTGAAATTTACACTCCATTGAAGTACAATGTATATCGCTGTATCAAGGGCATTTAAGGAGGATATAGAGAAGTATGAAGCTTGGAATCGTCGGCTTGCCGAATGTGGGGAAGTCAACGCTGTTTAACTCGCTTACCAAGGCAGGTGCTTTGGCAGCGAACTATCCTTTTGCAACCATTGATCCGAATGTCGGGGTAGTGATGGTACCGGATGAGAGGCTGGATAAGCTTTCCGAGATGTATCACCCGAAGAAGACCACCCATGCAACCATTGATTTTGTGGATATTGCAGGTCTGGTAAAGGGGGCATCCAAGGGTGAGGGTCTCGGCAACCAGTTTTTGGCAAACATCCGTGAGGTGGATGCGATCGTCCATGTGGTAAGATGCTTTGACGATGACAATGTGGTTCATGTGGATGGGAGCATTGATCCTGCAAGGGATATTGAGACCATTAACCTTGAGCTTTTGTTTTCTGATCTGGAAATACTCGACAGGCGTTATCAGAAGATAAAGAGACAGGCAGGAATGGATAAGGAGCTTGCCAAAGAGGTGGCTCTTATCGACAGATTAAAGGCACATATGGAGGACGGACGTCCTGCGAAGCTGTTTGAGGCAGCGGACGAGGATGAGGAGAAATGGCTTTCTACCTATAATCTGCTTACCGGAAAGCCTGTAATCTACGCTGCAAACGTATCTGAGGACGACCTTGCGGACGACGGCGCATCCAATGAATATGTAAAGGCAGTACGCAAGCTTGCAGAGGGCGAGGACAGTGAGGTATTTGTAATCTGTGCAGAGATAGAATCAGAGATCTCCGAGCTGTCGGCAGATGAGGCAAAGGAGTTTTTGGAGGATCTTGGATTGACATCATCCGGCCTTGACAAGCTGATAGCGGCAAGCTACAGGATATTAGGTCTTATTTCCTATCTGACTGCCGGAGAAGATGAGTGCAGGGCATGGACTATCAAGCAGGGAACAAAGGCACCTCAGGCGGCGGGAAAGATCCATACTGACTTTGAGCGTGGATTTATCTGCGCTGAGGTTGTAAAATACAAGGATCTGATGGAGTGCGGTTCCATAACGGCGGCAAAGGATAAGGGCGTCGCGGGACTTGAAGGAAAAGAATACGTTGTCTGCGACGGTGATGTTATACAGTTCAGGTTTAATGTATAGAACGAGGGGTAGGGTAATTATGAAAAGATTTTTAAGTCTGTTTCTGGCTTTAGTTATTGCCACAAGCGCCGTGGAATGTCCGGTTCAGGCGGCTAATGTTCCCGGAATAGATGCAGCGGTTTCAAAGAAGAATGTCCTTAAGCTTTTAAATACCTATGATAAGGACGGTGCAAGGCTTGTTAAATACGGCTTTTCCCACGGGTATGCTATCGAAGATATGATGATGGACAAGTATCTTTCCCAGGGCGAACCTGTCATAGAGGGACTGGATACTGTTGTGCATGAGGAAGATCATATGTATTCCACTTATACGGATATTTATGATCAGAACAATGCCACCAAGGTAAGGTTCTACATAGGAAAGGGAAAGGATGTAGTTGTACCCTATACGAATGTTTTCAGGACCAGGGAGATTGTAAAGAGTGTACCCAAACGGTGCAGGGGAGTACAGTCTACCCGTTTTGATGAGTATGTCATGGACAGCAGGGTCGGAACCCTTGCATCTGACTGGAGGGGAATTTACGGTCTGTTAAACGAATTTTCCGCTTATTCATGGGGTATGAATAATAATGTTAAGATGTTTGCTTATCATGACAGCTTTGACGACAACTATCACACATGGGAGTGGTTTTTGAGAAATGGTGAGAGCAACCGTCTGGCATATGCAGAGTTCAAGTATTACATTCTGCAGTATATGATATATGCAAAGAAATACCATCCCGACGTATACAAGGAGCTGCTTAAGAATAAAAAGCTTATGAGCGCTTATGCCGCAACGGAGAAGAATTTCGCAAAATCTGTTAAGGCTTATAAGGGCGAGAGAGACCAGATCGCTGAAAAGATCAGGGCTAACGGTTATGTCGTGGATTACAGCAATGAGGTCATCATCATACGGGATGCGACCGGTAATCTTGTGGGATATGTTGGATTCTTAAATGACGACACAAAGCCTCTGACCAAGGAGTTATCAAAGAAAAAATACAAGAACATGCATAAGATCATGCTAAAGGCAAGGAAGTGATGTAGGCTTCCTTGAAATAATCCGAGTCTGCAAGGGATATAGAGACAACATTCTTTGCAAAGGATGTAAGTGCATCAAGATCCTTCGGATTTCGAGCAAGCCGGATGGCGCCATTGAGGGATGAGTTGCCGGCAAGCGTTACTTTTGAAGACAGGGCTTTGGGTATCAGACCGATATCCGAAGCCTTTTTTATGTCTAAATGCCTGCCGAAGCTTCCGGCTAAGATAAAGCTGTCAATTTCAGTAAAAGCCGTATCTGATACCTTAAGGAGCGCAAGTATCCCGGCGCAGACAGCCGCCTTTGCTTCCTGAAAGGCGCGGATATCATCCTGAGTAAGCGTGAGCTTGTCATTGATGTTATTTGCATACAGAGGATAGCCTTCATTCCTGATATCATCGTCAATATAAGAACCCTGGGCATCTATTATATTATTTTCCTTAAGCTCATATACAGCCTCGATAAGACCGCTGCCGCAGATACCACGGGGCGGGATGTCTGAAATGGTTTTTATCCGGCAAAAGCCCTTTTTTATTGAAACAGAATATATGGCGCCGGAAAGGGCGGGAAGGCCGATGGAAATATTTCCTCCTTCAAACGCGGGACCGGCAGCTACAGATGCAGCGTAGAAGCTGTTTCCTTTTTTCAGCACAATTTCACCGTTGGTTCCAAGATCGGCAAATAATATGTTTTGACCGGAAACTGTGATGGATTGTCCGTAAAGACCGGAGGTTATGTCTCCCCCCACAAAGGTACTGATACAAGGAATTGCAATGACTCTAACCCCATTCCAGTCTGTAATGGGAAAGGTCAGGGTAAAGGGTTTGAAGGGAGCCCGGGTCATACCGGAAACATCAAAGCCGAAAAAGAGATGCAGCATAAGGGTATTGCCGGAAATGACAATACGAGACAGTTCATCCCATTTTTTAATGCCAAGCTCACGGAGGGCAGTGCTATAAATTGCGTCTCTTACCTGAGACTGCATTTTTGCCAGAAGCCGGGGCTTTGTGGCGTTGTTCATCCGGGATATGACATCAGAGCCATAGAGACGCTGGGGATTAAGGAGACCTGTAGTTTTAACCGTGCCGTCATCCGAAATCAGGGCAAGCTCTAAGGCTGTGGTGCCTATATCTACGGCAAGAAGGAGGCTCAAAGAGACAGCTCCTCTCCGTTGACTGTGGCGGTATCGTCAGTGGACAGGGGGATGACCAGGCATTTTCTGCCGTCAATGAAGCTGGTAGAGACGGCTTCCTCCCTGTCGGGACGGATGCGGACCGCAACATCTATGATCTGTCCGTTCTTATCCACGAGACCAAGCTCTAAAAGCTTGTCGTTTAACTCTATCACCTTTTCCTGTAACAGCTTCTTTTCCTTGCGAAGCTCGTTATTCTTGATCGCACGGGCTTCGTAAAGTTCTTCCGCGGAGGTTGAGTCTTCCGGGAACATTTCCTCGTAGGATGATGCGATCCTCTGGGAGCGGCTTTCTGTAAGTCCGCTGTCTTCCAGGATCTCGACTATATCCTTTTCCTCTAAGATAACAGGATCGTCATTTCCGTTATATTCCTGCTTTAATGTCACATAGTCACAGAGGTTCTGCTGGACATCCAAAAGAACCTCGGGGGTCTGTTCATTCTCTTCACCTACTGCCTTGGTAACAAGTCCCAAAAAACCGTTTCTTTTCTGGGTGGAGGTAAAACGCGTCATGGCACCCAGGCAGTCCTCCCAGAGCTCCGTATGGGGCTCTTTGGCATTTTTGGTGTAGACAAGGATGTGGTATAGATCCGTGGAACGCTCCGTAAAGCAGGGGAAGGTAAAGCCGCTTTCAACTGCCCCTACTACCCAGTCTCGAATACGGGGCGCTATGCGGTTTTCGGCATCATGGAAGGAAAGTCCGGGCTGTGAGAGCTTTACGGGGCAGATGCAGCCGATGATGTATTCGTATACTTCCTCGGAATCATCGAGGGTCATGTTGTCCGTGGTTTTCATCGGAACGTCGTAGTTGTCGTAGAACAGCAGGATGAGATAGTGGTCTACAGTATCATAATTATCAATGAGCTTGTTGTAGAAGGCATTTAAGAGTACCTCGTCAGTAAGTCCGGAGGACTTTAATGCCACAAGGGACGACTGCATGCCGCCTGATATCTCTTCATCGGAAGAAAATTCAAGCTCTAACAGGTTGTTGGAGGGTGTGCCTGAAAGAGCTTTGGAGGCTAATTCAAGGTATTTATGAGCCTCTTCCTCCTCAAGATCCAGAAAATTTCTGTTAAAGGTGGTGACAATGTCCTTTTTCTCATCCACATAGCAGCCGCAGACACGGGTAATCGTGGTCTTTTCAAGCTTTAAGCGCCTTTTTATCTCTGCAATATCTTTCTTGTTCATTTCAATTCTCCATATATTTTCTTGTTGATACGATAATGATTATAGGTAAAGTTACTTGAAAATTCAACTTTAGTAGGTTAGACTGTTATGATGTGTATCAACAGGAAGTAACAGAAAGGCATAAGACATGGATTTGACAGATATTAAGGAATTGCACAAAAATTCTGAACTGTATGCGGGAAAGGAAGTTACGGTAGGCGGCTGGATCAGGAACATCAGGGATTCAAAGACCTTTGGTTTCATTGTTTTGAATGACGGTACCAGCTTCCTGCCTTTACAGATAGTGTACAATAATGAGCTTTCTAATTTTGCGGAGATTTCAAAGCAGAATGTGGGAGCGGCGCTGGTGGCAAAGGGCAGGATAGTCCTTACCCCCGACGCGAAGCAGCCCTTTGAGATGCAGGCGGATGAGGTAAGGGTGGAGGGACCTTCAGATCCCAAATATCCCCTGCAGCCTAAGCGTCATTCCATGGAATTCCTTCGGACCATTACACATCTTCGGGCAAGGACAAATACCTTTGAGGCGGTATTTCGGGTAAGATCACTTGCGGCTTACGCCATACACAAATTCTTTCAGGAGAGGGATTTTGTATATGTACATACTCCCATCATCACAAGCTCTGATGCGGAGGGCGCAGGCGAGATGTTTTCCGTAACAACCCTTGATTATGATAATCTGCCCCTGGGAGAAGACGGCAGGGTGGATCACAGCAAGGACTTTTTCGGAAAGCCTACCAATCTTACTGTTTCGGGACAGCTTAATGGCGAGACCTTTGCCATGGCATTTAAGAATATCTATACCTTTGGACCCACCTTCAGGGCTGAAAACTCAAATACTACCAGGCATGCCGCCGAATTCTGGATGATAGAGCCCGAGATGGCCTTTTGTGACCTGGAAGGGGATATGGATATCGCTGAGGATATGATCAAATATATCATCAACTATGTTCTTGAAAATGCTCCTGATGAGATGGCGTTTTTTAACCAGTTCATGGATAAGGGGCTGATAGAGAGGCTGGAGCATGTTGCAGGTTCGGATTTTGGAAGGATCACCTATACTGAGGCTGTGGCAGAGCTTGAAAAGCATAATGACAAATTTGATTACAAGGTATCATGGGGAGTGGATCTTCAGACGGAGCATGAGAGGTATCTTACGGAAAAGCTCTTTAAGAAGCCTGTATTCGTAACGGATTATCCAAAGGAGATAAAGGCTTTCTACATGAAGCAGAATGATGACGGTAAGACTGTCGCCGCCATGGACTGCCTTGTGCCCGGTATCGGAGAGATAATCGGCGGAAGCCAGAGGGAGGATAATTATGAGGTATTAAAGCGCAGGATCGAAGAGCTTGGGATGAATGAGGAGGATTATGATTTTTACATGGATCTTCGCAAATATGGAAGCACCCGTCATGCCGGGTTTGGTCTGGGCTTTGAAAGATGCGTGATGTATCTTACGGGAATGGCAAATATCCGTGACGTAATTCCTTTCCCCAGAACAGTAGGATCTATAGAGTAAAGGAGAGTTTATGTCAAAGATAGAAATACCGGAGGGTTATAAATCAGAGCTTTCGCTGAAGGATACCCAGATCGCAATTAAGAGAGTAAAGGATTTTTTCCAGCAGCAGCTTATGGCACAGCTTAACCTGCGGCGTGTTTCCGCACCATTATTTGTGGAGCCGGAAAGCGGGCTTAATGATAACTTAAACGGAGTGGAAAGACCCGTTTCCTTTGGGATAAAGGAGCAGGAGGGGAAAGAGGTTGAGATCGTCCATTCCCTTGCCAAGTGGAAGAGGCTGGCGCTGAAACGATACGGATTTTCGGAGGGACAGGGAATCTATACGGATATGAACGCTATCCGCAGGGACGAGGAAACCGATAATATCCATTCCATTTATGTTGACCAGTGGGACTGGGAGAAGATAATCAGCAGGGAGGCAAGGCACGAGCAGACCTTAAGGAATACAGTAAAATCTGTTTATGATGCCCTGCGCCTCACCGAAAAGTACATGTCCAACCGTTATGAATATATTAAGTGCATCCTGCCTGAAGAGATAAAATTCATCACCACACAGGAGCTTTTGGACAGGTATCCGGATTGTGACACAAAGGAGAGGGAGTATCGCGCCGCAAAGGAGTACGGCGCCGTATTCTTAGAGCAGATAGGGGATGTTTTGTCCGATGGCAAAAAGCATGACGGAAGGGCACCGGACTACGATGACTGGAGGCTGAACGGTGATATTATAGTTTATTACCCGGTTACGGATATAGCCCTTGAGCTGTCATCTATGGGTATCCGTGTGGATGAGATTTCACTGAAGGAACAGCTTGAAAAGGCAGGCTGTCCGGAAAGAGCCGAGCTGCCTTTCCAGAAGGCAATCCTTGAAAAACAGCTTCCTTATACCATAGGAGGCGGTATAGGGCAGTCAAGGATATGTATGTTCTTTTTGAGAAAATGCCACATAGGTGAGGTTCAGGTGTCCATCTGGCCGGAGGATGAGGTTGAATACGCAAGAAAACGGGGAGTGTTGATACTGTGAAGAAGCAAATTGATAGCAGCGACATGAATGTACTTATGGATGCTGTTCTGACACTTAAAGACAGGGATGAGGTATCCAGATTTTTTGATGATCTGTGTACAATAGGGGAACTCGAAGCAATGCAGCAGCGTCTGGTGGTGGCACAGATGCTGACGGATGAAAAGACCTATCAGGACATAGCAGAGGTCACGGGGGCATCGACGGCAACCATCAGCAGGGTGAACCGTACACTTCGTTACGGAAATAAAGGTTATGAGATAGCGCTTAAGCGCTTAAAGGCAGAGTGATGGAAGAGAAGCTTAAGGATATCCTAAACGAAAACCAGCTTGAGGGTGTTTTGAATACGCAGGGACCGGTACTGATCCTTGCGGGAGCGGGCAGCGGCAAGACAAGGGTCCTTACCCACCGTGTGGCCTACCTTATAGCAGAAAAGGACGTTGCTCCCTATAACATTCTTGCCATCACATTTACAAACAAAGCTGCAGGAGAGATGAGGGAGCGCATCAATGACCTTGCCGGAGAAGAAGCAGGCATGGTGTGGGTCGCAACCTTCCATGCCACCTGCGTGAGGATACTGCGCAGGTTTGCCGACCGGCTGGGTTTTGACAACAGATTTACCATATATGACACCGATGATTCTAAATCAGTCATGAAGGAGGTTATCCGCAGATTAAAGCTTGATCCGAAGAGGTTCAAGGAAAGGTATTTCCTAAATCAGATATCGTCCGCTAAAAATGAGCTTATAACACCGGACAGATATGCGGCAATGGCCGGCCGCTTCGGAGATACTGCGTTGGTGGCAAAGGCTTACGACATGTACCAGAAGCTTTTGAAGGAAAACAACGCAATGGATTTTGATGATCTTCTGGTAAATACCGTCATGCTTTTTAAGCAGGATGCAGAGGTTCTTAAGAGCTATCAGGAAAGATTCAAATACATAATGGTGGACGAGTATCAGGATACCAATACCGCCCAGTTTGCCTTTATAGAGATGCTTGCAAGAGGCTACGGCAATCTCTGTGTGGTTGGCGACGATGATCAGTCCATCTACAGGTTTAGGGGCGCGAATATCAGAAATATCCTGGATTTTGAGAGGAATTTCCCTGACGCGAAGGTGATACGCTTAGAGCAGAATTACCGTTCTGTCCAGTCAATCCTTGATGTAGCCAATAATGTAATAAAGAATAACAGGGGACGCAAGGAAAAGAGGCTTTGGACCGAGAACGGTACCGGCGAGAAGGTGATCTATAAAGCTTGCGAGACTGCTTATGAGGAAGCGGAATTTGTGGCTTATGACATAAAAAAGCAGATTAGGGAAGGGAATTTCGATTATAAGGACTGCGCGATATTGTACCGGACCAACGCCCAGTCGAGGCTTTTTGAAGAAAAATTCATAAACCTTAATATCCCTTACAGGATAGTGGGCGGGGTTAATTTCTATGGCAGAAAAGAGATCAAGGATGTACTGGCATACCTTAAGGTGATAGATAATGACAGGGATGATCTTGCCACCAGGAGGATAATCAATGTCCCGAAGCGGGGGATCGGAGCCGCTACCATAGGGAAGGCTGCAGATTATGCCCTTGCCAATGATATTAGGCTGTATCAGGCGCTTAGGGCGACTGAGGATATTCCGCTTTCCGGAAGGACTAAGAAAAAAGTAGATGATTTTGTACTTTTGATCGAGGCGATGAGGGCAAGCGCCGAATACCTGTCTGTATCTGAGCTTATCAGGGATGTGCTTGACAAGACCGGATATGTAAGGGAATTGGAGCTTGAGGGAACAGATGAGGCAAAGGCAAGGATAGAGAATATCGACGAGCTTATTTCAAAGGCTGTAAGCTTTGAGGCTTCATATGTACCTGCAGATGACGACGGCAGAGAGGCGCTTTCGGCATTTTTGGAAGAGGTGGCGCTTATTGCTGATCTGGACAGGCTGGAAGAAAATGAGGATTATGTAGTCCTGATGACCCTTCACAGCGCAAAGGGACTGGAATTTGACAATGTTTATCTTGCAGGCATGGAGGACGGGCTGTTTCCGTCTTATATGTCCATTTCTTCAGAGGATCCCGAGCAGGAGATAGCCGAAGAGAGGAGGCTTTGCTATGTGGGCATTACCAGAGCAAAGAAACGGCTGGTGATGACCGGGGCAAGGTCACGGATGATAAGGGGCGAGCTGCAGTATAATATGCCTTCAAGGTTCATAAGAGAGGTTCCGGCCGAGCTTTTGCAGGGTGACGAGGCGCCGGCGACGAAAACGGCAAGAGAGCCTGAGAGCCTAAGCTTCGGCAGCAGGACAACGGTTGTCAGAAGGGCTGCAAAGCCAAAGCCCCAGGCCGTGGAATACAAAAAGACCATGGGCACATCCATAGTCAAGGCTCCGCTGGATTACGATGTGGGAGATATGGTAAAACACGCCAAATTCGGGACAGGTGAGGTGATCTCCATAAGTGACGGCGGAAGGGATTATGAGGTAGCCGTAAGGTTCGACGGAGGAAATGTCCGTAAAATGTTTGCATCCTTTGCAAAATTACAAAAGATATGATATAGTGTGGAAGTATTTTTTTATAAAAAGGGGGATAGCTATGAAAATGCTCACAAAAGACGACCTGGCAGCTTTGATCGATGTGGATAAGCTCCGCACAATGTTTGATGACGGGAAGGCTGCCGCAGCTGGATTGGTTAGGCACAAAGAGGAGGATTCAATGAAGGGGATTAAGAAGATCGTTAAAACCACACTGATAGTCATGGCCGTTGTTGCATGCGTATGCGGTATTGCCTATGCAATATACAAGTACCTTGTGCCAGATTATGATGACGAATTTGATGATGAGTTTGACGATGCCTTTGATGATGATGATCTTTTCGACGACGATGACAAGGACGAAGAGAAGGCTGACGAAGAAGAGGCTGAGGATGAGAAGGCAGAAGAGGAAGAAAAGAAAGACTGATAATATAGTAGAATTGATTTTGATGTGAGGTCGCTTATCGAGTAGGGGGGTTCTCCTACTCGATTTACTGTTTTACAGATTAACAAAAGGATTGATGAGGGTTTATGGAACAGAAGGGTAAGAAAAAGTCAGGCGGCGTGATAGCACTTCTTTGTGTGCTTGCTGTATGCGTGGGAGTAGGTATTTGGGCTTATCAGACATATTTTACCGAAACCAGCGATGAGGAAGTCTACGTGACATCGGTTTCCACGCTTATGGGTAATCTGGAAAACGGTATGCGCAACAGGTACCAGGGAGTTGTTGAATCAAACAGCACATGGACTGCCCAGCTTGATCCGGAAAAGCCTGTAAAAGAGTATAAGGTCAAGGTAGGCGACATGGTAGAAGTGGGAACGGAGCTGTTAGAATATGACAATTCCTCCACCGAAGAGTCAGTAAATAACGCCAAAATGGATCTGCAGAGGCTTCAGGATGAGCTTGCTGCCCTTAACGGGGATATCAATGAGCTTAACATCGAAAGAGGAGAGGCAACAGATGAACTCGCTGCCGAGGAGCTTCTTCTGGAAATCCAGCAAAAGCAGCTTGACATCCGTTCCAAGGGAACAGAGATCGAAGCCAAGCAGCAGGAGATAACGAAGCTGGAACAGTCCATGCAGAATCCCGTTGTGACAAGCCAGCTTGCGGGTGTGGTAAAGTCCCTCGGAACAGATGAGGAATCAACAGGGCTTACCATAGTTGATGTAAATACCTTCCAGGTAAAGGGAAGGGTAAATGAGCAGAATTTACAGAACCTCTATGAAGGAGAAAAGGTAATAGTATTCTCCCGTGTAAGCAATGATATTCACTGGAAGGGCAAGATAACCAAGATTGACACGGATAATGCGGTTGCCTCGGGAGATTATGACGATGAGGGGGACGAGATGACCACATCCTCCAATTATCCCTTCCATATTGCCTTAAAGAAGACAGACGGACTGGCAGTAGGACAGCATGTTTACATCGAAGAGAACGTGGGCCAGCTTAAAGAAAACGCAGAGGAAGTAATAGAGATCAGCTCTTATCTTATAGATGGTATAGATACTGATTCACCCTTTGTTTGGGTATCAGGCGATGGAAACCGTCTTGAGAAGAGGAATGTTACTCTTGGAGAGTACAACGATGAAGCGGACAAATACCGCATAGAGGACGGGCTTTCCATGACGGATCTTGTGGCGCAGCCTGATGAAAAGTTAGTTGAGGGAATGAAGACAGTCAATTCCGAGACGGCTGAGCAGAGCGAGGATGAGGATTCCCTCGACGAAGGTCTGGATGACGACGAGGATGACGAAGACGACGAAGAGTAAAGAAGAGGACAGCGGCCGTGCTACTTGAAATGCAGCATATTTACAAGAACTACATACAGGGTGAGATGGATGTCCCGGTGTTAAAGGACGTTAATTTCAACGTCAATGAGGGGGAGTATATCGCTATTACCGGACCTTCCGGAAGCGGTAAGACTACGATGATGAACCTCATTGGCTGTCTGGATGTTGCGACCAAAGGTACCATGATCCTTGACGGGGAGGATGTGGGAAAGTACAACGACAACCAGCTTTCCGAGCTTAGGCTTAATAAGCTGGGATTTGTATTCCAGAATTTCGAGCTTTTGGGATCAATGTCGGCGCTGAATAATGTCTGCCTTCCGCTTACCTATGCCGGAGTCGGCAAGGAAGAACGCATAGCAAGAGCTACCGAGGCATTGGAGAGGGTAGGACTGGCGGATCGTATTTCCTTCAGACCCAATCAGCTTTCAGGCGGTCAGAAGCAGAGAGTAGCGATAGCGAGAGCAATAATTAACCGTCCTAAGATACTGCTGGCGGATGAGCCGACAGGAGCATTGGATCAGGCATCCGGCAAGTCTGTTATGGAGCTGTTCTCCAAATTGAATGATGAGGGCATTACCATTATCATGATCACCCATGACGCATCCATAGCCGCGCACGCAAGGCGTCAGGCGAAGATGCTGGATGGTGAACTGACAGAGGAAGGGCAGAAATGACAAGCAATGAATGGTCATTACAGAAAAAGATCATAGTCGCTGTTCTGGTGATCGCAGGTGCTTTTGCGGCAGTTGCGGGGATCGTTTATGGTGTCTCACATTCCAATCAGGAGGATGTGCTTGTCATACCTGTCTACGATGCTGATTACGGCAGTGAGGATGATGAGACCGGCACAATAGAGGGTACCATCAGTACCGGAACTACACAGACCATTACATATGATTCCAACAGGAAGATATTAGAGATAAAGGTTCAGGAGGGGGATCATGTCAAGAAGGGTGATACCCTTGTGGTATATGATGCCTCACAGTCTTCGGATACTATAGAACAGCGCACCTTAGACGTAAAATCCGTGGAATTATCAATAAAGCAGCTTCAGCGAAAGATTGATAATCTAAATTCTGCCACACAGATGATTGTGCCGGATGACGTTGATTCCGATGACGATGACAAAGACGATGAGGAATATGACGACGAGCTTGATCCTGCGTTAAAGAGTAAGAAATCCAAGAAGGAAGACAAGGACGACGAGGAGTTTGAGGGTGAGTCAGGCAATGCAGCAGCGGATGCCGGCAGTGACGAGCTTTCAGATGATGAAGATTTTGAGGATGAAGAGGAAGCTGATGACGGTATAGATCTTTCGGATTATGATCCGGGAGAGACTGTTTATGTGGACAGCGAAGGAGAGGTTTATTCCGAGGCTGATATGCGTAAAGAAAAGCTTTCCGCTGAAAATGAGATGAGAAGCCTTAATACTGACCTTGCCGAGGCTAATGAGGATCTTGCACAGGCCCAGGCGGAGCTTGCAGGCAATGATGCGGTTGCTTCCTTTGACGGAGTGGTAACGAGCGTCAGTATGAGTGTTTCAGACCAGCCGCAGGCAGAAGATGTATCGGATGCCGGAGCAGATCCTGCCAGTGAAGGGTTTGTCCAGATGAATTCCATGGATGGACTGCCTGTTCTTACTGTATCATCATTTGACGGGATATATGTAAATACTGCTGTCAGTGAATGGCAGTATCCAACCATTTCCGAGGGAGATTATATTTATGTTACGGACTGGACCACGGATGAGATCTATCCCGCGAAGATAACACAGATCTCAAAATATGCCTCTGATTCCATGACCTCCATGTACTCGGATGATGAGGGCAATAATGCCTATTATCCGATAACAGCGCTTATCGAAGAGGATGGAACAGGCCTTTCGGCAGGTGATTCCGTGGATGTTTCCTTTACAAAGCCTTCGGATTACGAGGGTGATGAGGAGGAAGACTACGACGAGGAGGATGAGCCCATTTATCTGTACAAGGCCTTTGTGGTCAGCGAGGGCAATGATCTGTTCGTCTACAAGGCTGACGAGGAAGGCAAGCTGAAGAAGCAAAAGCTTACCGTTTCCGGTCAGGAAAGGGAGACATATATAGTTACGGGGGGCATAACAGAGGATGATTATATTGCCTTTCCCTTTGGTGACAACATAAAAGAAGGTGCGAATACAGTTCAGGGCGAAATGGATCAGCTCTATGAGGATTATTAAGTATGCGTGAGAATGTTATAGAGGCGATGCAGGAGATCTGGACCCATAAGATGCGGTCCTTCCTTACCATGCTGGGTGTCATCATTGGCATCGCGTCCATTATAGCCATAGTTTCCACCATTAAGGGAACAAATGATAAGATAATGGAAAACCTTGTTGGTAAGGGCAATAACAATATTGCCATATCATTGATGCAGGGTGAAAGCGCCTTTGAGTTTGACGGTTATTCCGGGACTCCTCAGGGTATATCCCTTATTACGGATGACCAGAAGGAGCGCATAAGATCCATAAACCACGTACAGGACGCAAGCTTCTTTTATACAAGGATATACGCGGAATATATCAACAAGGAGAATAATTCTCTTGAGGGCGCAAGGGTTTTCGGTATTGACGATCATTTCCTAAATACCTACGGGTATATCGTATACAGGGGCAGGAGCTTTATTGATTCCGACAGGGAACAATACCGAAAGGTGTGCATGATAGATGAGGCAGCTACCAATATACTCTTTAAAGGCAGCGACCCCATTGGAGAGACCATTGAGATAAAGGGTGAGCCCTTTGTGGTTGTTGGTCTGTATCAGGAAAAGCAGGCCTTTGTTCCGGATATAAAGACCCTGGACGATTATGAGATATATGAGGAGAGTACCTACGGTACGGTTCTGATCCCTGACGCATGCTGGCCCATAGTCTATAATTACGATGAGCCTCAGAACGCATATGTCAGGGCTGATCGGACGGAATACATGTCATATGTGGGCAGGGAAGCCCAGAATATAATGCGTGAGAGCATTACCAAGGCTGCCGGCAAGAGCATAACCTACAGAGCCGAGGATATGACAGAAGAGGCAAGAAGCCAGCAGCAGCTTTCCAACAGCACCAACAGCCTGCTGATATGGGTTGCAAGCATAGCTCTTCTGGTAGGCGGTATCGGCGTTATGAACATAATGCTGGTGTCTGTTACCGAAAGGACAAGAGAGATCGGCCTTAAGCGGGCATTAGGAGCGAAGAAGGGGCGCATACTTGCCCAGTTTCTTACGGAATCGGCCGTGCTTACGCTGTTAGGGGGTATATTCGGTATCATAACAGGCGTGATCTTAGCGGAGATAATTTCCAGGATAACAAGCATCCCTGTGGGAATATCCGTGCCGGCTATAGTTATATCAGTGCTGTTTTCGGTGGTGATAGGCGTGGTATTCGGGCTTATACCCTCGATAAAGGCGTCAAATCTAAGTCCTATAGATGCATTGAGAAGGGAATAACAGACAGTTTTGGTAAATTTCGCCAAAATTGCTGTTGATAATATTGTATTTTATGTTACAATAAGCTTTGCGTGGTTTGGAGTTGATCCTCTGCCGCGCGACAACAAGTAATCACAGTTTTGGTTTTAGGAGGACACGAAATGGCAAAAAAGTGGGTCTACAAGTTTGAAGAAGGAAGGGCCAGTGATCGTAATCTCTTGGGCGGCAAGGGCTGCAACCTGGCAGAGATGACATATCTCGGAATGCCTATTCCCCAGGGATTTACCGTTACTACAGAGGCTTGTACCGATTATTATGAGCAGGGCAAGCAGATCAGCAAGGAGATCGAAGATCAGATCATGGAGAACCTTGCATGGCTTGAGGAAAAGAATGGAAAGAAGTTCGGTGATCCGAATGATCCGCTTTTGGTTTCGGTTCGTTCAGGCGCACGCGCATCCATGCCCGGTATGATGGATACCATCCTTAATCTGGGTCTTAACGATGTAGCAGTAGAGGGCTTTGCGGCAAAGACCGGCAATCCCCGTTTTGCTTATGACTCCTATCGCCGTTTTATTCAGATGTATTCAGACGTTGTTATGGAGGTTTCCAAGTCTGAATTCGAGAAGATCATTGATGAGGTTAAGGCTAAGAAGGGCATCCAGTATGACGTTGAGATGGATGTAGACGACCTCAAGGCTTTGGTTGACAGATTCAAGGCTATCTACAAGGACGCTCTTGGAGAGGAATTCCCTCAGGATGCCAAGGATCAGCTCATGGGCGCTGTTAAGGCTGTTTTCCGTTCATGGGACAATCCCCGTGCTATCGTATACCGCCGTATGAACGATATCCCCGGCGACTGGGGTACCGCTGTAAACGTACAGACCATGGTATTCGGTAACAAGGGTGAGACCTCCGGTACAGGTGTTGCGTTCACACGTAATCCTTCCACCGGTGAGAAGGGTATCTTTGGTGAGTATCTGCTGAACGCACAGGGCGAGGACGTTGTTGCCGGTGTTCGTACACCTCAGCCTATCTCCACTCTTGAAGATGCAATGCCCGAGGTATACAAGGAGTTCATGGAGATTGCCCAGAAGCTTGAGAATCATTTCCATGACATGCAGGATATGGAGTTCACCATCGAGGAGAAGAAGCTTTACTTCCTGCAGACACGTAATGGTAAGCGTACTGCTCCCGCTGCTATCAAGATCGCCTGCGACCTTGTTGACGAGGGACAGATCGACGAGAAAGAAGCAGTTCTTCGTATCGAGGCAAAGAGCCTTGACCAGCTCCTTCATCCTACCTTTGACGCTGACGCTCTTAAGGCAGGCGAGGTAATCGGTGAGGCGCTTCCCGCTTCTCCCGGAGCTGCTGCAGGTAAGGTTTGCTTTACTGCTGAGGATGCTAAGGCAGCCGGTATCGGCGGCAAGGGCGAGAGGGTTATCCTGGTTCGTCTTGAGACTTCTCCCGAGGATATCGAGGGTATGCATGCTGCACAGGGTATCCTTACAGTCCGCGGCGGCATGACCAGCCACGCTGCAGTTGTTGCCCGCGGAATGGGAACCTGCTGTGTTTCCGGCTGCGGCGACATTGAGATCGACGAAGAGGCTAAAGTATTCAAGCTTGGCGGATATGAGTTCCATGAGGGTGATTACATTTCACTTGACGGTACTACCGGCAAGATCTACAAGGGCGATATCAAGACCAACGAAGCTGAAATCGGCGGCGACTTCGGCCGTGTAATGGGCTGGGCTGACAAGTATCGTACACTCAAGGTTCGTACCAATGCTGATACTCCTGCTGACGCTAAGAAGGCAAGAGAGCTTGGCGCTGAAGGTATCGGACTTTGCCGTACAGAGCATATGTTCTTTGAAGAGGATCGTATTGCTGCATTCCGCGAGATGATCTGCGCAGACACAGCAGAAGAGCGCGAGGCTGCTCTTGACAAGATCCTGCCTTATCAGCAGGGAGACTTCGAGAAGCTCTTTGAGGCTCTCGACGGCAATCCTGTTACCATCCGTTTCCTTGATCCCCCTCTTCATGAGTTTGTTCCCACAGAGGAAGAGGATATCAAGAAGCTTGCTGAGGCTCAAGGCAAGAGTGTAGAAGAGATCAAGACTATTATTGAAGGACTTAAGGAATTCAACCCCATGATGGGTCACAGAGGACTTCGTCTTGCCATCACATATCCTGAGATCGCACGTATGCAGACACGCGCCGTTATCCGCGCGGCAGCAAACGTTAAGAAGTCACATCCCCAGTGGAATCTTGTTCCCGAGATCATGATCCCGCTTTCAAGTGACAGGAAAGAGCTTAAGTTCGTTAAAGATATAGTAGTAGAGGTTGCTGACGAGGAAGTTAAGAAGAGCGGCATTGACCTTAAGTATGAGGTTGGTACCATGATCGAGATTCCCCGTGCTGCTCTTTTGGCTGATGAGATCGCTGATGAGGCTGAGTTCTTCTGCTTCGGTACAAACGACCTTACACAGATGACCTATGGCTTCTCACGTGATGATGCCGGCAAGTTCCTGGATTCTTACTACCAGAATAAGATCTTCGAGTCTGATCCTTTCGCAAAGCTGGATCAGGACGGCGTTGGAAAGCTTATGCAGATGGCTGTTATCCTTGGAAAGATGAAGCGCAAGGATCTTCACATCGGTATCTGCGGCGAGCACGGTGGAGATCCTTCATCCGTTGAGTTCTGCCACAAGATTGGTCTGGATTATGTTTCATGCTCACCTTTCCGTGTGCCTATCGCAAGACTGGCCGCAGCTCAGGCAGCTATCAACAATGATCCTGCCAAGAAGGTTATGGATGCCGCAAATGATGTAATGAGCCAGGTAGCTGATTTTGCAGACGATGTTAAGAATAAGCTGCTTGAAATCTTTGATAAGTAATCTGGTTTGGTAATTGCTCATAAAACGAAAAGCCGGTGGGGGACCATCGGCTTTTCGTATCATTTTTGAAAGAGTTGGCTGAATGTATTACAGAGTTTTAGGAAATCAGGATCTGATTGGAATAAGAGTGCTGACCAATACTGTCCTTACAGCCCTTGACAACAAGGAATGGTGGATGCCGGTAATGTCTGATGAAAGACATTATTTTGACAATACCTGGACGGTGTTTGAAGGCTGTTTCTTAAACAACGGCACAATGGTTGGGCTTTCAGGCATATTTATGAATCCCGAAGAATGTGCGGAGCATGCCTTGGAGGCAGAGCTTGACCCCGTTACCACGGCAGAGCTTTCCAGATGCATGGTATTGTCGCCGTTTCGGGGCAGGAGCATTATGCTTCGCCTCAATACAGATCTGATAGATTACGCCAGGCTGCGCGCCAAGACCGATCTTGTTGCGGCAGTCCATCCAAACAATGCAGGCATGATTCAGTCCCTTATTATGCTTGGGATGAAGCCCGAAAGGACAATGGACGACGGCAGGCAGAGGTATACCATATACCGCATGAAGCTCTGAAAACAACTCTTTACACTTATGCTTTATTATGGTAGAGTAATAAAGTTGTTTTTTGATGACATAATACAAGGAGGATTTATGAAACGCAAGTTTTTAGCTATGGCTCTTATGGCATCCATGGTGTTCTCACTTTCGGCATGCGGCAACAGCGGCGGAGGCGCTGCTGATACGGCTTCTACTGATACTGCAGAGACTGAAGATGCCCAGGCTGAGGGCAGTGATGTTGAATACATCAAGGACAAGGGTACCCTTGTAGTAGGTATCACGGATTTTGAGCCCATGGATTACAAGGATGATGAAGGTCTCTGGATCGGCTTTGACGCCGATATGGCAGGGAAGGTTGCCGAGGATCTGGGCGTTAATGTAGAATTCGTAGAGATCGACTGGGACAACAAGATATTAGAGCTCGACAACAAGAGCATTGACTGCGTATGGAACGGCATGACCCTTACAGATGAGGTCACAAGCGCTATGGAATGTACAAAGCCTTACTGTAACAATGCGCAGGTTGTTGTTATGCCAAGCTCAATGATCGCTGATTATCCCGATGCGGACAGCATGAAGGAGCTGTCCTTTGCCGTTGAGGCAGGCTCTGCCGGTGAGGCGGCAGCGGAAGAGAACGGATTTAACTTTACTTCACTGACCCAGCAGTCAGATACCTTGATGGAGGTAGAAGCAGGCACAAGTGACGCATCCATTATTGATCTGCTCATGGCAGGCGCTATGATCGGTGAGGGTACAAGCTATCCTGATCTTACACATTCCCTGGAGCTTACTACCGAGGAATACGGCGTAGGCTGCAGAAAGGGCTCTGATCTTGCCGAATATATCAATGACGAATTCAAGAAGTTCTATGATGACGGCAGCATGCAGAGCATCGCGGATACTTACGGTGTTCAGGATGCGCTGGTAGAGTGGTGATCAGGAACAGGTTATGTTTTATACCGTTACAATCTCTCTGCTTGAGGGCTTTGCCACAACCTTAAAGCTGTTTGTGATGACGCTTGTTTTCTCGCTGCCTCTTGGGCTTATTATAAGCTTTGGTTCCATGAATAAGCTTGGGATCATCAGATATCCAATCAGAACCATCATCTGGATAATCAGGGGAACGCCGCTGCTTTTACAGCTTTTGGTGATCTACTACGGACCGGGAATAATAGGCGGGGTGAATATCTGGGGCTCAGGTGACGGCGGCAGGATGTTTGCGGCGCTTGTTGCCTTTGTCATAAATTATTCCTGCTATTTTTCGGAAATATACAGGGGCGGCATCCAGTCCATCCCCGTAGGACAGTACGAAGCGGGGCAGGTGCTTGGCATGACAAAGAGCCAGATATTCTGCCGGATAATACTCCTTCAGGTTATCAAGAGGATAGTGCCCCCAATGTCCAACGAGATAATAACGCTGGTGAAGGACACTTCCCTTGCCAGGGTTATAGCTGTTTACGAGATAATCTGGAGCGGACAGGCGTTTATTAAGAGCGCGGGAATAATATGGCCCCTGTTCTACACAGGTGTGTTCTATCTGGTGTTCTCGGGGCTGCTTACTATTTTGTTCCACGCTGTTGAAAAGAAGCTGGATTACTTTGTGGTGTAGGAAATATGTCTCTCTTAGAAGTAAAGAATATAAAAAAAAGTTTTGAGAATACAAGGGTTTTAAATGACATAAGCTTTTCCATGGAAAAGGGACAGGCAGTTTCCATCATCGGTTCGTCCGGCAGCGGAAAGACTACGTTGCTTCGGTGTCTTAATTTCCTGGAGCGGCCTGACGGCGGGACTATAACCGTTGCGGGAGAAAAGCTTTTTGACGCGAATGATATGGGAAAAGTCAGCGAGGCTGAGATACGCAGGAAAAGGCTGCATTTCGGTCTGGTCTTCCAATCCTTTAACCTGTTTCCCCAGTACACGGCTCTCGAAAATGTCACCATTGCGCCAAGGCTTGCGGCTAAAGAGCAGAACAGGCTGGCTATGGATGAGGCAGCCATAAAGGAACGGGCTCTTATGCTGTTAGATCAGATGGGGCTTTCGGACAGAACCGGCAATTATCCGCACCAGCTTTCAGGAGGGCAGGCGCAAAGAGTTGCTATTGCGCGGGCTCTTGCAATGCAGCCTGATATATTATGCTTTGATGAGCCTACCTCCGCTCTCGATCCGGAGCTTACCGGAGAGGTGCTTAAGGTAATCAGGGGGCTTGCGGACGCCCACACCACCATGATAATAGTGACCCACGAGATGGCTTTTGCGAGGGATGTTGCTGATTATGTCATATTCATGGACGGCGGAAACATTGTAGAGCAGGGCAACGCAAAGGATGTTATAGACAATCCCAGACAGGAAAGAACAAAGAAATTCCTGTCCGGGTACAGTTGATATACTCGCGAACGCAAATAACTGCCGATGTACTTTTCAGAATTAGCTATAAATGCGTTCGCGTGTCTGGTATACCGGCAGCTATAATCGTTAATGGGTATAATTTATCAGATATGTCTTTCGACAGTAAAACGATAAAGAGTAAGGGCATTCTCCTCGGAGGGGATGCCCGCTTTTTGTTTGCAGATATCTATCTGCTGCAAAGGAGTGTCAACTCCGTCAAGATCAGGGAGCAGGAGGCCTCTGCGTCCTTTGTTTTCAACGATGACCCCGTAACGCTTCGCGTCAAGGTCGTCTATTGAGGATACCGGCTCGGGAGTGGAAAGGATATCTACATTTATATCGAGCCAGGGAAGCTCATCCTCGGTAATGGGAGAAAACCTTGGATCTCTTGTGGACGCAGAGATGGCGTTATTTATTATCTCCTGGGTGAGATTATCACAGGCAGGCAAAAATGTGCCTATACAGCCCCTTAACATACCGTGCTCATGGATGGATACAAAGGCTCCGTGAGGGGACTCATCGGGTAAAATGCCGTCAGGGGTATATTTTTCGCCTGTCTTAATGAAATGTTCTATTGTTGTTCTTGCGAGCTTCACATATTCGTCTCCGGATTTATTATTGTTCATTTTATTTTCT
Source organism: uncultured Lachnospiraceae bacterium (assembly GCA_905233905.1). Taxonomy (GTDB): domain Bacteria; phylum Bacillota; class Clostridia; order Lachnospirales; family Lachnospiraceae; genus RGIG4930. The sequence continues at coordinate 21,755 of CAJOFN010000023.1, forward strand.
CCATTTTTAGTAATAATAGCAAAACCGTAGCCCACGCCAAAGGTAGCTTCGTGGGAGAGGACTTCTATGGAATATGAGGTGTTTGAAAGGGCGCCTGCCATTATGCAAAATGACCTGTGGCCACATTCCATGCTGCGGTTTAAGAGGGTGCTGTCAAATTGTAAAAGGGCTTTGAGGTCACCGGATTTCAGGGTATCCATAAGCTTTTGATCGTAAAGGGACCCTTCCGGCCTGTAGCCATAGGGGCCGTCCTCCTTTTGGCAATGAGCAAGATCACCGCTTGCTACAAATACCGTATTTCGATTCAGCTTTGAAGCTGTTTCAGCTATTATCTGACCGAAACGGTAATGCGTTTCAAGGGGAAGGCCGCTTAAGCCTATGCGTATTAGCTTGAAATCGGTGTAATATTTGCTGATAAAATACAGGGGAACCATTGTGCCGTGGTCAAGCTGGGGATCTCTTTCGCCCATAAGTCCAGCGGGGAAGTTGATACGGCTGCATTTACTGTCCAGCATTTTGGCAAACTGTGTGTCATATTCTACCGTCATGGAAACCTCAGGAGTCCTGAACTGGGAGAAATCTCCGTAGGCTTCTAATCTGGGAGAGACATGGAAATAGTCGCTGTATAGGACGCTGTGGGGAGATGTCAGGACTATGGTTTCGGGTCGCAGTTTTGCAATTTCTTTGCCTATGCGATCAAAGGAGGAGAGGGTGGCGGATATTTTCTTCTCTTCGCCGTGACCTATTTCCGGAACGGCGATGGGAGGGTGGGGGACTATGAAGGCGGCTTTTATGCTCATGGGTGGGCTCCTTTTTCTTTCTTCTTTATGTATATCGGGGTAGTTGTGTATTTTATGTTTTGTGGGTTCTGCTGCCGATACATTGAAAAATTATCTTACTATTTGTATTCAGATATCTTGGGACATCATATTTAAATTCTATCAAAAAGAAGAGGAAAATCAACAAA
>CAJOFN010000024.1:0-741 GCA_905233905.1 uncultured Lachnospiraceae bacterium
CCGATCACCTATACCTATGATAATGATATGGGTCAGCTTTACAGTACCGGTATCCTTTCCATAGCAGGCGAGGATTACAGTTGGAGCGGAAGCAGCTCCAGCAAAACGGGAGATGATGACAGTGGTAATAATTACAGCGAAGTTGTTGTGGATTCAAGTGGAATAACTGAATCCAATATTTCGGTAGGGGCAGTAAACGGATTGAGCTTAGATTCTCTTCCGGAGGTAGAAGGTGTTACGCCTGTAAGTGTTAAGCTTAAGGTGACCTCTGTTGAGGATTCTGATGATAATCAGGGAACTATCGGGCTTATTGAAGGAAAATTAAGGAATTTGAGCTATAGTCAGGATGGTCCGATCCTTTATGAGCTTCTTGATATGTCTGTATTTGCCTGTGGTGAAGACGGAGAAGAAGAACAGGTATATGATCTTGATAATACCATAGAAATACCTGTTAATTATGATTTTTCTGACAAGACAGATGTTCATGTCTTAAAGGAACATGACGGAAATGTTGATGAATTAACCGAATTGGAGAACAAGCCCCAAAGCTCGGATGATTATAGCAATAATTCATTTTTTGTAACAGATGATACTGCCTACATTTACAGCGATGGCTTCAGTGTGTATTCCATAGCCTTCAAGGAAAGGGCTAACAGTTCGACCAGTGGTGATACATCTTCCGATACAGGTACCAGCGCCAATGATAGCAGCAGTAGCAGTGATAGCAACAGTTCTACTACG
>CAJOFN010000024.1:845-23444 GCA_905233905.1 uncultured Lachnospiraceae bacterium
CGATACTGATGATGAAGACGAAACAGAGGATTCCACGACAGGATCTCATTATTATGATTATGTCTATGGAAGAGGACAATATACGCGAAGCGTATGGCCGGATCAAAGCGCGTCGATCATAAGCTATCCTGTGGGACTGGGCGGCTTATTCCGTTATGGAAGCACAAGCTCTTACAGCGGCAGAACATATTACGATTATGATGACGATGACTATGATGACGACGACGATGATGATGACGACGATTACGATATTATAGCAGGCACAGGCAATTCCAGGGCAGCATACGAGATAAACGGTAATTCAACCGTGCGCTATGAAAAGTATCTGGCAGAGGACTATGAGGGTACGGTAGTGATCCCTGCCAGGATCAAGATATCCGGTAGCTACTATAAGGTGAATTCCATCGCGACTGACGCATTTAATGGCAATGGAAGGGTAAAGCTTGTGGTAATAGGCAAGAATGTCAAGCGTATCAACCCGAAGGCCTTCAGGAAGGCTCCGAACATTACAAAGCTTGTAATAAGGTCAAAGGGGCTTACCAAAAACAAGACAAAGAACGCCCTTAAGGGTTCAAAGATCAAAGAGATCGCAGTTCCTAAGACGATGCTGGACAAATACAGGAATATATTTACCGATCCGGCTTCCGGAGGCTCCAGCGCCATATATGTCTACACGGCAGTGGACGGAAATAATCAGTGATGAATTAAAAAATATATATTGACAAATCCGAAATGGGGTGCTAAATTATCTTTTGAAGATATTAGCACTCCATTTTGTTGAGTGCTAACAATTCCAAAAACAACTAAGGATATGTGATATGCCTGAATTAGATGAGAGGAAGATCAAAATACTAAACGCAGTGATCCAGACCTACCTGGATACAGGTGAGCCGGTGGGATCGCGCACCATATCCAAGAACTCAGATCTGTCCTTAAGCTCTGCCACTATCCGCAATGAGATGTCGGATCTCGAAGAGCTGGGGTACATAATCCAGCCCCATACATCTGCGGGCCGCATACCTTCTGACAAGGGCTACCGGTTTTATGTAGACCATCTGATAGAGCAGAAGGACGCGGAGGTAGAAGAGTTTAAGGAGCTGATGCTTGAAAAGACCGAGAAGATGGAGAAGGTGCTGACCCAGGTAGTAAGAACTCTTGCAGCCAACACCCAGTACGCTTCCATCATATCGGCTCCAATGGTTACCGGAAGCAGGGTAAAGTTCGTCCAGCTTTCGGCGGTGGATGATGAGCATGTGCTTTCGGTAGTGGTGATGGACGGCAATCTTGTAAAGAACAAGATGATAGAGATCGACCAGCCCCTTGACAATGAGGATATGTTAAAGCTTAACATGCTCCTTAATTCCAATCTTAACGGGCTTACTGCCGATGACATCAATCTTTCGCTTATATCCCGCATGAAGGGACAGGCAGGCGAGTTTGAAGGGATAATCGAAGAGGTCTTAAAATCTGTAGCTGACACCATTGAGCAGGATGAGGAGCTCAAGATATATACCAGCGGCACGACCAATATTTTTAAATATCCGGAGCTTGCCGATTCCAAGAGGGCCAGCGATTTTATCTCAACCTTCGAGGAAAAGGATGCTTTGAAGGAGCTGCTCTCCGATGCGCAGGCTGATGAGACCGGCACAGGTATTCAGGTATACATAGGTGATGAATCTCACATCCAGACAATGAAGGACTGCTCAGTGGTTACCGCAACCTACGAGCTGGGAGAGGGTGTCCGGGGTACCATAGGCATAATCGGACCCAAGAGGATGGACTATAAGAATGTCATGAGCAATTTAAGACATTTGAGACGGGAATTAGACAAGGTACTGAAAAAAGAATAGCAGGAGGTTGGTATTCGTGGCAGAAAATTTTGATACAAAACAAGAAGAGCTTGAAGAAGATAAGCAGGAGGCAGAAGAGGAAACCGTACAGGAATCCGAAGCAGAAGCTGTAGAGGAAGAGGACTCTGAGCGCCCCGAAACTGAAGAATCCGAAGAGAACGAAGATGAAAAAGAGTCTGAAGAAGAGGCTTCCGATGAAAAGCCAAAGGATGGCGACAAGGTAAAGAGCTTCTTCAAGAAAAAAGAAAAGAAGGACAAAAAAGAAGAGCTTATCGAACAGCTTCAGGACAGGGTAAAGCGCCAGATGGCGGAGTTTGAGAACTTCCGCAAGCGTTCCGACAAGGAAAAGTCCCGTATGTATGATATGGGCGCGGCATCCATGCTGGAGAAGATCCTGCCGGTTGTTGACAATTTTGAAAGAGGCCTTGACGGCCTGAAGGAAGAGGAATCCACTCCCTTTGCCGAGGGTATGAAGATGATATACAAGCAGCTTATGAGCGCGCTTGACGAGGCGGGGGTTAAGGAGATAGAAGCAGTGGGAAAGGAATTTGATCCCGAGCTTCATAATGCAGTAATGCATATCGACGATGAAGAATATGGAGAAAATGAGATCGTCGAGGTATTTGAAAAGGGTTATACCTATCACGACGCTGTAGTGCGTCACAGCATGGTTAAAGTTGCAAATTAAAAGGAGGACATATCATGAGTAAGATAATAGGTATTGATTTAGGAACTACAAACAGTTGTGTTGCGGTTATGGAAGGTGGACAGCCCACCGTTATAGCCAATCAGGAAGGCGCAAGGACAACACCGTCAATAGTTGCTTTCACAAAGACAGGCGAAAGGCTTGTAGGAGAGCCTGCAAAGCGTCAGGCAGTTACCAATGCGGAAAAGACCATCTCATCCATCAAGCGTGACATGGGTACGGATAACGGCCGTACCATTGACGACAAGAAATATTCACCCCAGCAGATCTCCGCAATGATCCTTCAGAAGCTCAAGGCTGACGCGGAAAATCATTTAGGTGAAAAGGTTACAGAGGCAGTTATCACTGTTCCTGCTTATTTCAATGACGCCCAGAGGCAGGCAACAAAGGATGCCGGCAAGATCGCCGGACTGGATGTAAAGCGTATCATCAATGAGCCCACTGCAGCGGCATTAGCTTATGGTCTTGACAATGAGAACGAGCAGAAGATCATGGTTTATGATCTTGGCGGCGGTACATTTGATGTTTCCATCATCGAGATCGGAGACGGCGTTATTGAGGTTCTTGCCACAAGCGGCGATAACCGTCTCGGCGGAGATGATTTTGACCAGAAGATAACAGACTGGATGCTTTCCGAGTTTAAGGCAAAGGAAGGTGTTGACCTTTCAAGCGATAAGATGGCTCTCCAGCGTCTTAAGGAAGCAGCGGAGAAGGCAAAGAAGGAGCTTTCATCCGCGACAACCACCAATATCAACCTGCCCTTCATTACGGCGACAGCCGAGGGCCCCAAGCATCTCGATATGGATCTTACCCGGGCAAAGTTTGATGAGCTGACTCATGATCTGGTTGAAAGGACCGCGGTTCCGGTTCAGAACGCTTTAAAGGATGCCGGCCTTACAGCAAGTGAGCTTTCCAAGGTTCTTCTTGTAGGCGGTTCCACCAGGATTCCGGCAGTTGTTGACAAGGTAAGGGCTCTTACGGGACATGATCCCAGCGCAACCCTTAACCCCGATGAGTGCGTGGCAATAGGCGCTTCCATCCAGGGCGGCAAGCTGGCAGGAGATGCCGGCGCAGGTGAGATCCTGCTTCTGGACGTTACCCCTCTGTCACTTTCCATAGAGACAATGGGCGGTATCGCTACACGTCTTATCGAGAGGAATACAACCATTCCTACCAAGAAGAGCCAGGTATTCTCTACGGCAGAGGACAACCAGACCGCGGTTGACATCAATGTAGTTCAGGGTGAGCGTCAGTTTGCAAGGGATAATAAGTCTCTGGGACAGTTCAGATTAGACGGTATCCCTCCCGCAAGGAGAGGCGTTCCCCAGATCGAGGTTACCTTTGATATTGATGCCAATGGTATCGTAAATGTATCCGCTAAGGATCTTGGAACAGGCAAGGAGCAGCATATCACCATTACCGCAGGCTCCAATATGTCCGATGAAGAGATCGACCGCGCTGTAAAGGAAGCAGCCGAATATGAGGCTCAGGACAAGAAGCGCAAGGAAGCGATCGACGCAAGAAATGACGCTGACTCCTTCGTATTCCAGACACAGAAGGCTCTTGATGAGGTTGGAGACAAGCTTGATGCCGCTGACAAGTCCGCTGTAGAGGCAGATCTTGCGGCATTAAAGGAGCTGGTGGACAAGCATGAGAACGCAGACAGTATGACAGATTCCGATGTGGCAGAGATGAAGGCTGCGCAGGAGAAGCTTCAGGAAAGCGCTCAGAAGGTATTTGCGAAGATGTATGAGCAGGCCCAGGCAGCCGGACAGGGCGCGGGACCTGATATGGGAGCAGCCGGTGCAGGCCCCGACATGGGCAACATGGGCGGAGGCTCAGGTGATGACGACGTTGTAGACGCGGATTTTAAAGAGGTTTAAAGATACCATCAATGCCGACAACTCCGATACCACTTGTGGTAATCGGAGTGTCTGCATTGGATGGTTCGGTGCCCCTGCAGCGAGTGATCAGCCGCGGCAGCGGCGGTAAAGCTGCGTAAGCAGCGGGATCACGAGGTAAGGGGCAACGGAAAGGAAAACGATATGGCGGATTCCAAACGAGATTATTACGAGGTCTTGGGCGTCGATAAGAACGCTGATGAATCGACGTTAAAAAAAGCATACAGACAGCTTGCCAAGAAATATCATCCGGATATGCATCCGGGTGATAAGGAGGCTGAGGCGAAGTTCAAAGAAGCTTCAGAGGCATACGCCGTATTGTCCGATCCCGACAAGAGGAGACAGTATGACCAGTTTGGTCATGCGGCATTTGAAGGCGGTGCAGGTGGAGCCGGAGGCTTTGATTTCTCCGGCATGGATTTCTCGGATATTTTCGGAGATATATTCGGAGATTTCTTCGGAGGCGGAACAAGCCGCAGGAGCAGCAACGGTCCCATGCGGGGCGCTAATCTCCGCGCGGCTGTCAGGATCACCTTTGAGGAGGCAGCCTTCGGCACCACCAAGGAGCTTGAGCTTGTATTAAAGGACGAGTGCCTCACCTGCCACGGAAGCGGAGCCAAACCCGGCACCAGCAAGGTCAGATGCGGCAAATGCGGCGGCAAGGGACGTGTGGTAATGACCCAGCAGTCCTTCTTTGGCACGGTTCAGAATGTCACAACCTGTCCTGATTGTCACGGTACAGGAGAGATCATCAAGGAGAAGTGCCCGGATTGTCAGGGAACAGGCTATATCTCGCGCAAGAAGCGTATAGAGATAAATATCCCTGCAGGCATAGATGACGGGCAGTCAGTCCGTATCAGAGAGAAGGGTGAGCCGGGCGTAAACGGCGGACCCAGAGGCGACCTGCTGGTGGAGGTAAGGGTAGCGGCGCATCCTATTTTCCAGAGAAGGGATTATGATATCTTTTCTTCGGCTCCGGTGTCCTTTGCCCAGGCAGCTCTTGGCGGAGAGGTGATAATTGACACTCTCGACGGCAAGGTAAGCTATGAGGTCAAGCCCGGTACACAGACCGATACAAGGATAAGGCTTCGCGGCAAGGGAGTTCCCACGCTGCGCAATAAAAATGTCCGGGGCGACCATTATGTGACCCTTGTGGTACAGGTTCCCACCACCCTTAACTCCAAGGCAAAGGAAGCGCTTAGGAAGTTTGATGAGAACTGCGGCAACACCTTAAAGCCGGGAGGCAGCCAGGTAAAGGCGGAAAAGAGAAAGAAGGGCTTTGGCGAGAAGATAAGGGACGCCATAGACGACTTGTAATTACACTTTTGCCCCGCTCAACATTGAGCGGGGCTTTTGTCGTTTGTTTCTTTCGCCTTGCGATTGCAGTAAAGCTTCAAATAGTTTATAATCTTTAGTAGTGTTATAAGCGGACACCGTTTGGCTTCACGGAGTTTATTATTTTGCGTAAGAAAATATGGCGGATGGCAGAGGATCATTTTGATGCCATCGGATCTCAGCTCAAGATAAGTGAAGATAGCATAGAAGTTGAGGCTGTAGCCGGAGACCCGGTGAGCGGCTCTTTTTTCATAGACAGCACAAACGGTTCTTCTTTTCGCGGTGTATGCTACAGCTCCAATCCATATATCAGGCTTCTTACGCCGCAGTTTGAGGGCGTATCCGCCAAGGTGGATTTTGAGGTGATCCATCAGGGCTTTTTAGACGGAGATGAGCTTTCAGGTGATTTTACCGTTATCGCCGAAGGGATAGAGCTTTCCATACCGGTTCATATCAGGTATTCCCACAGGTATCCGGACTCATCTGTCGGTATGATTGATTCAGATGAGCAGTTTGCCAGGCTTTGCAAGGAGCATTGGAATGAAGGCATGCAGCTCTTCTTTTCCGACAGGATACTTCCGTTCATCCACTTTCTTCCGATCGACAGGCAGCTTTTGTACAGGGGTTTTGCCGGAGGCGTTCCCACGGCATCCAATTTAGAGGGCTATCTGATCGCTTCCGGGTCCAAGGAGCCGGTCATATTTTCCATAGACGAGACCGACAGGAACTACTATTCCCTCAAGGAGAACCAGCGTCAGACAATAGAGATCACCCGCAGCAACTGGGGGTATATATCCATTGATGTATCTGTAGATGCTGATTTTATTACCCTCGAAAAGGAACGTATATCCGCGGATTTCTTTATGGGAAGCCATATGCAGCTTTCCTTCTATGTACATGCCAACAAGCTCCATGCCGGCAACAATTACGCCAGGATAGTCCTTACCTCTGACCATTGCCAGCAGGAGATCAATATCATGGCGACCTCAAGGGGAGAGGATGAGGATTACATCCCTGCCTCAAGGGTCAGGGGGAAGAGGCTTGTAAAGCTCATAAATTTATACAAGGACTATCGCTTTGAGAAGCTGTCCTCAAAGGAGTGGGCTGCTTCGTCCGTATCCATTTTAGATGATATGATAAGGGATGAGGAGCATGACAGCGCGTTTTACCGTCTGATGAAGGCCCATGCACATATTGTTGGAGGGGACAGACAGGAAGCCCTTTGGATAATACAGGAGCTGCGCCGGGACATAGAGGATCGGAAAAGCGTCAACTGGGCGTATCTGCTGTACCTGTGTACCCTCATAGAGACAGAGGAGTCATATGTAAACCGCCTGGTCAAAGAAATAGAACTCATATTCCGCGAGGATTCCGACAATTCCGTTATTTTCTGGTTCCTGCTGTTTCTTCGTGAGGAATATATAGACGATTACAAACGCAGGCTCTCCGATATAAGAACCTTCATGACAGCCGGTGAGGACTCGGTATTTTATTACATTGAGGCAGATTATCTGTATACAAGGGAGCCATTTCTTCTTACTGCCTTTGATGAGTTTTCCTTAAGGATATTGGGCTGGATGTGCCGCCACGGACGCATCACGCCTGCTCTTGCGGTTCAGGTATCCTATATATTAGCAGGACAGAGGGTTTGGGATGACAGGATATACCATATAATAAAGCGTGTATATGACGCATCCGGCTCAGACGAATTTTTGAGCAATATAGTTACATGGCTTTTACGCTGCCACAAATTCGGTGAAGAATATCTGCCCTGGTATGAGAGCGCCATCTGCAAGGAGATGAATTTCACCGGTCTGTACGAAGCATATATACTTAGCCTGTCTTCGGATTATTCCGGCAAGCTTCCGGATATGGTTATAATGTATTTCCGCTATCAGAACACCCTTCCCGCGGAAAAGAAGGCGTTTGTATACGCCAATGTCATTCTTCATCAGCGCAATTCCATCAGGATATACGAACAGTATATCCGTCACATGGAGGAATTCGCCCTTGATATGGTAAGAAAACACCGCATGGATGACAATCTTGCGATCATCTATCAGCATGTTTTTCTTGAGAGGGGTATTGTGGACGATGATGTGGCGGATGATCTCGGCTCAATACTGTTCTGTGATAAGGTTTTCGGAATGGATTCCGATATCAGGCGCGTCCTCGTATATCAGGAGCAGCTTAAGGATCCGGTTATAGCAGCGGTAGAGGAGCATAAGGCTTATGTGCCGGTTTATTCCCGCAACTACAGGATATTTTTGGAGGACCGCAGCGGCAGGCTACATTGTGACGCTTCCGATTATTATGTTGAACATATGATGCAGCCCGGAAAGGTTTACCGCAGGCTGTATGAAATGGCAAAGAGCAGGCTGTATTATTTCCTTTACGATCTCAACCACCGGAGCTTTGACGAGGATTTTCTCGCGGTTGATTCTCCTGATATTGTGGAGTTTTTGGAATCACCGGAAATATACGAGAGATACCGCAGGCAGCTATATCCTGCCATACTGCGTTTTATGTCAAGCCACGAGGGAGAGACTCGTATTGAGGAGCATTTTCTGGGGCAGGAGTCGCTGGAAGGGCTTGACCGCCGTACCATAGCCTATATCGTCACGCTTCATATTATGCGCAAGGAATATAAAGAGGCTTATAAGCTGATATATTCCCATAATGCCGGTCAGGTTGAGGGCAAGGCGCTTCTGTCACTTTGCTCTGACAGGATAAGAGAGGAAGGGGACCGGGCTGATGACTTCCTTCTTGGTATCGTAAGCGGCCTGATGAAGAGGTTCCTTTCATCCGAAGATACCATTACCTACCTCAACAGATTCTTTATCGGACCGACGGATGATATGCTCATGCTGTGGCAGTTTGCGTCGGCGAGGGATCTTGAGACAAGGGCTTTGGAGGAGAGGATAATCACCCAGATGCTCTATACGGAGAATATTTCAGGCTCCAGCGATCAGGTATTCGGAGCCTATCAGGCGCATCACCCGAACCGTATGCTAAGGGATGCCTATCTTACCTATTTCTCCAGACAGTATTTATTAGGAGAAGGTGAGATTCCCCCAAGGGTGTTTACGGATACCTTGGTGCTGGTGAGGCAGGATGAGCCTGTAAATGACAGCATGAGGCTGGCCTTGATGAAGCATTTGTCCGGCAAAGCTCCTCTGCGTGATGATGAGTTTGATACCCTGGACGGGCTGCTGGGGCTGTATATACCCACAGGCACCTATTTAGGGTTCTTCAAGGGTATGGACAGAAGGCTTATAATAAAATATCACCTATATGACAAGACACTGATAGAATACAGGGCAAAGGAAAATCTGCGTTTATCGATAATATGCTCCCGGAATGATGAGCCGGAGGAGACTCTGGAATTTGCTGAAATGTATCCGGGCATATACGCAAAGGCATTTGTGATGTTCTTTGGAGATGTACTCAAATACCGTATTGTAAATGCGTCGGACAATGAAGAGGTATTAAAGGAAGATGAGCTTACCTTCACCGATATGCTGGACGAATCCGGGCAGAGCAGATATGAGCGTTTGAACGCCATGCAGAACGCGTGCCTGTATTCAAACGACAAAAAGCTCCTGACCGGGATGAAGGAATACCAGGGAATGATGACAGTTACGGAAAAGCTTTTTTCCATGCTATAGGAAGCATTGATTAAAATGGAAGATAATAGAACGAGCGGCATTTATTACGGTATAGATATAGGCGACAAGTCAACGCTCTTCAGCTATTACAAAAAGGGCCAGGAGGAGCCTGTTACAATATCCACTGTAATGGGCAGCGAGGTATACCAGATCCCCACCTTTTTAGCAAAAAAACGGGGTGTGGGGCAGTGGTTCTTTGGAAATGATGCCATCAGGCAGACCCAGCTTTCACTGGCTGTGGGGGTTGATGAGCTTCTAAGCAAAGCCCGTAACAGGGAATACGTTCTGATAGATACAGAGGAATACAGCGCGGATGATCTGCTCCTCATCTATTTTAAGCGCCTTATGCTGATGCCCGGAAGGGGATCAGATACCCCTGTTGCCAAGCTTGTGATCACGGTGGATATACTTGACGAGGTTGCAATCAATCTGTTTACCATGATAGCTACCAAGATGGGGCTTGATACGGATCAGCTTCTTCTGGTAGATCACAGGGAGAGCTTTTATTATTATGCACTCTCCCAGGACCCGGAGCTTTATCTTCACGATGTGCTGCTGTATGATTATTCGACGAGCAATTTAAAACAATGCCTGCTTAAACGAAATACCTCCACCAGGCCACAGGTGGTCAATCTTTTATACGAGAATCTGGGCTCCGTTAATTTTGATAAGGACAAAGCCTTTGACGATATTGCAAGGCACAGCCTTTCAGGAGAGATAATATCCAGCGTTTATCTTATAGGTGACGGCTTTGACGGAGACTGGATGAAGCAGTCCTTGAAGCGTCTCTGCCAGGGAAGGCGGGTATTTGTGGGCAAGAATCTCTACTCAAAGGGAGCCTGCTATGCCGGAATGGTAAAGGACGGCATTAAGGAATGGCCCTTCGTTTACATAGGGGACAACAACTTAAAGCTCAACCTTTCTCTTAAGGTTATAGACCGTAATGAGATGAATTTCGTAACCCTGATATCCGCAGGCAATAGCTGGTACGACGCAGAGGGAGAGTGCGAGGTTATTCTTGACGGCACACCGGAATTTGAGTGGTGGGTACAAAGCCCGGATTCCCGCAGGGCAAGGGTTGAGAAAATGGTGCTGGACGGACTTCCCGAGAGAGAGAACCGCACCACAAGGCTTCGTATAACCGCAAAGCCCAGATCCGACAAAGAGATAGCGGTTACGGTGCAGGATCTCGGGTTTGGAGAACTGGTTCCGGCAACCGGGAAAATATGGGAAAGCACAATAGGTGTATAGGAACAGCTTATGGGTGAATTGATCCTTTGCAGCAGGCCCATTGCGGCCGCGCCGTATTACATGGAAGAGCTTTCGGTGAATCTTTATTCGCTTGAAGAGCTTTCCTACTATATTTTTCATAATGTCTATCTGATGAATTCTGATTTTATGTCCATTGATCTTTGTCACTGGATCTCATCAGAGCTTCATATGCCTAATCTCGCGGAGGAAATGAAGACCTTGCTTCGGGAGAATGTTCCTCTGCACATCTTCGTGGGGAAGCTTCTTAACGAAAGCGGATACCTGTCTGCAGGTGAGATACGTGATACGGTGGAGATAATTGCCGCTTTTGAGAATAAAAGCGATGCCGAACGCAAAAAGATCCGGGCAGACCGCCTCCTCGAAAGAAAGAGGATATTGGAGGCAGTTTTTGAATATGAGGATCTGCTTGCGGGAGAGGATAATATAGGAGACAGGCTGTTAGGAGATATATGGCATAATCTGGGAACCGCATATGCAAGGCTGTTCTTTTTTGATGAGGCGGCTTCCTGTTATGAAAAGGCATATCGCAAGAACAGACGCCGTCAGTCCCTAAGGTCAATGTTATTTACCTATCGCTGTAAGAGAGACGAGGAAGGCTTTAAAAAGGCTGTCGAAAAATATGATGTGCCCCCGGAGGAGGCGGATATCGTAAGAGAAGAGGTCAGCCATATTTCACAATCGGCAGAGATAAAGCGCTTTGATGATGAGATAGACCATATGCGTTCTTCCTACAGTGAGCAGAGTGTGTATATGGGACAGCTCGAAAATATATTAAGCCGGTGGAAAAATGAATACCGGAATTTGCAGAAGCTATGAAATTTCCCTTTAGCAGGAGAAAAAAGAAACAGCAGCAGTTGGACGAGTCCTTTAGCAAGGTCATGGAGGAGATCGCCCGCATAGATGACTGGGAGAACCCAAAGAGGCTTCAGTATTATATACTGGATTCCTGTGAGCAGATAGTTGCAAGGACAAAGGAGCTGGAAAAGCAGAAGGCGGAATACCGTGTCCTTACAAATTACCTGGGTGATATCCGCAAGATTGAAAAGATGAACCAGCTTCAGTCCAAAAATCTTGTGGAAACAGCCAAACGTGTGGTTGAGATCGTAAAATCCATCGATGATTACGAGAAGGTAACTCACAAGATGTCTGAACAGCAGTACCTTCTTTTTGAGGCCAATGACGAATTCCTCCCGGGTGAGATACGTCAGATGCAGGCAAACGAGACGTATCAGTTCAATATGAAACGGGACATAAAGCTGTTAGAGGCTACCAAGAGTGAGCATGAGATCGAAAGAGAGAAAAATTCTTCCTTCCGAGTGCTGATGCGCAAGGTTTCCGTGCTGCTGTTAGTGGGGTGCGCGTCGCTGGTGCTGTTGTTCACCCTGCTTCAGATGAGCATGGGAATAGATATGACCTTGGCGTCGCTCATCCTTGTGCTTACCATGGTGCTGTTTGTGATGTATATTTTCTTCAGGAATTCACAGATCACGCGGGAGAACCGCAACAGCGCGACCCAGCTTAACAAGACAATATCACTGCTCAATGTGGCACGTATGAAATATGCCAACGTCACCGGCGCCATAGGCTATGTGCAGCGCAAATACAGCGTAAAGACATCTTACGAGTTGAATTATCTATGGGATGTCTACGTTGAGGAAAGGCGCATCAGAGAGAAGAACAGGCAGGATAATGAGGATTATCTGTACTTCAACAAAAGGCTCGGCAAGCAGCTTGACAAGCTTGGATTAAACGACAGCAATATATGGATCGAACAGACCGGCGCGCTTATAGATCCCGAGGAAATGAAAAAGGTCAAGGATAATCTTGTAGAACGGCGCGACAAGCTAAGGAGCCATATTGACGAGAATACAAGGATGATCCGGGATGAGCGTGATGAGGTGTCACGGCTTATGAGGGATCATAACTATTACCCCACAGAGATAGTTGAGATTTTAGGATCAGTGGACAGAATGTGCGGGTTAAATACAAATTATTATTTTAGAAGGGATGATGAACTGTAATGAAAATTCGTACACGTTACGCGCCGTCTCCTACCGGCAGGATGCATGTTGGGAATCTGCGCACAGCGCTTTATGCATACCTTATCGCAAAGCATGAGGGGGGAGACTTTATTCTCCGCATAGAAGATACCGACAGGGAGCGGTATGTAGAAGAGGCAGAGGAGATCATTTTTTCCACTATGGAGCAGACCGGACTTATCTGGGATGAGGGACCCGGCAGGGAAGGGGCTGTTGGCCCCTATGTTCAGAGCAAGCGCCAGGAGGAGGGCATATATCTTGAGTATGCCAAAAAGCTCATAGACAAGGGCGAGGCATATTACTGCTTTTGTGATAAAGAACGGCTTGAGAGCTTAAAGCAGACCGTTTCCGGCAAGGAGATCTCCATCTATGACAAGCACTGTCTGGGGCTTTCAAAGGAGGAGGTAGAAGAGAATCTTAAGAGCGGCAAGCCTTATGTTATACGCCAGAATAACCCTACAGAGGGAACCACCACCTTTTCAGATGTGATATACGGGGATATAACCGTTGACAATGCCGAGCTTGACGATATGATCCTTATCAAATCCGACGGGTATCCCACATACAATTTCGCAAATGTTGTTGACGACCATCTCATGGGAATAACCCATGTGGTAAGGGGGAATGAATACCTTTCATCCTCACCCAAGTATAACCGTCTCTATGAGGCATTCGGCTGGGAGGTTCCGGTATATGTCCACTGTCCTCTTATCACCAACGAGGAGCATCAAAAGCTCTCCAAGCGCAGCGGCCATTCGTCCTTTGAGGATTTAAGAGAGGCGGGCTATCTGGCGGAAACCATTGTCAATTTCGTGGCTCTTTTAGGCTGGTCCCCGGAGAATGACAAGGAGATCATGAAGCTTGATGAGCTGGTAGAAAGCTTCGACTACACCCATATCAATAAATCTCCGGCAGTTTTTGACATGACAAAGCTGGGTTGGATGAACGGTGAATACTTAAAGGCAATGGACGAGGATGAGTTTTTCAAGCTTGCCGAGCCTTACATCAAAAAGGTTATTTCCTGGGATATAGATACAAAGCGCGTCGCCAAAATGGTCCAGACTAGGATCGAGACGTTTAACGATATAGCTGATCTGATCGATTTTTTTGAGGCTGTACCGGATTATGACTGCGCAATGTATACCCACAAGAAGATGAAGACCACCGCGCAGACTTCCCTTAGTCTGTTGGAGGATATCCGTCCCGTACTTGCAGAGGCAAAGGATTATTCCAATGACGCAATGTATGAGCTTCTCATAGATTACGCAAAGAGCCATGAGGTCAAGAACGGATATGTGCTATGGCCTATAAGGACTGCCCTTTCAGGCAAGCAGATGACCCCGGGAGGTGCAACGGAGCTTTTGGAGCTTTTGGGCAGGGAAAGATCTTTGGCGAGAATTGACGCCGCAATAGAAAAACTTAAAAAGGAGACATAATTTGACAGATTTGGCGCAGCAGGCGGCGATCACCCATGTGTCGGGACCGTGCCTGGTCATAGCAGGGCCGGGCGCGGGCAAGACCCATGTTCTTGTCAGAAGGATAGCCTTTCTGACAGAGAGCGCGAGCATACCGCCTTCACAGCTTATGGTTATCACCTTTACCCGGGCGGCAGCAAAGGAAATGCAAAAACGATACCGGGCAACGGTTCCGCCGCAGTATTCGGGTGTAACCTTCGGTACTTTTCATTCAATCTTTTTTCATATATTAAAGAGATCAGGTCAGATCTCATCATCGGCGCTTATCGATGACCGTACTCACAGACACATTTTAATAAAGGCTTTAAGGGCAGCAGGGGTTGATGATAAAAGGACAGACGAGCTTTTGTCCGTTGCAGCCTCGCGGATAAGCTATATCAAAAATACTGATAATGATATTGATGCTTTTGAGCCTGTTGAGCTTTCGCATGAAGAGTTTTACACAATTTATCAGGAATATGAAAAGGGCAAGAGGCGCCTTGGCTTAATTGACTTTGACGATATGCTCGTCATGACAAGGGAGCTGTTTTTAAGCAACCCATCTCTTTTGGATGCTTACAGGGAACATTTTAAGTATTATCTTGTGGATGAAGCCCAGGATATGAACGGGGTGCAGTATGAGATATTAAGGCTGATGGCAAAGGGCAAGGATAATATCTTTCTTGTGGGGGACGAAGACCAGAGCATATACAGCTTCAGGGGCGCCCAGCCAAAGCTGTTTTTGGGATTTACAAGGGATTATCCCAATGCAAAGACGGTTATGCTCTCCAAAAACTACCGCTGTGACATAAAGGTGGTGGAATGTGCTAAAAGGCTCATAGTCCATAACAGCCAAAGGTATGATAAAGAGCTTGCGGCAGCCGGGGATGCACCGGGGAAGCTTTGGTTTATGTACTGCAGCGACCGGCAGGATGAAGCAATGCAGGTAACGAAGCTGATACAGGAAGAAAAGGCGCGTTTTCCGCAAAAGAGCATTGCTGTGCTGTACAGAAACCATTCCCAGTCGGTGTATATTTCAAAAGCCCTTGTGGCCGCAGGCTTTGATCCAAACGGGAAAAAGCTAAGAAGGCGCTGGCAGGATAATTATCTTGTAAGCTGTGTCATGGATTATATCAGG
This sequence comes from uncultured Lachnospiraceae bacterium, assembly GCA_905233905.1. Lineage (GTDB taxonomy): Bacteria > Bacillota > Clostridia > Lachnospirales > Lachnospiraceae > RGIG4930. Next base: position 16,209 of record CAJOFN010000024.1, read on the forward strand.
GCAGCAGTTTTCGGACCCGAAACGGAGACGATCATAAGGGTTATGAATAATCCAAACCGCTATCTTCCGAGAGAAGGCCTGGCCGGTGCCGTTGTGGATTATGATAAATGGAAAAGCTGCTTCTATGACGATGAAGAGATCGTAAAAGGTATAGATGCCTTGAAAAACGATATAGAAGCGATCAAAAGACTAAATTCCTTTGCGGCTGTTTCCTATATCCTTTACAGGATAGGCTGTAAGTCTGATGCTCTAAAAAAGGGAGAATACGATAGGGCTTCGACTGAAAAACTCATTTCATTGGCAAAGCAGTATCCCGACAAAGCTGTTTTGCTGGAGGAAGCGCAAAAGGAAAAAGAGGAAAAGGGTACCAAAACGGCAAATGAAAAAACCATCTATCTGTTTACATATCATGGCTCCAAAGGGCTGGAGTTTGATCATGTATACCTTATAGATGTCAATGAGGGCATTACGCCCTCCCTGCGCGCAGCAACACAGGAGAGCATAGAAGAAGAACGAAGGATGTTCTATGTGGCCCTTACCAGGGCAAAGCATGAGATAACCATAGCCTCCCTGACAAGGCTTGGGAGAGATGAAGCTTATCCTTCGCGGTTTATAAAGGAGCTTGCAAAAGCTCAGTCAGGCATATCCTCCAGTAATTCATCAAAGGTATCGGAAACAAGTGCGGCTTCCTCATCGGAGTCTATATTATCAAGCACAGGCGTGCCGTCAGAGGTCTCGAAATAACGATAAAGAAGAACGCCGGTTTCCTCCATGAAATCACCCTTTTCGTCTACAGGCATAAGGGCGATGTAATCCTGCCCCTCAATCTCGAAAATTATAAGTATTTCGCAGTCCAGCTCCGAATCATCGTCCAGGGTAAGTGTCACCATAACGTCAGTATCGTTCTCGTCTATGGGGAATATTTCCCTGTCAGAATTCATTGATGCCATATAATTCCTCCTGTATATTCAAAAAAATTCTAAAAACTGTAAAAAGTATGATATAATAAATCGAAACTGTGCGCAATAGAAAGCTGGATTTTTATGAAAAGACAAGTTACCAAAGGGCATTTTTCACAGTTTGGCGCTGTAAGGACACCTGAAGGGGTGGAATTTACCTTTGAAGCCAGAGGCAAAAAGCCACCGGCAATACTGTTATTCGATAAATCTACCAAAAAGGAAACAGCACGTATTGAGCTTGATGACAGTTATTCCACGGGCTGTGTGTATTCTGCGTGTGTAACGGGCTATAACTGGAGCAAATCCTGTTACCTTTTAGATATAGACGGGAAGAATGTCGTTGACAAATATGCCCCCATAATCGCAGGCCGTGAGACATGGATGGATGAGGAGCGCTGTGAGCATAATTACGAGGTTTACGGCGGCTTTGATTCGGGAGATTATAAATGGACCGAAGCACGTCCCGATATTCTTCCTGAGGACATGGTGATATATAAGCTCCACCTCCGTGGGATCACCATGCAGAACGGATTAGGGCAGGGCAAACGCGGTAATTTCAGAGGTATAATCCATAAGCTTGCCTCATGGAAGGAGTTAGGTGTTACCTCCCTTGAATTTCTTCCGATTTATGATTTTGAAGAGATCAAATACCAGTTCCATTATTCAATGGACGAGAACAAAGAGACGATAATGGTGGCGGAAGACCCCATAGGCACGAATTTCTGGGGCTACGGCAAGGCGGATTATTTTGCGCCCAAGGCATCCTACTTTGGCTCAAAGGACCCGGATATCCACATGAAGGAGATGGTGGAGGCGATCCACAATGCCGGTATGGAGATCATAATGGAGATGTCCTTCCCGCCGGCTATTGATGAGGATATGATAGTTGACTGCCTGGTGTACTGGGTGAGGCAGTATCATATTGACGGCTTCCATCTTCTGGGCATGGGGCTTCCTGTCTCAAGGATCGCCAACAATCCCTACCTCGGCAGGACAAAGCTTTTTTACGATGCTTTTCCCGGGGAGCTTTTGGGCTCACAGTCTGGCAGCAAGCATCTGTTTGTGACCAATGATGAGTTCATATATCCCCTTCGCAGGCTCCAGAATCATCTTGATGGTAATGTGGCTGAACTTTCCAATTATTTAAGGCGTCAGGGTGAGGGGTATTCATTTGTCAACTATGCCGCAAGCAACACCGGCTTTACCCTTTGGGATGTCTATTCCTACGGTGAAAAGCACAACGAGGGCAACGGTGAGGACAACGAAGACGGCAGCAACTACAACTGCAGCCACAATTTCGGCTGCGAGGGACAGACTGCCAACCGTATAATCAACCGCAACCGCATGACAGCGGTAAGGACTGCCCTGTGCGCCGTAATGCTGGCTCAGGGTATTCCCATGCTTTTGGCGGGCGATGAGTTTGGCAACACCCAGTCCGGCAACAACAATCCTTACTGTCAGGACAATGAAATAGGCTGGGTTACATTCTCAAGGCGCAAGCTGTTTCGGGAATTAAAGGAATATGTAAAGCATCTGATCGCCTTCCGCAAGGAGCATACGGTATTATCAAGCCCTTCCCCCATGAAGATGAACGACTATCGCCGCACAGGCATGCCAGATCTGTCATATCACGGAAGGCAGCCCTGGATAATGGGTATCGGGGAAGAGAAAAAGGCTCTGGGCATCTTATATTATTCTGCCTATGGACGCGATCCCTCCCAGGAAGACGTTATGGTATGTCTGAATTTTTATTACGGAGAGGAGACCTTTGCGCTTCCGCAGCTTAAAAACGGACGCAAGTGGTACTTTGTTACCAATTCTTCCAACGAGAAATGGGAGCCGGATAAGGAGCCTCTAACAGAGCAGGGCTACTGTACCGTACCCGGCGGGACGATAAGCATAATAGTAGGAAAAGATGCAGGCAAGGAGGAGTTGTGATGTTGCTCAAAAACGCCTATGATCATTTTGTTACCATTACGAATCACAGACATCTTGTGAGAAAGCACTGTTTTGAAATGGGGCTGTTCGTGCAGGGACTGCTGCATGATATCTCAAAGTACGCTCCGGTTGAGTTCTTGGTTGGCGTTAAGTATTTCCAGGGCAACAGAAGTCCCAATAATGCGGAAAGGGAAGCTACGGGCAGATCTCTCGCCTGGCTTCACCACAAGGGCAGGAACCGTCATCATCTTGAATACTGGATAGACTACACTGTGAACAGAAATGACAAGACAAAGTACCCTTTATGCGGTACAAAGATGCCGGTTAAGTATGTGGCCGAGATGTTTGCCGACAGGATGGCGGCATGTAAGATTTATCAGGGAAAGGACTACACGGATGCCAGTCCCTGGAAATATTACAAAAAGGGCAGAGAGCATTATCTGCTCCATGAAAAGTCAAGAAAGCAGCTTGAGTTCATGCTGAAAATGCTTGCGGCAAGGGGAGAGGAAGAGACTTTTGCATATATCCGCAGGCATATCCTTCGTAATGATGAAAAGCTGCCTACCATAATTTACAGGAAATTAAAGGAGAAGGGATATGTCAGATGATAGCAAAAAGGTGCTCTACAGCGGGATGCAGGCGACAGGAAGCCTCACCCTCGGCAATTATCTCGGAGCACTGAAGAACTGGGTCAAAATGCATGAGGAGTATGAGTGCTTCTACGGTGTAATGGATCTTCATTCCCTTACCGTGCGCCAGGACCCGGTACAGTTTCGTGCCAACAGCAGAAAGCTTTATGCCCTTTATGTAGCTGCAGGACTTGATCCGGAGATCAACTGTGTTTATTTCCAGTCCCATGTTTCTTCTCACGCTGAACTGGCATGGATACTAAACTGCTTTACATACATGGGTGAGCTGTCAAGAATGACCCAGTTCAAGGACAAAGCCCAAAAGCATAATGACAATATCAATGCAGGGCTCTTTACCTATCCCGTGCTCATGGCAGCAGACATCCTGCTTTATCAGGCACATCTGGTGCCGGTGGGACATGACCAGATGCAGCATCTGGAGATCACAAGGGATATTGCGGAGCGCTTCAATAATATTTACGGCGACGTATTTGTGGTCCCGGAGGCATATATCGGCAAGCAGGGCGCCCGGGTAATGTCTCTGTCAGACCCCTGCAGCAAGATGTCCAAATCCGATGAGAATGTTAATGCCACCATCTATCTTACAGATGACAGGGATACAATAATCCGCAAGTTCAAACGCGCGGTCACGGATTCAGATACCGAGATCAGATATGACATAGACGAAAAGCCTGGTATCAGCAATCTTATTGATATATACAGCGCAGTCACAGGCAAGAGCACAGACGATGTATGTATGGAATTTAACGGCAAAGGCTATGGTGATTTCAAGCTTGCCGTAGGTGAGGCTGTGGCTGATGAGCTGACTCCCTTGCAGAAGCGCTACGAGGAGCTTCTAAAGGACAAAAAATACATCGACGAGTGCATCTTAAGGAATGACGAGAAGGCAAGATATGTATCGCAGAAGACCTTAAGGAAGGTCAGACGCAAGGTAGGCCTTTTGGATATTAAGTAACACAGGGGGGATCAATGACAAACAGCTCAACTAAGGAACGGGATGCAGCGGTACAGAACGGCGTCAAAAGGATGATATTTGTCGTTCTTTCCATGATGCTGGAGATAGTGGTATTTTTTGCTCTTGTTTACAAGCTCAGTGGTTATGCTCACTGGGTAATGTACGCGTTAAGAGGATTTTCCATGATACTGGTGCTCTATATTTACGGAAAGCATCAGACTGCCGCCATGAAGATGCCCTGGATAATGCTGATACTTCTTATGCCAATCTTTGGTGTTATGCTCTATCTTCTGATCGGCTTTAACGGATCAACAAGCAGGATGAAAAGGCGCTATGAGGAGATAGACAGGGTTCTGCTCCCTCTGCTTGATCCCAACGACGATATAATAACAGAAGAAGAGCAAAAGGACAGACATCTGGCGAATATAAGCCGTTATATCAGGGATAAAGCAGGCTATCCTGTTTATTCTGATACAAGGGTCAGCTATTATGACGATGCGGCAAAGGGACTTGAGGCCCAGAAGGAAGAGCTTAAAAAGGCCAGGGATTTCATCTTCATGGAATATCACGCAATAGAGGATTCCACAAGCTGGCACGGGATACAGGAAATACTGCAGGAGCGTGTTGCTGCCGGGGTGGAGGTAAGGGTATTCTATGATGACATGGGAAGTATTGGATTTATCAATACAGACTTCGTTGAAAAGATGGAAGGCCTTGGGATCAAGTGTAAGGTGTTTAACCCCTTCGCGCCAGGACTTAATATATTCCTCAACAACCGTGATCACCGCAAGATAACGGTTATTGACGGTCAGGTCGGATTTACCGGAGGCTATAATCTCGCAAATGAGTATTTCCATATTACAGAGCCCTTCGGCTACTGGAAGGATACAGGGGTAAGGCTTGAAGGTAGTGCCGTTAAGAGCCTTACGGTTACCTTCCTTGAAATGTGGAACGCGGAATCCGATGATGATAAAACAGCCGCAGAATACTTAAGATATCTACCGGAGGTCAGGCACATATATCCCGGAAGCGGCTTTGTACAGCCCTATGCTGATTCACCCATGGACGACATTGCCGTGGGGGAGGATGTTTATATCAGCGTTGCGGAGGCGGCGGTGGATTATGCATGGTTCATTACGCCTTATCTTATAATTACGGATGAGATGACTCATGCCCTTACAATGGCAGCAAAACGCGGGGTGGATGTAAGGATAATAACCCCGGGTATTCCGGACAAAAAGATCGTATACAATGTGACAAGGTCATATTACGACGGTCTGGTATCAGGCGGAGTAAAGGTTTATGAATATACCCCGGGCTTCTGTCATTGCAAGATGTGTGTTTCCGATGACAAGGTTGCCACCTGTGGTACTATCAACATGGACTACCGCAGTCTCTACCATCATTTTGAGAACGGCTGTCTTTATGCTGACTGCAAGGCTGTAATGGATACAAAGAAGGATTTTGAGAGTACCATGGTCCTCAGCAATGAAGTTACCGAATATTACAGGAGCGGAAGGGGAGCCTTCCTCAAATTCAGTCAGATGATACTTCGTCTGGTGGCTCCGCTAATGTAAAGGATCACAGGAGTTGCCGAATGAATAAAGATATACGAAGGCTTCGGAGGCAGCTTTTAAAGCATGGCAAGAAAATCCTCTATTCGCCTCAGTTTACAGCGAGCTTTTTCCAGAGGCACCATTTCAGGACATCGGTAGGAGAACACTCACTGCAGGTGGCGGCAATAAGCCTCTGGATATGTGATCTGTTAGAGAAAAAGGGGATAAGCCTTGACAGGGATGTCATAGTAAAGGCTGCGCTCATGCATGATCTGGGAATGATCGGAAGGAATGAGAGATACCGCAATAATTTTCAGACCGGAAAGGATCATCCCGCGGAATCTGTAAAGGAAGCCAAAAAAATATACCCCGAGCTTGATCCCGTAACGGAGCAGGTCATACTGGGGCATATGTGGCCGTTATCGCTGCACGCGCCGAAATCCTTAGAGGGTGTCGTGATATGCATAGCCGATAAGTTAGGGTCGATAACAGATCTGATGCCGTTTGCGCAGAGGTGGGATCACAGATGGGCAAGGTATTTTAAAAGAAGGTCTGGCCCTTATATACGATGAAGGCGCGCTCGAGTATTTCAGCCATAGGGACATATTCACCGGCATGGTCGGGAGTATCGCACTGAACCTTGATGGACTGATTGGCGCTGGACATGAGCTGCTGGATGTGGTTGTTATGGTCGTCAAGGAGAAGCTTGGCAAATGAAAAGTCATTGTTGCGCTCAAAGGATTCGTCGGGACGGCCGCCGTCAATAAAGCGGATAAAGCGCGTATAGTATTCTATCATGCCTTTCGCGCCCTCCATATCCACAAGGAAATAATACTTCTTGCTGTACTGGTGACGCCAGAGGCTCTTAAAAGAAGTGACTGTACGCTTTTTGTTGTGGTATGAGTAAACTAATTTAGCCATTCCGTGTACCCTGCAGAAATAAACATCCTTGTTACTTTAAATTTAACACGATTTTGCAAGGTCTGCAATAACTCAGGATTAAATTGGGGTGGCATTTTAAAAAGAACACAATATGATGATGTAGAGGAGAACAAATGAGTATCAAATATGTAAGTACAAGAGACAGGAACAACCGTGTATCAGCATCCGCCGCAATACTGCAGGGACTTGCGGCAGACGGGGGATTATATGTGCCGGAAAGGATTCCGGAATTTGAC
>CAJOFN010000025.1 GCA_905233905.1 uncultured Lachnospiraceae bacterium
GGGCTGCCCCTTAAGGTCAGGGCTATGAAGCTTGCTCAACTTGACCGAAATTAGCCTTCAGCTCCTCTACAACCTTAGAGAATTCCATAAAATGAGACGCCTTTACTAAAATACAGGTATCAGGCTTCACACTGCATACGAGATCAGCGATCATAGCATCCCTGGTCTCGTATTTATGTACCCGGCAGGTGCTTTCGCTTTCAAGGACAGCCCTGCCTATCTCTGCGGAAAGCTTGCCCGCGGTATAAAGATCATCTATGGGAAGGGTGGCAAGGTAGCTTCCCACCTCATAATGAAGCGCCTTCTCATCCTTTCCAAGCTCTCCCATATCGCCAAGTACGGCAATCCTTCTGCCTTCAGCTCTTGACAGCAGCGAAACACCTGCCTTCATGGATAGGGGGGACGCATTATAACAGTCGTCAATAATGGTAATGCCATTACTGGCATGGATGAAGTTGGTCCTTCCGGCAATGGTTTTGGAATGTTCTATGCCGTCTATGATATTCCTCATCGGAACATTTAAGGTTATGCCTACCGCGCATGCCGCTAACGCATGATAGATTATATGCTCACCGGGAAGGGGGATTGCAACAGCCCACTCCTCTGCGCCCACATGTATCCTTGCTTCAAGCCCGTCAATCCCCAGGGTCTTGATCCCATCAGCCCTGATGGTCTGGTTCTTTGTCCCGAATTCTATTATCCTTGCGCCGGGTATGTCTTTGATCGTGGCAAGCTTATCGTCATCGGTATTTAAGATGACTACAGCATCCTTGGCAAGATGGTCGAAAACTTCTGTCTTTGCTTTTAAAACACCGTCTCTGTCCTTTAGGGTTTCAAGGTGTACCTGTCCGATAATGGTCATCACGACTATATCGGGCTTTGCTATCTCTCCAAGCCTGTGCATCTCACCAAATTCAGAGATGCCCATTTCAGCTACCAAGGCCTCATGCTCTTCGCGGACTGACAATAGCGTAAGGGGAAGCCCGATCTCGTTGTTGAAATTCCCCTGGGTCTTGTACACCTTCATAGTCTGTGACAGGACAGAAGCTATCATCTCCTTCGTGCCGGTCTTCCCGACGCTTCCGATAACGCCTATAACCGGAATATCAAGCTGGCTGCGGTAATAAGCCGCAATATCCTTTAATGCCTGCTTTGAATCCTCTACAAGCACATAGGCAAAAGCCACATCCCCAAGCTCCCTTTCGGAAAGCGTAAAAAGGGCTCCGTCCTCTATTGCCTTAGGTATGAAATCATGGCCGTCAACACGGCTTCCGGGAATGGGAATAAAAACATAATCCTTTTGTATCTGCCGGTTGTCAGTAACTACACCGCATACCTCAACAGATCTGATGCCATCCAAAAGCCTTTCATCGCCCATTATCCTTCCGTTACAGGCCTTTGCAACGGTTTCTATGTTCATATTACGCATTGTAGCGCTCCAGTGATAACTGTATTATCTCTTCACAGAGATTACTGTAGCTGATACCTATTACCTCTGCCTCCCTTGGAAGAAGCGATGTGGGAGTCATGCCGGGAAGGGTATTCGCTTCAAGGCAGTATATCTCTCCGTCTCCATCAACAATAAAATCCATCCGGGAATAAACCCCCAGTCCAAGAGCCGCAACTACGCGCTCCGCGTAAAGCTGCATCTTGGTGGTAAGCTCATCGTCAATATCCGCGGGGCATACCTCTTCCGTGGCGCCCTCCTCGTATTTGTTGCGGTAATCATAAAAGCCTGTTTTGGGAATGATCTCAACCACAGGAAGCGCTACCCCGTCAAGGACTCCTACTGAAAACTCCCTGCCCTCAATATAATCCTCAACAAGTACCTCTTCCTCCCATTTGAAGGCTTCTTCTATTGCTTCATCGTAGTGGGCAACATCACGTACTATGGTAACTCCTATGGATGATCCGCCGTTAGCAGGCTTTACCACGCAGGGAAATACCGTCTGATCCAGCACTCTTTCCTTGTTGTAGCTGTCCCGATGTATGGAAAAGCCCTGGGGTGCCTGGATTCCGTAGTAATAGAAGAAATGCTTTGCAATGCCCTTATCCATGGCAAGGGCGCATGGAAGGAATTCATTGCCTGTATAACGGATCCCCAGAAGATCAAAGGCCGCCTGGATCTTGCCATTCTCCCCGTCAGCCCCGTGCAGCGCCAGAAAAACTATATCCGCTGCCTGGCAAAGCTTTATAACGTTGGGTCCGAAGAAATTGGCTGACTTGTCCTTTCGTGAATTCCTTACAGCCTCAAGGTTCGGAGCTACGTCAGTAATCTTTCCGACCTTGACGCTTGCCTCTTCGTCACGCTCGAACAGACCCTCTATATCACACTCTTCTTCACCATAGCCCATGAAAACATCCAAAAGGATAACCTTATGATCGTGTTTGCGCAGCGCCTCGGTGATACGCTTGCCTGACTGAAACGATACGTCTCTCTCTGTGGAAAGTCCGCCTGCAAGAACTACAATATTCATTACATCTTCCTCCAAAATGTCTGCCTTTACGGCATCAATAAATAACAGGGTTCTATCAGAAACTCCCAAAAGCTGTCATACATTCCAAAAACATCATTCACGGCTTTAAACATACGCTTTAGCAGCAGCGCATGAACTTCCTTCGCCCTGCCACGGGCCTCTTCCTCAAATAAAAGAAATTTGGTCCTGCGTATCCTTATGGCAAGAAGCATGTCTCCCGCCCGTATGGAGGCATCCATAGCCTTATCCATATGCGCCTTTGCTTCCTTGGGAAAGCTTTGTTTTTCGGCTACGGCTGCATTGTTAAACAGTACCGCAAGATTGACCCAGTATGACGGCAAAAGGTCTTTTCCCAGCCTTTGACTGATTATAAGCTGGTTAAAAAGCACTATCCCCTCAACAGGATCATCAGCCTTGGCAAGTATCATTGCCGCCGCGTTAAGCACCCGCAGCTCGCTCTGAAGATAGGTCTGGTTCGAGGACGCGGCCTTATTCAGATCAACAAGCTCCTTGCAGGAAAGTAAAAACGCATCACTGTCTCCATCTAAAAGCATGAGAAAATACGCGCTTGCATATCTGAAAAACCGCTTACAGGGTAAGCTTTCATCCGATATTTCCTTGTATTCATCAAGCATATCGGAAAGGTCATCAATCCTGCGTCCTTCCATGGCCTTTAGTATTCCTCTTTCAAGCTCCATGAGCCTTATGGATGAGGCCGCAGAACAATCTGTATATGAAAACCCGGCAACGCCTAACTTTTCCATCATAAGCCTAAACTGCTCCGAGGAAGGAACCTGCTCTCCGTTCTCGATCCGTGCAAGGGTTTTCACGTGACACAAGCCGTCAGCAAATACCTGACGGCTTTGTCCTAATCTTTCTCTTTCTGTCCTTATAAAACTCCCGTAATCGATCATCTTCAGAAGTCAGGCTCAATGAGTCCGTAAGTATTTCCCCTGCGCTTATAGACCACATTGACCTCTTCTGTTTCCGCGTTACGGAACATAAAGAAATTATGTCCCAAAAGCTCCATCTGTATGCAGGCATCCTCGGGATACATGGGCTTCATGCCAAAACGCTTTGAGCGGATGATCTCAATAGTCTCCGGCTCATCCGAATCCTTCTCCAAAAATTCCTGATGGAAAAAGGCCTCTCCGCCGTCTCCGCCCTGATGACGCTCAATGAGCTTGTGGCGATAGCGCTTAAGCTGACGCTCAATAACCTCTTCAACCAAATCAATAGAAACATACATGTCATTTGATACCTGCTCTGAACGTATAATGTGTCCCTTAACAGGTATTGTAACCTCGATCTTCTGTCTGTCCTTGTTGACACTCAAGGTTACATTGGCCTTGGCCTCGTCGGTAAGGTATTTATCGAGCTTGCCAAGCTTTTCTTCAACAGCAGCCTTCAGGCCGTCTGTCAGCTCAATATTCCTTCCTGATATTGTGATCTTCATAGAAAACCCCTTTCTTAATATAGTTATAACTTTATATGAAGTGCGTTAAAAGCACATCATTACCAGCCATAAAACGATCATAGCACATCCGCAAAGCTTGGCTCCAGCTTTGTGAACAGCCTCGTACCTATTACAAACATGCATATCGCCACCGCCCAGTAGTACAGCCCCAGTCCCGGATGCTGCCAGAACCATTGGTGATCCAGCAGGGCGTCCCTGTAGCCTGAAACTATGTAGTACATGGGATTCAGCTTTAAAATTATAAGCAGCGGCCCGGAAATCCTTCCCGAATCCACCATTGTCTGAAGATTCCACATTATCGGTGTCATCCATATCAAAACCTGAAGCGCTATCGAAATGAGCTGCGTCATATCCTTAAACAGCGCGGTTATTGCGGATGTCATGTATACAAGCCCCAGCACAAGAGCCAGCATCGCAAAAAAATAGTATAAAATCTGAAGCATATAAACTGTGGGAAAATACCCATACAGCATATAGACCACAAGCGTAAAAACCACAAAAAACAAATGCACGAAAAGGCTTGAAAAAACCTTTACCACAGGCAGAATGCTCACCTGAAAAACAACCTTTTTCACCAGATAATCGTAGCTGATAAGCGCCCCTGCGCCGCTTACAACGGCATCATTGAAGAAAAACCATGGAACCAGTCCGCCTAAAAGCCACAATACATAAGGCGCCTCTATTCCGGCTTTGGTGGATTGTGTGCCCACATTAAGCGCCATCTGGAACACAAACCAGTATACTAAAACCGTTACCACAGGCTGTATGAACGCCCATACAACTCCCAGATATGAACCGGCGAATTTCTGCTTGAAATCATTTTTACCAAGGGACCACAAAAGCTGCCTGTGAGTCCATAGCTCCTTGGGTATGGTAAAGGGGCTGTACTTCTGCTGGTTGGAATCAATAATGGTCATGGCATGCCAGTCTCCCGCAAAGAAAGCCACTGCTCGTAGGTGGGATTTATCTTGTCCTTGTCTGAAAGGATGATGTCATCCTCCGAGATCCCATACTCTTTTAGCGGCCAGGTGATTGAAAGAGTCGGATCATTATATATAAGACCGCCCTCATCATTTGGATGATAAAAATCAGTCACCTTATAAGTAAATTCAGCAGTATCTGAAAGCACTAAAAAGCCATGTGCAAAATTCTTCGGGATGAAAAACTGCTTGTGATTCTGGGCAGAAAGCACAAGACCATAATGCTTTCCGAAGGTCTCAGATCCCTCTCTCAGATCGATCGCAACATCATAAACCTCCCCCGATATAACTCGTACCAGCTTATCCTGTGGATGATTGATCTGAAAATGAAGCCCCCTTAAAACTCCCTTTGTGCTTGAGGATTGGTTGTCCTGCACAAAGACAATTTTTTCCCCATAGGCTTCGTCAAAATCACGCTGGTTGTAGGTTTCAGTAAAATATCCTCTTGCGTCGCCAAAAACCTTGGGGGTTATGACGCAAAGCCCCTTAATGCCGCAGACGTCCTTTTCTACCTTTTCTATTGCCATTAACGCACTCTCCCGTCTAACTGCTTACAGACCGTTTGCCACATCAACAAGGTATTTGCCATACTCCGTCTTGAGAAGCGGCTCGGCAAGCTTTAATAACTGATCCCTGTCTATAAAGCCTCTCTTGTAAGCGATCTCCTCTATACAGGAAACATAAAGTCCCTGCCTCTTCTGGAAGGTGGATACGAAATTCGCCGCAGCAAGAAGCATATCATGATTACCCGTATCAAGCCACGCAAATCCTCTTCCAAGAGTCTCCACATGCAGATCTCCTCTGTCAAGATAGGCGTTATTTACAGATGTGATCTCCAGCTCTCCCCTTGCCGAAGGCTTTATGCTCTTTGCTATATCTACTACATCATTGTCATAGAAATACAGACCGGGAACAGCGTAATTACTCTTTGGATGCTCAGGCTTTTCCTCTATGGAAATTGCTTTTTTATTCTCATCAAACTCAACCACACCGTATTCCTGCGGGTGCTTGACATAATATCCGAAAATGGTAGCTCCCTTTTCGGTCTCGAATCTCTTTGCGGTATCAAGAAGTACCTTTGAGAAGCTCTGTCCGTAAAAAATATTATCTCCTAAAACAAGCGCCACAGGATCGTCCCCAATGAAGCTCTCGCCCAGCAAAAAAGCCTCAGCAAGACCGTTGGGAGCCTTCTGGACGGTATATGAAATATCCATGCCCAACTGGCTTCCGTCGCCCAAAAGCTCTTCAAATACCGGCAAATCCCTTGGGGTTGAGATAATAAGCACCTGACGGATACCTGAAAGCATCAAGATTGACAGCGGATAATAGATCATGGGCTTATCATATACAGGCATGATCTGTTTGCTGATGGCCCTGGTCAGCGGATAAAGCCTTGTACCGCTTCCGCCTGCTAAAATTATTCCCTTCATAATCTTTCCTCCGCTGCATCCTTTAACGCTTCTGCTATAACCTTGTCCATATCATAATATCTGTAATGTCCAAGCCTGCCGCCGAAGGTTATCCCTTTCTTTTGGTCTTCTTTGGCAAGAGCCTTATAACGCTCATAAAGCGCAGTATTCTCCTCGTCATTGACGGGATAATAAGGCTCAATCCCCGGCTCCCATTCCTGAGAATACTCCCGGCTTATAATGGTAACAGGGTTGCTTTCTATGCTGATGTTTTCCGCCTCAAAAAATTTGTGTTCTATGATGCGGGTATAGGGCTTGCCCGTCTGCCGGTCAGCAGGGATGGACTCATCGTAGCCCTCGGTATAATTTACAACCGCATTCCCCTGATAATTCTCTGTAGGAAGCTCTTCGGTCTCAAATCTGACTGATCTGTAAGCCAGAGGCCCGTAGCAATAGTCATAATATTCATCTATCGCTCCGGTATACACCAGCCTGTCATAGCTTACATCACAAAGGTCCTTGTAATCCATGCCAAGCCTTACCGTGATGCCGTCTTCATCTAAAAGCTTTAAGGCGATCTGGGTATAGCCGCCAATGGGGATACCCTGATATATGTCATTAAAGTAATTGTTGTTGTACGAAAAACGAAGCGGGAGCCTGCGGATGATAAATCCTGGAAGCTTATCACAGGGTCTGCCCCATTGCTTCTGGGTATAGCCCTTTACAAGCTTTTCGTATACATCCGTTCCCACAAGGGAGATCGCCTGCTCTTCCAGGTTGGACGGCTCTGTGATACCGCTTTCCTCTATCTGGCTTTTGATCTTTTCCTTTGCCTCATCAGGAGTGATCACCCCCCATAACTCATGAAAGGTGTTCATGTTAAAGGGCATATTATACACTTCGTCCTTGTAAACTGCCACAGGAGAATTGATATAATGATTGAACCTTGCAAATCTGTTCACATACTCCCAGACCCTTTCGTCTGAAGTATGGAAGATATGGGCTCCGTATTCGTGTACATTAATGCCGGACTCTGATCTGGTATAAATGTTGCCGCCTACATGCTCTCTTCTGTCAACAACAAGGCAGCTTTTTCCCTTAAGCGCCATCTCGTGGGCAAAAACACAGCCGTAAAGCCCTGCTCCGACTATCAGATAATCAGTTTTCATACATCTCCTCGTAGTATTTCTGGTAATCACCGCTGGTGACATCCTTTACCCACTCTTCGTTTTCAAGGTACCATTTTACCGTAAGCTTAATGCCGTCTTCAAAGCAGGTATCAGGCTCCCAGCCTATCTCGCTCTTTATCTTGTCGGGGGCTATGGCATAACGCCTGTCATGACCCAGCCTGTCGGTAACATATGTGATAAGGTCATATGAAACATTGCCACGCCTGTCGTCATCCTCCGGCAGAAGCTCCAGCAAGGTATCTAATATGGTCTTTATGATCTGGATATTCTGCCTCTCGTTGTGACCACCGATATTGTAGGTCTCTCCAGGCTTTCCTTTCTCTAAAACCATATCAATACCCTTGGCGTGATCCATTACATACAGCCAGTCACGGACATTTTTGCCATCGCCGTATACGGGAAGGCTCTTGCCTGAAAGAGCGTTGTGTATTACCAGAGGTATAAGCTTTTCCGGGAACTGGTATGCCCCGTAGTTGTTGGAGCAGTTTGTTATATTCGCAGGAAAGCTGTAGGTGTCTACATAAGCCTTTACTATGAAATCACTTGAAGCCTTGCTTGCCGAATAGGGCGAATGAGGATCATAAGGCGTAGTCTCATAGAAATAATCAGGCTCCTGCCCTTCCTTTGGCTCATCCAATGAGCCGTACACCTCATCCGTAGAAACATGTAAAAATCTGTGGTCCTCAAGGAAGCTTCCATCCTCCTTCTGCCATGCTTCTTTCACGCAGTTTATGAGGGTTGCGGTGCCAAGAACATTTGTCCTTACAAAAACCTCCGGATCCTTTATGGAACGGTCAACATGGCTCTCAGCAGCAAAATGCACTACCCGGTCAACATCATATTCCTTAAATATCTTTGATACCGCTTCCCTGTCACAGATATCAGCGCGGACAAATCTGTAATTATCTCGCTTTTCTATGTCAGAAAGATTTTTAAGGTTGCCCGCGTAGGTAAGCTTGTCAAGATTTATCAGAAATATCTCATCATCATATTTGTTAAACATATAATGAATGAAATTGGAGCCTATAAAGCCTGCCCCGCCTGTTACCAGATATACTCTCTGCCTGCTGTCTGTCATCTTATCATCCCTTCTAATGCCAATGTTTGCATGTATTCCCTTAAAGCATCCTGCCAGTCTGACATTTTGTAGTCAGAAACAAGCCTTAACATCATATTATCCAAAATACTGTATTTGGGTCTGTTGGCAGACTGCGGATTCATCTTTTTGTATTCATCTGAAGTCACATGCCTTACCCTGATGCCGGCTCCTGCCTCCCTGAAGATAGCCTCCGCAAAGTCAGCCCAGTTGGTATCTCCTTCACAGGTGGCATGATAAAGACCGTATTCCTCGGTTGGCTCTAAAAAATGTATAAGCCTTGCCAGCTCAGCTGCTGAGGTGGGCGAACCCTTCTGGTCGCTGACCACCGTAAGCTCGTCATGGTTTTCGGCAAGCTTTAACATGGTCTTTACAAAGTTATGCCCGTCACCATAAAGCCACGCCGTGCGCAGAATAAAATATTTATGGGAAAAATCCCTGACAAAGCCCTCTCCCGCAAGCTTGGTCCTGCCGTAAGCTGATATGGGGTCAGGCACATCAAACTCTGTGTAGGGAGCAGGCCGCTCTGCGCCGTTAAAAACATAGTCAGTCGATACATGCAATAGCTTTATATCCTGCTGACCCGTTACTATTGCAAGATTTCTCGGACCAAGGGCATTTGCCGTATACGCGCCCTCAATGTTTGTCTCGCAGCCGTCAACATTGGTCATTGCGGCACAGTTGATCACCACATTGGGCCGGGTATCACTAATGCACCTCTTTACAGCTTCAAGATCTGATATATCAAGCTTCTTAACAGCTCCTCCATCAGCCATATCGGTAAGTATGAATTCCACCTCTGACTGATACTCCTTCTGCAAAGCGCGCCCAAGCTGTCCGTTAGCGCCGGTTAAAAGTATTCGTTTCATACATAGTCCTTTGCCTTCTTGTGAAGACGGTTAAGCGCTGAGAACATGCCGCGTATTGATGCCCTGGTAATATTTGATGATATTCCTACACCGAATACGACATTGCCGTTGCGCTTATCCTCCATCTCAATATATGCAATAGCCTTGGAATGTGAGCCTACGGAAAGGGAATGTTCGGAATAATCCCTTACGGAGAAATCAACCTCCGGAACATACTGCCTTATAGCATATTTCACAGCATTGATAGGTCCGTTTCCGCTTGCTTCGGATTTGAAGACCTCGCCGTTAAAAGAGAAATCAACCACAACGTCTGTCTCTTCGTTGCGGGTATTATCGTAAACATCCACGTATAAAAGCTCAAAGGGCTCTGTAAGACCAATGTATTCTTTTTTGAAGGCCTTCATCATCTGCTCGGGCTTGATCTCACCACCCTGACGCTCAGACATATACTGTATAACATCCGCAAATTCACGCTGCATCTTCTTGGGAAGCTTGTAGCCGTAAACAGAATCCATGACAAAGGCTACCCCGCCCTTGCCGGACTGGCTGTTGATGCGAACCACCGGCTCGTACTCCCTGCCTATGTCCGCAGGGTCTATGGGAAGATAAGGAACGCGCCATACCGGAGTCTCTCCCAGCTCGCTTTCCTTTTTGGCGAGAGCCTGCATGCCCTTGTTGATGGCATCCTGATGTGAGCCTGAAAACGCCGTGAATACAAGCTGACCGGCGTAAGGATGCCTTGGATCTACGGTCATCCTGGTGCAGCGCTCATATACCTCAACTATGTGCCTGATATTCTCGATCTTAAGTCCGGGATCAACTCCCTGAGAGAACATATTATACGCAACCGTTAATATGTCAACATTTCCGGTACGCTCTCCGTTGCCAAGCAGGGTTCCTTCCACACGGTCAGCCCCTGCAAGAAGCGCAAGCTCTGTTCCTGCGACACCGGTTCCCCTGTCATTATGGGGATGGATCGAAATTATAACCCCGTCCCTGTTGTCAAGATGGTTCGACACCCACTCCACCTGATCGGCGTATACATTGGGGGTATTCATCTCCACTGTGTTGGGGAGATTAAAGATTATGGGAACTCCGGGAGTCGTATCTCCCCATTCCTTCATAACTGCATTACATATATCCGCTGAAAAGTCCACCTCTGTTCCCGAGAAGGATTCCGGGGAATACTCAAGCTGAAGATTGCCCTTATAACCCTTCATCCCCTCTTTTACCATCCTGGTACCGTCAACAGCGATCTTGATTATCTCATCCCTATCCATTCCAAATACAACTTCACGCTGGAGAGTGCTGGTGGAGTTATAGATATGGAAGATCACATTAGGTATGCCCTCTATTGCCTCAAAGGTCTTGTCGATAAGCTCCTGTCTGCACTGGGAAAGAACCTGAACCTTTACATCCTCTGGTATCTTGTTTTCCTTTACCAGCTTGCGGAGAAAATCAAATTCTATCTGACTGGCGGCAGGAAAGCCTATCTCGATCTCCTTAAATCCCAGCTCCAGAATCAGCTCAAAAAACTCCATTTTCTCATCAACAGTCATGGGCTCTACAAGAGCCTGATTCCCGTCTCTTAAATCAACGCTGCACCAGATGGGGGCCTTTTCTATCTCATGATTCGGCCATTTGCGTTCCGGATACTCAACAACCGGATTCTTGATATAATGCTTATAATTCATGTTACCTCCTACTGCTCTCCAAAGCCTTCCGATGCCATCCTGACAATACCCTCTATTGCCGCTTCCTCGTCCACGCCTTCACAGATGACCTCGATCTCATCACCCTGACGCACACATGCCCCCAATATTGATAGCACACTCTTTGCGTTGCCTACGTTGCCTCCCCTGTATTTGAAGGTTATATGGCACTTATATTCCAGTGCTTTTTCACAAAAAACTCCCGCGGGACGCAGATGCAATCCGCTTGGATTATTGATCTTTATTACCTGACTAACCATTTCTATAACCTCACCTTGGTTTCTGATCGCTGCCCGCATTGTCACTGTTCTGTGGAGTATCTGCTGTATTTGGGGCAGGTCTTTCCTGTATGCCGTTTCCCTGTTGTTTTTGCCCTGTATCTCCGATATCTTCTGTGGTATCCTCTTCCTGTTCGTCCTCTTCCTCATCTTCGGAAGTATCCGTATCCGTCTCTGTCTCGTCCTCTTCAACCTCTAAAACATCTATTGCCGTGCCGTCCGATATGTCCTTTTTTTCATCATCCAGATCTCCAGGAAATGAAACTATAATATCGGTAGTGGCAGTCCTTGCCTCAAGACCTTCATCCAGATCAAGGGTCACCGCTACTGAATGAACGCCCTCTGAAAGACCGCTGGCATCAACAGATCCCGTAATGGTCTTCGCGTCAAGCTCTGAAAGTGCCGACTCCAATCCGTCAATGGCAACCTCCACGGTTTTGTCACGGAACTTGCATATCAGCCCCGGGCTTAAGTTTTGAACCGTCAGATTGGATGTCTTAACATCAAAGATGGCGCTGTCGTGAGAGACGACATTAACCAATACCTTTACCTGTGAGCTGCTGTTTTTCGCCATCGAAACACCGGCAGGAAGGTAAGAGGATATGTCTATTGTAGTCTCAAAATCGTCCTTTATTTCGTCAAGATCGATGACTCCCGCGGGAATGGTCAAAATCGTTAAGTTGTTTAAAACTTCAGCCTGCCCCCTTAACAGCACCTTCTCTGGGTCAGTCTTTATCTCTTCAAGCTCCAGTCCATCACTTAAGCTTCCGCTGGTCTCAACCGCAAGCCCTACCTCCTGTACGCTTAAAAGATCCACGAAAACTTCAACGCTGTCTTCGCTTAATTCAAGCCCGGTCTTGTCAATCTCCTGGCCGTCACTGTTGTAAAGCTTTGGCACTCCTTTTACGGTAATATCCTCAACCTGTCCGCTGACATCCACCGCAACGGCAACGTTCTCAATGGAAGAAACCACATCGGCCGGACCGAAAACACTTATAACATCCGGCGTTACGGTGATGCTTCCCACTTCAAAACCATCTCCGGGATCTCCCGTGGAGGTGGCATGTATCATAAAGGTTGTTTCAGCAGTATCCCCTACCGTGACCGTAAGATAGTGGGTCTTTGAGGAAATGGATATCTGGTTGCTGTTCCTTTTCGCGGAAATCTCTATCGGAACTCTCGTATCATCCTCTAAATACTTCATATCAGCTTCCGCTGTAAAGTCGCTGCTGGAAAGTCCCTCTATAACCGACCTTCTGGCAGTTACACGGAATGTCACCGTATTGCCGTTGGGAAGCTCATAATACTTGCCTTCATCCGTAAGAACTTCTTCATTGATGACATTGACCGTTGCGGTAAAATTACGGGACTGCTTCGGGTCATCAAGATTGACCACCAAAAGCCATAGCAGCGCCGCAGATATCAAAGCAATAGCCTTAAGTCCGACATTATCAGTAAAAAAACTGCTTATTATTTTTGTTGTCTTTTTAGATATCTCCTTCACTACCGTCAGACCTCCTCCGTCTGCACATGCATCAATATCTCCGTAAGTCCTTCCGGAGATATGTCACGGAAAATCCTCCCTTCCCGTGCGATGGCCACCTGCCCGGTTTCTTCTGATACGATAATGACAAGAGCATCAGACTCCTCGGAAACACCAACTGCTGCCCTGTGTCTGGTACCAAGATCCTTGGATAATCCCATGTTGTCTGAAAGCGGCAGATAACAGGTAGCCGCAACTATCCTGTCGCTTCTAATGATCACGGCACCATCGTGCAACGGGGTGTTCTTCTCAAAAATATTAAGCAGAAGCTGTCTTGAGATGAGTGAATCAAGCATTATTCCGGAGCGGATGCGCTCATCAAGTCCCACACCTCTCTCAAAAACAATAAGGGCACCTGTTTTGACTGCACCCATATCATACACAGCCCGTACTATTTCGGAGACCATCTTGTCTGAAAAACGCTTCTGCGTATCGCGGTTGATCAGATTAAAGAACTTCAGCCTCCGAAGGAAATCACTGCGTCCCAGCTGCTCAAGGGCGTGACGAAGCTCCGGCTGGAATACAACTATCACAGCTACCAGTCCGGCATTTAATACCTTACCGCCCAGCCAGAGAATAGTATTCATCTGGAATATCGCTGCCACAAAGAAGAAAATCAGGATAAGGATTATCCCCCGAAACAGCATCCAGGCTCTGGTATCCTTTATCCATACTAAAAGGGCATAGAGTACCACGGATATAATTGCTATTTCAATAATATCCGTTACATGTATGTCCGGTATGGAAAGTGAGAAGTAATCACCAATAAAGGCATCAACGGAATTAACGAAGCGGTCAATATTCATTTGCCCCTCCCTCTTCTCGTTTTGGAAACCCGGTTAATGGTTTTTACCTCCTTTTTCTCCTCCGTAAGCCTGATCTTGGGAACTGCGGTTACATAATAATAGTAATCATCATCTTCAAACTGAACCTTTTCGGTACGCGTATAATCAAAGTCTCTGTACAGATAGTTGGTAGCAGCGCCGACAAGCAGCACAACAATATTGCCAAGTATCAGCATTGGTATGTTTTTCCTTGAGCCTATTAGGAGATAGCCTGACAAAAGTATCAAAAACTCCGCCGCGGTACCTCCCACAACAGAAATCCCCCAGGAATGGGCGATATTCATGGACCGGATGGTATATACCGCAAGAAACATAACTATCATTGCAAATATATACACATAAAACATCTGGTTTGCAATGATCCTCTCGCGAATGAAATCTATTACCGGCATCTGATTCTCTCCGTCCTTCAAGAGGCCGGCATTTACATGAACCTCCTGAAGATAGAAAGAAACCACAGCGCCGCTTATTACCACGACCACCTCATTCAGAGAGCCCAAAAGCGCGATCTGCATAGGTATGATACCGGGAGCAGACCAAAGCCTTGCCGCCACAAAGCCGGGAATATAATGTGTCTTCTGCGCCAAAAAAACAGAGCAAAAGGCATAGGCAGCCAATATTATCACCGCGGTAACTCCCGCGATCTGTCCTGATAACGCAAAAAGATTGACCAGAAGAAAGACAATAACAAGCAGTGCCTGCGCTGAAAAGGGCATAAACATCCCCAAAACAGACAACACCAAAATGACCCATACGCTGTCTATCCCGCCTGCAAAGGGGAAGCCCCAAGCAACAGCCGCAAGACAGACAAGCATTATGAAGCCATGCCCGATACGGTCAAATGCAATTTCATGTGCGCGGATCAAATTGCGTACACTCTCACGCATCCGCATAAATGGAGTCATTCATTCTCTCCCAAGGAACCTTCGGGAAACAGCAGATCCAGATCAACCGTCGGTCTGGTAGCCTCCTTTTCGTCCTGATAAATTCCCTCTAAGTTATCCCAGTTTCTTTTCATGCGTCCTACCAAACGGCGCGCTTCCTGATATTTCCTGACACATACCCTGTGATACCAGCTCCGGTACAGGAATATGAATATAACATAACCCACAAGCGCCGCAATAAGGGATACCGCAGCAAGCTCTTTGGTAATGTCCTCCGCCATAAGCGTCAGCCCGCCTGTCAGGGCGCACGCTGCAATAACACCATAGAAGACCGTTCCCTTAATGAAAGCGACCGTATTGGAAAACGACAGATAATCCTTCTTGTCAAGATTTATGAACGGCGTAACAAAGGCCTGTTTCTTTGAACGGAGCATCTCCATTCTCGCCATATGGATAACACGTCTTTCACTAAGCATAAATATCCTGTCAAATCTAATTCTTCATGAAACGCATCTTATTGCCGGTCTTTTCCTTCTTCGGTGCCGCCTGCTCCTCCTTGGCAAAAGCCTTTGTGAGATTATTGGCAAGCTTGTTCTTGCAGTTATCACAGTATCTGCCCGTGTATATCTTGGCACCGCAATTCTCACACTGTAAAGCTATGTCAGAATCCTCAGAGAACTGCAGCCTCTCCTCACGAACCCACTGCTGCAGCTGGCTTGTGGTTACATCCATGTTCTCGGCTATTTCACGGATGCCGACATGCGGATTCTCCCTTATATATTCCTTAACTTCGTAAAATATCTTTTCCTGCTCTTCACGACAGGCAGGACAGATCGGCTGTCCGCCAAGATAGTTAAATAGTCTTCTGCACCGACGACAAGTTCTGACCTCCATAATAATACCCCCCGTCTATACATTTCCCCTGCCAATCACTGCGGTAACGGAATAAACCTCCGAGGCTATCCCTCCCGCGATGCACAGATCGCTTACTGCGTCAATGGTAGCGCCTGTGGTAAATATATCATCTACTATCAGCACGCTCTTAAACGCGGTCAAACGACCCCTATGATATACGTTATATAATTCTACAACATTTCTGTCTAATTTGAAAGCCTTTTTAACATTCTTTCTCCTTACCGATACGGAAAGCTCTTTCTGAGGCGTGGTATTTCTTACCCTTTTTACTGCCGCAACAACAGGTATCCTGCCGCTTTTCCCCTGTTTTGCCGTAATATCAGACAGCCTTGCGGCTATCTCCCACGCCTGGTTATAGCCTCTTGCCCTTTCCTTTTTTCCATACATCGGCACCGGTATAAAAGCTTCGATGCCGCAGGCTTTAATCCATTTCCCGAAACGCCGATACAGCTCCCCTGCAAGTAATTCGGCTATCCATTTGTCATTATTATATTTCAGATTGTACATTGCCTGTATAGCCGCTCCCTCGTACAGATACAAGGCCCTGTTCTGGATGAAGCTGTGTTTTAAGCGAACGCAGTCCTGGCACAGATGCATAAGGCTGTTTTCCACCGGTTTCCCGCAGCATACGCAGGCAGGCTCTTCTGATAAACGTGTAGTTTTTATACAGCGATCGCAAAACCCGCTTCTTCCTATTTCAAGCACCTTTCTGCAGCCCGGACACCTTTCCGGAAATATCAGCTTTTTTATTCTCATTTGACAATACCCTTTCTGGACTATAAACTGTAGATAATATGAACCATTGCACGGAGATATGATCATGAAAAGCTTTAGAGCATTGATAATTATTTTTGCCATGTCCCTTTGCTTC
The DNA here is from genome assembly GCA_905233905.1 of uncultured Lachnospiraceae bacterium. Classification (GTDB taxonomy): domain Bacteria; phylum Bacillota; class Clostridia; order Lachnospirales; family Lachnospiraceae; genus RGIG4930. Next base: position 16,547 of record CAJOFN010000025.1, read on the forward strand.
TGCGCTGGCGGCATGGTTTACGCATCCTCTTTCAATGAAGAAGCGGCAGAGAGGGCATACACCATCGGAATATGCACAGATACCAAAAACGACTATTCTGCATATGAAATTTCAGGCTTTAAGGATGCGATCATCAATAAGATAGACAATGAAGATATCATCTTTGCCGAACAGGACAGTAATAACTCTCTCTCAGCTTCTGCTGCTGTAGAGACACTGATCCAGGCGCGATCCCGGCTCATCTTCACCATAGGTGATGCTTCCCTTGAAGCAGCGGCAAATCTTACCTCAGATATACCGGTAATCTTCTCCGACGTTATTGATTACCGTAATGTTCTCCACCTGCTGCCTGATACCGGAAGCATCACCGGCCGTAACGTCAGCGGAATATCCGGCATCAACTCAGCGGAGCGCATGTTGTCACTATTGATCGAGGCTTGTGACCATACCCCAAAAGCCGTGGGTATACTCTATGATCCTGCTGACACCGACAGCATCCTCCAAAATGAGCTGATCGAAGAATATATGAACTCTGCCGGTATCTGCTGGCGAGAATATGAGATCAGAGACGACCTGACAACTGAACAGGCTATAGCTAACGAAACCGAGGCTGCCGCCACGCCGCTGACCCTTCCATCAATAAATGCCGCTCCATCAGGCAAGGAAGGAGCAAATATCCACCCTGATTCCCTTGGTGAAAGCGGCGACCTTACAGGTATTAACGAGCCCATGAGCGCCCGCAGCATGAAGATAGGAAGCCTCTGGAAGAACCCCACGGATATTTCAGATATGTCATGGTCTGAAATTGTAGAGCTTGCCTGCAGGCAGTGTGATGTACTTTATATTTGTTCGGGAAATGTTATCACAGATGATCCAGACATTATGAATCTCATAAGACAGCAAACAGAAATCACAAAGACAATAACCGTAGGCGGTGATGCCGATATAGGCGCCGATACCACAGTATGCCTTTTCCAGGATCCCTACGCCCTTGGCTACCGGTGCGGGGTAATGGCGGCAGCAGTAATAAACGGCGATGATATAGAGGATATGCCCATTGAGGCCTGTGATCCGGAGTATACGACCAAGCTTTTCAACAGGACCCTTTCATCAAAGCTCGGCAAAGCATGGCCAAAATCCTTTGTAGACAGGGAATCATTCCTTGCTGATTACTCCTCAGAGGGTCTGACAGAGGCCGCGGAGCGGATAACCGAAAACGAAAAGTAAACCAAAAGCATGGCCGCCAGCAGCATTGCGAAAAAGGTTGCAGGAGTTGCGCCCACTCCGATATACTGCGCAAGAGCAATTCCGGCTCCATTGAAAAGTATGTGTACTATTATGGTTATGGTAAGATTTCCGGTATCAAGATAGATCTGCCCCAGCAGCCATCCGAAGGCAAAGGCGTAAATACTCTGTAAGGGATTGGCGTGCATCCCTCCGAAAAGGAGAGCCTGGACAATATTTGCCGATGACAGGGGCATAACCTTTTTGCACAGCCCAAGCGTAACGCCCCTGAAGCAAAGCTCTTCGCACACAGGGCCAAGCAGCACAACATACGCTATCAGAAGCACATCAGCCCTTCCCCCTGAAAGCTCCATATCCTCCATCAGCTTCATATACATTTCAAGCCACTGCGGCTGCATCTTGGACAGAATAGTAACGAGATATTCACAAAGATACTGGGCGCTTACCGCGAATAAAATCATCCCGGCATACATCTTTATGCCGTAGCCTTTAAGGGAATCCCTGTTCTGCGAGTCCTGTGTCTCTCTCTTAAGCCGCCTGTACCACAGCATGAATACGACTATGCCTGCCAGAGCATACAGCAATGATACACTCATAAGAAAAGCTGTGGATGAAAGTCCGGAAAAGAAGGACTCCATCGAGCCTTCATGTCCCATGGCTGCCTCTAAAAACCTCCACACCACATATATCTCTGATCCGAATACCACTGCGGCATTCTGGATCATCATTATCACAAAGCTTGGAACAAGACAGATCAGAAATGATCTTATCCTGCCCCTGTTATTTATAGTGTTCATATGTCTGTATTATAAACCTCTTGCAGCTTCTATCGCAAAGTCAACACCTGTGATCATCGCATCCCTAATGCCGGCTTTTTCAAGGGCACAAATTCCTGCTATGGTAGTTCCTGCCGGGGAGGCCACCTCATCCTTAAGCTCTCCGGGATGCTTTCCTGTATCACGGAGCATTTTGGCAGCCCCAAGCACAGACTGGGATACAAATCTGTAAGCCATATCCCTTGTCATTCCGTTCTTGACGGCAGCATCTGACATAGCCTCCATTATCATATAAATGAAAGCAGGTGAAGAACCTGATACTCCGGTCACCACATCCATCAGATCCTCACGGACAACCTCTGCCTTGCCAAAAGCGCCAAATACCCTTACTACCCTGTCAATATCGGTATCTGTCATATGGGCATTGACGCACAGAGCAGACATGGACTCTCCGACCTTTGCCGGGGTATTCGGCATGGCGCGGACTACCTTTAGCCTGCCTGCCACCTCTATGGACATAAGCCCCTCTTCTATGGACTGTATGCTCTTTCCCGCTATGACAGAAATGATTATCTGGTCTATGGCTATCTTTTCCCTGATCTCGCTGAGTACCGTTGACATCTGATAGGGCTTTACCGCAAGTATTATCATTGCCGCGTCCCCTGCTGCCGCGCGGTTGTCGGTGGTGATCTCACAGTCAAATTCATCCCGAAGCTTTGCGGCGGATTCATCGGTGCGCACCGATACGATCACTTCGTCCTTTGATGCCACATCAGAGTTTAAAACCCCCTGAAGTATGGCCTTGCCCATATTGCCGCAGCCTATGATCGCAAGCTTGTATTTTCTGATCATTTCATACCTCTTTCTTTATCCGCTTAAAGTGTTCTCTTATCTTTGCCTCATAACCAATGTCCGTGGGTTCGTAGAAAACCTCTCCCACAAGCTCATCCGGAAGATATTGCTGTTTAACGTAATGATTGGGATAATCATGAGCATAAAGATAGCCCTGGGCTCTTTCCTGCCCGTGGGAATCCGCATGGACATTCTGAAGATGTCTCGGTATGCTTTTTATGCTCCTGTTATTCACCGACTGCATCGCCCTGTTTATCGCCATATACGAAGCGTTGCTCTTTGGCGCGCAGGCAACGTAAACTGCAGCCTGGGAAAGAATAATCCTACCTTCAGGCATCCCTACCCTCTCAACCGCCGAAGCAGCGGAAGAAGCAACAACCAATGCCATAGGATCAGCGTTGCCCACATCCTCCGCGGCGCATATCATTATCCTTCGGGCAATGAATTTGACATCCTCTCCGCCGTAAAGCATCCTTGCCAGATAATAAACTGCCGCATCCGGGTCTGATCCTCTCATGCTCTTTATGAATGCTGATATGGTATCGTAATGCCCCTCTCCTGTCTTGTCATATGAGATCGGGCGTTTCTGTATACATTCCGCGGCTACCTCAAGAGTAATATGTATCCTGCCGTCTTGGGAAGGCTTAGTCGTAAGAACTCCCAGCTCAAGCGCGTTAAGGGCGTTCCTTGCGTCGCCTGCTGCCGCGTCGGCAAGGAATTTAAGGGCATCCTCGTCTATTTCGGCACCGTATATCCCAAGCCCCCTCTCTTCATCCGTTATCGCCCTTTTCAGCAGAACCGCTATCTCATCTGCCGAGAGGGGCTTTAATTCAAAGATCATGGATCTTGAAATAAGAGCGCTGTTGACTTCAAAATATGGATTCTCGGTAGTCGCTCCAATAAGGATTATGGTTCCGTCCTCAACAAAAGGCAACAGATAATCCTGCTGTCCCTTGTTGAATCTGTGTATCTCATCAATAAAGAGAATGGTGCGCCTTCCATACATTCCCAGGGCTTCCTTTGCATCCTTTACCACAAGCTCCATATCCTTCTTGCCGGAGGTCGTGGCATTTAACTGGGTAAAGGCAGCCTTGGTGGTATTGGCAATAACCCTTGCTATGGATGTCTTGCCTGAACCGGGTGGTCCGTAAAATATCACAGAGCCCAGCTTGTCCGCGGCTATTGCCCTGTAAAGGAGCTTGTCTTTGGCTATGATGTGCTGCTGTCCCACAAACTCTTCAAGGGTCCTCGGCCGCAGTCTCGATGCCAGCGGCGCTTCCTTTTCTTTTTCTTTCTCTTCCATGTAAGAAAACAGATCCATCAGCGGTGACTCTTTCTCTCACTTCTCCGTTCAACCTTTGTATTATAGCACACATTAATGTTATTTCACCATATCAAAAGAAAAATCCTGTGCATTTGTACCCATTATGTAATTGATAATACGCGAAAATATGTCTATAATAGTTGAAATACAGCTATATTGCGTTCGCGAGTATAATCGGAGGATATGATGGAGGAAGAAAAGAAGGTACTGCTTGTCTCGGCAACGAATTCGTTCATGGTCAATGCCATCACCAGGAACATCGAGAAGGCAGGCTACATTGTAAATCACGTTCAGCCAAAGGTCCGGGTATTTACCGGCAGGAAGACTGATGAAAAGGTGGTTTTAATATATATTGACGGAGATATGGAAAAGCTTTCAGAGTTTCTGGTCTATATCAAGGATCAGATCTCTGACGGGAATTTTCAAGCGCACATTTACCTTGTAGGCAGTGATGAAGAGGTATCTACCGCCCAGGACAAGATTGGCACGCAAAATGTCCGGGGCGCCTTCCTGCGTCCTTTAAATGTCAAGACCTTAGTAGAGGAAATGGACGGTATTTTCGTCCTCGCCAAGAAGGACTCCGACAAGAAGCATATCCTTGTGGTAGACGATCAGGGGGCGGAGCTTCGCAAAATGAAGGGTCTCCTCGAAGGCAGATATCATGTTCACCTCGCCAATTCAGGCATGAAGGCCATTGAATTCCTTGTCAAGAATCCTGTGGATCTGATACTCCTTGATTATGAAATGCCGGTTGCCTCGGGTCCTCAGGTCCTTAAGATGATACGCTCCGAGTCCTCTACCTCATCAACTCCTGTTATGTTTCTGACCTCAAAGAGCGACCGTGAAAGCGTGATGAATGTTGTTGACTTAAAACCTGAAAAATACCTTTTAAAGACCATGCCCTCAGAGGCAATTCTTGAAAACATTAACAATTTCTTTGCGGAACATATTTGATGAACGATAAGCAAAAATCCAAGCTCAAAAAAATAATCCCGGCTATCGTATGCTGTTTAGTGCTGTTGTTCGCCATAATGACAAGCATCCGCACCTTTGACGAGCAGGAGGCAAGGGATGCTTTAGGCCAGACTCACGATATATCCACCGGCTGGACCGTTACCTATGCGGACGGCACAACCGAAGAGGATGTAATTCTGCCTTTTTCGGCTGATTCCGATAAGGGTACTCCGGTAATACTTGCCAATACCCTTGACGCCGAATACGACGGTCTTTCTTTTTATGCCCAGACAGAAAATTCAGCCGTCAAAATTTATGTGGACGGTGATGAGATTCTGTCCGAGGGCTACGATCTCCCGAAAAGCGGCCAGCCCTGGAAGGATGGAAAGACTGTTGTGGATGAGAAGAATCAGAGTG
>CAJOFN010000026.1 GCA_905233905.1 uncultured Lachnospiraceae bacterium
GGCGAAAACAGAGGGTTTTTTGCATAAAGCCGTAATATTGACGAAATAAAAATAATTAAAAATATTTCATCCCCCTTTTATAGGGAGAGCATTGCCAATGCTCCCTCATAACAGGGGGATTGTTGTTATAATGCACATAGTTTATATGCAGATCATTGTCAGATCTGCCAAAAATCAGTTTTGTGGAATGTGTATAAATTACCAACACCCGAAAAATGTACATTGCACAATGCAAAAAAAGGGTCTATAATGCGAGCCATGAAAACGATGGTGATTGTTCCGTTGCTGCTTTCTTTAGCAACATACTTTGATTTCAAAACGGACAAGGTGCCAAATAAGCTTATCTTCATTGGATATTTGCTTGGAGCATTCTCATCTATCCATGCTCCGCCTGATGTGGCACCCTTTATATTTAATGCCCTATGGCCTATCGTACTACTTTACCCTCTGTTTCTGTTAAGAGGGTTGGGCGCGGGAGATATTAAGCTCTTTTCAATAATATCTACGTTCTATTCTTCGGCATTTCTTATTCAGATCATGATTCTGTCAGTCTTCCTTGGAGCGGTGATCAGTATCCTAAGCTGGGTTACAAGCCGTTTTCTGACAAGGACGAAATTCAGACATTACATTCACTACACGTTATGTATTTTTCTTGCTTTCATAATAGAAAGCTGCTGCTTACACTAAAAACTAAAAAAGGAGATCTTATGAGGAAACAAAGAATTTTACTTTGTGACACTGATGAAGCCTATGTGCAGGCGTTGTCGGCTTTTCTTATCACGACGATGAAGGATCTGAAGCTGACCTGCTTTTCTTCCGTCGAAGGTATGATAAACGACACGGAAAACTATGACATATCCCTGATTTCGGACGAATTCGCTGAGGCAGCGTCAGGATATTTAAACAGTAACGAGGTCATGAGGCTCGGCAAAATCTATCTTTTGTGCGGTACCATGGGTTATTCAAGTGATATATACGACGTGGTCTATAAATTCCAGCCTATGCGTGAATTTGTAGACTCACTCTGCAGGGTAAGAAATGAAAATATCCGCGCCAATACATCGGTTAAATGTATGTGGACCGGGATATGCTCACCCATACACCATGAGCTGCAGCTTCCATTTGCATTGGCGTATGTCGCCCAGCTTAAAAATACTGAGCCGGCAAGCCGGATTCTTTTCATGGATCTTGAGGATAATTCAATCTTACCGGAGCTGTGCGGTTTTGTTCCTGACAGGAATATTACGGATTATCTCTATCTTTTAGAGAGCGAAGGTATTGAGCGGGGCGAGCTTTTGGACTGTATGTGCAATGTAAATGGTGTGTCATGCCTTTCCCCGGCAAGATATTTTCAGGAGCTGACAGAGGTTGACCCGGATAAATGGAGAAATCTGTTTCTTTCGATTCAGGAGCTTGGATTTGAAAGAGTTGTAATACTTTTTGATACGTCAATGCGGGGTATGGAGGTGCTTTTAAGCTGCCTGGACAATCTGCTTTTGCTTGGAAGGGAGGGAGATTATTACCGCAAATATGACAGGCAGATAATGAATTTCATAAGTGACAGGTTTAGCGGACTTGATACACTCGCGACCATGCTTCCGTTATCGGGATTAAATCTTACGGATGGCACATATCAGCTTGAACATATATTGGCAGGGAATCTTTCCGCATATGCAAGGGAAGCGATGGAGGCTGTAGCTGGTGCAGGATGATATAAAAGAGCTCATAAGAACTGCAGTTTTAGACGAAGTGGACATGTCCAGGGACTATTCTGATGAGGATATCAACCGGCTCATCCGGGGGCATATAATCGAGCTCTGCCACGACAGGAAGCTTTCAATAGAGGAAAGAAGAGTTATCCAGCGGGATGTTTTTAATTCCATGCGCAAGCTTGATGTGCTTCAGGATCTTTTAGAGGACGATGAGATAACAGAGATCATGATAAACGGGAGCAATAATATTTTTCTGGAAAAGCAAGGAAGGATTTTTAAGTCCGACAAGCGGTTTTCCTCAGATGAAAAGCTCTACGACGTTGTACAGCAGATAGTGGCGGCAAATAACAGGGTTGTCAACGAAATGTCGCCCATAGTGGATTGCCGGCTTTTGGACGGGTCGCGTGTCAATATAGTGATACCTCCAGCTTCGGTTGAAGGCTGCATAATATCCATAAGGCGTTTTCCAAAAGCGCCTATAACTATGGATACTCTGATAGCATTAGGCTCAATGTCCACTGAAATGGCGGATTTTCTGAAGGTTATAGTTGTCAGCGGCTATACGCTGTTTGTATCCGGCGGAACCGGTTCAGGAAAGACCACCTTCCTAAACGCCCTGACAGAATTTATCCCGGCAGACGAGCGTGTTATCACTATAGAAGATTCGGCAGAGCTTATGCCCATAGGTATTGAAAATTTAGTAAGGCTTGAAGCGAGGGATGCTAACCTTGAGGGAAAGCTGCAAATATCAATACGGGATCTTGTAAGAGCATCCCTTAGGATGAGACCTGACAGGATAATTGTCGGAGAGTGCAGGGGAAGTGAAGCCTTAGAGGTTTTGCAGGCAGCAAATACCGGCCATGACGGCTCGCTTTCCACCGGTCACGCAAATTCCTGCAGGGATATGATTTCCAGGCTTGAGACCATGGTGCTTATGGGAATGGAGCTTCCCATTCCTGCCATCAGATCCCAGATAGCTTCGGGAATAGATCTGTTCGTTCATCTTGGAAGGCTTGTGGATAAGAGCCGGAAGGTTCTTGAGATTGCTGAAGTCTGCGGTATTAAAGACGGTCAAGTATATCTTAATACGATCTTTGAGTTTGTCCAAACCGGTGAAGCAGACGGAAGAGTGGAGGGGGAATGGGTAAAAAGAAACGACCTGAAAAACACAAGAAAACTCGCAATGGCAGGATTTCCGGTATAAATATGGAACCGGTTGTCCAGGATATCGGACTGTCGCTGTTAATAGCCTGGATCTTTTATGACACATTATGGATGGCAATACCCCTTATGATACCTGTTGTGATCTTAAATGGAAAAAGATTCAAGCAGGAATGTCGCCGCCGTGATGAAAAGAGATTTACTTCCGAATACAAGGAGCTTCTGGCAAATCTCATTGCAGGCTTAGAAAGCGGTTATTCCGTGGAGAATGCCTTTATAGAGGCTGAAAGATCACATTTTGCTCTTTTTGGAAAAGGGTCCCTGATCATAGCTGATATCCACGTCATAAACCAAGCCGTAGGACTTAAAACACCTGTTGAAAAAGCCTTTGAAGCCTTTGCTGCCAAATATCCTTATGAAGAAGTAACAGGCTTTGCGTCGGTTTTTTCCTTCGGCAAAAGACTGGGAGGAAATTACGTTGATAATCTGCGAAGCACCGCAAAAAAGATAGAGGAAAAGGTGGAGCTGAAGCAGGATATAGCGGCAACTATCGCACAAAAGCGTCTGGAGCTTACGGTGATGAGCGTTATGCCAATATTGATAATCGCCTACATGAGAGTATGCTCGGGAGGTTTTCTGGCTCCGATGTATCATAATCTGACGGGAGCAGTGATCATGAGTGTCTGCATAGCGGTATATGTAGCGGCTCTGTTCATTGGAAGAAAAGTAGTTGATATTGAGGTTTAGGAAAGTGCCATGATCTATTTAATGATTTTTCTCATAAGTATTGCCGCTGCTGTTCTGGCAAAGCGTAACGGTCTTATAAAAGAAAACCGGATTCTGGTAATGGTATTTGTGATAGAAGCAGCCGGGGCTATAGTTGGAGCTTACGACTATTATACAAGGGAACTTAAATTTTCAGGTATTGTAGAAAGACCGGCAGCAGGGGAAGGAAGCATCACGCAGTCTCTTACTGTTTCTTCAAAGGGAGAAAAAGAAAACTGGGATGTTACAATTTCAGAAACCTCCCTTGGAGAAAAACAGTCACAGAAGCTTCTGACCAAAGCCAAAAAGGAAATTGACGGATCTTTGTGCAGCGCGCCGGATACGCCAGATTCTGTTACAGGTGATCTTAACATCTCTGAAAGCTATGCCGGGGGAATGGTAAGCGCGTCCTGGGATTTTTCGGAACCAAAGCTAATATCTTCAAGAGGCGTAATAGATTATGATTTTTTGGCAGAAAATGATCCGTCGGTGGTATATGCCCGGGCAAAGCTTTCCTGTGGAGAAATCGAGGAGATTTATGAGTTTCCGGTCAAGGTTGTAATGCCGGAGCCTGCATCAAAAAACGGCTTCAAATATTATCTCAATAAGGCACTTAAAGCTGCTGATGAAACCGCGCCGGGTGAAAGCACGGTAAGCCTTCCGGATACGGTTAAGGATATCCCGGTCAAATGGTCGCAGAAGCGGGAATACCGCGGAGTATATTTTTGCGGACTTGGGCTTTTGGCGGGAGCAGGCATAGTCGCGGGAGAACAGGAAGAAAAAAGAAGGGCGTTAAAAGACAGACAACGCAGGCTTTCAAGGGACTATCCCGAGATCGTAAGCGCATTGTCACTATATGTTTCTGCAGGTATCACCCTAAGATCAGCAATGACCAGGATCGCGGAAAGCTATGCCGAGAGGCGAAGACAGGGCAGTATAAGGGACAGACCGGGATATGAAGTGATTGGGATTATTATAAGACAGATGCAGGAAGGTGTGGGGGAGGAGACAGCCTACGGGGCAATGGGAAGGCTTGCAGGACATAAGGATTACAGCAAGCTTGGACTCATGCTTTCCCAAAGCATAAAACACGGCTCAAGGCAGCTCTCCCTGCTGCTTGAAAAGGAAGAGCAGAAAGCCTTTGAAGCCAGAAAGCTTACCGCCCGCATTTTGGGAGAGGAAGCTTCCACAAGATTGTTGATACCAATGGTAATGCTACTGGGTGTGGTACTTGTAATATTAGTTACACCTGCAATTTTTAACACAAATATTTAGGAGGTTCGGTATGTTGGAGATGTTGAGATTTAAGGATTTTTTGAACGAAGAGGACGGGATAGGCGTGGTTGAGATGATACTTATCCTGGTGGTGCTCATCGCAATGGTGTTGATATTTAAAGAGCAGATAAGCGGTCTTGTTACAAAGATATTTGCGCAGATATCCACTGATTCGGATAGCATAATGGCAAAATGACATACAGGAAAAAATACGCGCGCGCAAGCATGACGGTGTTCATGGGAATGACCATTCTTCTGATCCTGTCAATATTTTTCTCGCTGCTCGAAGTTGTGCATTTTTATTCACTGAAAAAGGAAAGCCTCATGGTTTCAGATATAGGCGCGGAAAGCATGTTTGCGGACTATTGCCGTCCGTTGTGGAAGGAATATGGGATACTTGCCATAGACTTGGGCTATGGCGGCGATAGTCCTGATAGGGATATGGCAGCTATGAGAATGTTGGATTATCTTGGAGTAAACTTAAGCGTTTCGCAAAATGCCTCCGCTGGCAATCACCTTAATATGATGCCGGCTGCCTGTGAAATAAACTCCTACGGTCTGCTTACGGATAATAACGGTGGCGCCTTTGTTAAGGAGGCGGCAAAGACGGTTATGTACGGGATACCACAGGAGCTTTTCGACAAAATATCAGATGGCGGTGAGCATTTAAGCTTTGTGGATTTTTCCTGGCAGGATCTGTTGGAAAAGGGAGAGGAGGCAAAGCAAAGAGCCGCGGAAAGGCTTAGTGACGACGAAGCGGATGCGATATCTGAGGCATATGACGGGGGCTCTTTGGAGGATGATCCTATAGAAGCCGTATTGGATCATATTTCCGAATCTATTCTTTCACAGGCCGTTCCTGCAGATAATATTTCAAATAAGGTTATGCGGGTTTCAAATAAGATATCTGAAAGGAATCTGTATTCGGGAAATGATGAAGCTGTGTCAAGCGGGGTATCTGATAAGCTGCTTTTTCAGGCATATCTGACAGACAGATTTGGATGCTTTACAAATCCCAAAAACAGAAAGGGATTGGAATATGAACTTGAATACATGATCTCAAATGAGGACAGTGACAGGGATAATCTTGCAGAGACCGCGGAAAAGCTTCTGGCTTTCAGAGGTGCCATGAATTATACCGCAATTATGAGTATGCATGAGAAGTTAAGTGAGGCGGATATTCTGTCAGAGTTCATGGGAGGAGCTCTTCTGCCCCAGGCACAGCCGGCAATACGTTCAGGTATAATAGCTGCCTGGGTATATGCGGAAAGCATAATGGATGTAAGGACCCTGATGTCGGGAGGAAAGATTTCAGTAATCAAAAATCGAACCGAATGGACAAGCGGATTGTCAAATATAGTTTCCATTCTTAACGGAACTGCAAAGTCAAGTAACTGTGAGAAAGGATATGATTACAGGACCTATCTCGGGATAATGCTTACCCTGTCTCCGGCAAGGGTTCTTTCCTCCAGGGCTTTGGAGGTGATAGAAGATGAGCTTCGCTCAAGGGAAAATTATAAAAATGTCAGGCTGGATTGCTTCATCTACAGCGCAAATATAGATTTTACCTACGGGGCAGCGCCGATATTCGGAAACCTTGTTAAGGCGCAGAACACCCCGGACGGTTATGCCTTCAAAGAAACACGCAAAATGAACTACCTGAAATAGCGGAGGATTTATACAGGGTGTGACGGGATGTCTCTTTTAGATAATTAACGAAATAAGGCGACAACTACATTCTTTTCTAAAAAGCATTTCTTTAACTCTTTTCTGTTATGGCACATCTTATAATGGGAGAAAAAATTTATTATCACAAGAGGCATCCCGGCACACCCTGTAAAAAATTTTCAGTCAGGGCGAGCTGTACGGTTGAAGCATCAATAGTAATGCCGGTCTTTTTGTTCATAAGCGCCTGTATTCTTTTGTTCTTTTATGTACTTGCGATCGAATGGTCTGTGGCAGTAGCTCTAAACGAAACAGCAAGAGAAGCTGCGCTGTATGGCGGTGAAGTAAAGGATAAAGAGACCATTGCAAAGGGTACGGTTACAGGTCTTGCATATGCAAAGCTTATATCAAACAAGACGCCCGCTTCTCATGTAAAGGGCAGGGCTCTGGGGTTTGACTTTTCTGAATCTGTTGTGGATGAAAAGGATATACTCCTGATCGTAAAATATACAATTCCATTTCCCGTAAAGCTTTTTGGCAAAGGGGAAATGAAGGTATCCCAACAGGCAAAGGCTCACAGATGGGTTGGATTTGACCCATCTGAGGGTAAGGGAGGGGACAACGAAACCGTATTTGTTACGAAATACGGCAAAGCCTGGCACAGCAGGCTTGATTGTTCGTATCTGAATCCGTCTATAACGCCGGTGTCCTACAATATAGTATCGGAGAAAAGAAACTCTGGCGGACACAAATACTACCCCTGTCCCTTGTGCAGAGGCGAGACCTCGGTAGTATATATTACAACCTACGGAGAAAACTATCACACAAATATAACCTGCAGCGGCTTAAAACGCACAATAAAAAGTACCACCAAAAAGGCTGCCGAAGCAGAAGGATTTCACGCCTGCAGTAAATGCGGGCAATAGAGGAGGAGCTTATGGAAAGCTTAAGTTTATTTGGAATACTTGGATTTTTCAGTTTAGAGGATATTAAGAAAAAAAGGATAATGACAGCGCCGTTATTGGCAGCGGCAATAGCCGGTCTTTTGCTGCATGTGCTTTTTTTAAGGATTTCCATATGGAATGTTACAGGAGGTATTGCTGTTGGGGCAGTAATGTATTTTATCAGTGTTTTATCGGGCGAAAAGATCGGAAAGGGTGATGCTATGATGATAGCTGTAACAGGTATTTTTCTGGGCTTTTGGGGCAATATCATCGTGCTTTGGACGGCAATGTTTTTTTCTCTTATTGCAGGAGCGGTGGCGGTGTTGTTCTTCAAAAAAGGCAGACATTATGAGCTGCCGTTTATCCCCTTTATGTTCATAAGCTATGCGATGCATGTCGCGATGAATACCGGAGGTGTTGTATGAGAGGTAAACCTGGTTTAAAGGCTTCATATTCGGTGGAGACTGCATGGGTTTTTGGGATAAGTCTAATGGTCATATATATGGTGATAGCTCTTTCATTTTTTTTGTATTCAGATACCTGTGAATACATTGATTCAGTTTCGTCGGAGGAAGTAAATGCTGTTAAGGTGTTTCGAGCCATACAAAACGGTGAAGAGATTTGGGATTAAAGGAAGAATAAAATGGAAATACTATATCAAAGAAGTGCCGATGCAAGCTATATGATACTGCCGCAGGAATACGAGGTCCGCCCCTATGAGGAGCAGATGCTTGCCAACAACCGGATACCATACCTTCTGACTTTTTTCGGCAGGAGGATGAATGACAGCCGACAGCTTTGGTATGACATTACTTCCCAAAAAAGCTTTCGGAGCTTTTGTGCTAACGGTTCCGTCAACAGGGATGAGCTTATGAGCATTTTTCAAAAGCTCATAGAAGCTTTTAAAGGACTTAAAGAATATCTTATTTCCGACAGCAGCATATTGCTGACAGAAGATACTTTGTACTTAAGCGGCAGGGGCATGGACGTAAAGGTTTCGCTCTGCTTTTACCCCGGAGCTGGCAATAACCTGCAGCAGCAGTTAATGGGTATTTATGAGTTTTTAATGCCTGTTATAGATCAAAGGGACGAGGTGCTGGCAAAATTTATCTATGAAGGCTATGAACTGTTGTGCGACGAGGCATTTTCTCTTGACGAATGGCAGAGAAGTATTCCGGAAATTAACCCCACAAAGCCCGCTGATGAGCCGGTCCACGGTCTGTCAGGGATGCCGCAGCCTGCGCCCATGACTGAATTAAATAATGATAGCTTTAATGAAGATGAACTGAAAATTGAGCAGCGACGCGCTATACTGAATGAACTCTACGAAGATGATGAGGAAGAGGATGAAGGCATAATTGACAGGTTTACAAATTTTTTCGGCGGATTAAAAGCCGGTATAAACCTTAAGGCTCACAGGAAAAAGGACGAATATTTTCCTCCAAAGGACCTTCAGGCGGATCATATTTATGACCCGTTGGCGGATATACCCTCCCCTCCGACAAAACCTTGTATTTTTGAATGAATGGTAGTAAAATAACAATATTACCCATTCGAAGGGAAAATACAGAAAGGGATCCGGATGGCAGAAGTATCTCAGGAACGGCGTAAAGAACTTGAAGCGCTTGAAGAGTCGATAAGCAAACCTAATCGTGGAATAGTTGCGACAACCGACTATGTTGATCCTGATACGCTTTATGATGAGCTTATCCAAAGGATTCGCAGGTACCACCCAAGCACTGACATTACAATGATCAGCAAAGCCTATCATCTTGCTTTTGATGCTCATAAGGGACAGGTGCGCAAATCCGGAGAGCCCTACATCATTCATCCCCTTTGTGTAGGGATCATTCTTGCCGATCTTGAGATGGACAAGGAGACCATTGTTGCCGGCATCCTTCACGACGTTGTGGAGGATACTGTATACACCACAGAGCAGATCACGGAAGAATTCTCAGCAGAGGTTGCGTCCCTCGTGGATGGCGTTACCAAGCTGGGACAGTTGTCCTATGACGCGGACAAGGTTGAGGTACAGGCGGAGAACCTGCGCAAGATGTTCCTTGCCATGGCAAAGGATATTCGCGTAATAATCATAAAGCTTGCGGATCGACTCCACAACATGCGTACCCTCAAGTACATGAAGCCTGAAAAGCAGCTTGAGAAATCCAGGGAGACAATGGAGATTTACTCTCCCCTGGCGAATCGCCTCGGTATTGCCAAGGTCAAGATCGAGCTGGATGATCTGGCTCTGAAATATTTAGAGCCTGAGGCTTATTATGATCTTGTAGAGAAGATAGCACAGCGCCGGGCACAAAGAGAGGCTTATATCCAGGGGTTGGAGGATGAAGTTCGTGTACACATCGAGAAAGCCGGAATTAAGGCTGATATCGAGGGCCGGGCCAAGCATTTTTTTTCCATCTACAAAAAGATGGTCAATCAGAACAAGACCCTGGATCAGATTTATGATCTTTTTGCCATCAGGATAATTGTAAGTGACATCAAAAACTGTTACGCGGCTTTGGGAGTTATGCACGAGAATTACACCCCAATACCGGGGCGCTTCAAGGATTATATTGCCATGCCCAAGCCCAATATGTACCAGTCTATCCACACCACTCTTATCGGGCCTACAGGTACGCCCTTTGAGATACAGATCCGTACCTATGAGATGCACCGCACCAGTGAATACGGTATAGCAGCTCACTGGAAATACAAAGAGAGCGGGGAAGGCGCCACCCTCAATCAGGAGGAGGAAAAGCTTTCCTGGCTTCGCCAGATACTTGAATGGCAGCAGGATATGTCCGACAACAGAGAATTTGTTTCCCTGTTGAAGAGTGACCTTAATCTCTTCTCGGACATGGTATTCTGCTTTACACCCACCGGAGACGTTAAGAATCTCCCTATGGGGTCAACGCCCATAGATTTTGCCTACAGCATCCATTCCGCCATAGGCAACAAAATGGTAGGTGCCAAGGTCAACGGCAGGCTTGTGCCTATAGATTACACGATCCAGAACGGAGATCGTATAGACATAATCACCTCCCAGAATTCCAGGGGACCCAGCCGTGACTGGCTTGCGCTTGTAAAGTCCACCCAGGCAAAGAACAAGATCAACCAGTGGTTCCGCAGTACCTTCAAGGAAGAGAATATCGGCAAGGGCAAGGAGCTGATCGCGGAATCGGCAAAGGCCAAGGGCATCAATCTTCCGGATATCAACAGACCCAAATATCAGGAAAAGGTCATACGCAAATACGGCTTCCACGACTGGAACGCTGTACTTGCAGCGGTAGGACAGGGCAGTCTCAAGGAAGGCGCTGTTGTCAACAGGATGCATACCGCCTATCTCAAGGACCACCCGTTAGAGGTGACGGATGAGCAGGTTTTAAGTGAGCATGAGTTCCGTATAGACCGTAACATACAGGACAAAACACCTCGCTCCAAGAGCGGTATAATAGTTCAGGGACTTTATGATGTATCTGTACGTTTTTCCAGATGCTGCAACCCTGTGCCGGGTGACGAGATAATCGGCTTCGTTACCAGAGGCAGGGGAGTGACGGTTCACCGTACAGACTGTATCAATATCATCAATCTTTCTGACGCGGACAAGTCAAGGTTGATAGAAGCTGAATGGCAGCCTGAATTTTTGGAACAGAAAAACAGCTCCTTATTCGAGGCTGAAATCCATATCTACGGCAATAACAGGACCGGCCTTTTAGTGGATATTTCAAGGATATTTACAGAGCGAAATATCGACATAGCCAGTATGAATTCCCGTACAAGCCGTCAGGGGGTTGCTACCATAGATGTAGCCTTTGGCGTCAAGAGCCGGGAACAGCTTGGGCATCTCATTGACTGCATTCGTAAGGTTGAAAGTGTTATAGACATAGAGAGGACAACAGGTTGAAAATAGAACATTTTGTTGTTGGACCGGTTCAGACTAATTGTTATTTTGTTATAAATGATAATGCTGAGCTTATAGTGATAGACCCGGGTGCCTCAGGAAACAGGCTTGCCGGGATGGCAAAGGATAAGGGCTATAAGCCTGTGGCGATCCTCCTTACCCATGGTCATTTTGATCATGCAGAAGGAATAGAGGACTTCACAAATGCTTTTGGGGGTACTGATATACCGGTTTATGCCCACATAGAAGAGAAGCAGACCCTCTCCGATCCGGGGATCAATCTTTCTGCAATGATGCAAGGCACAGGTGTGAGCTACCATGCTGACGTGTTTTTAAAGGATGAACAGGAGATAGAGCTGGCAGGCTTTAAGATCCGTGCGCTCCACACTCCGGGGCATACTCAGGGAGGCTGCTGTTTCTATTTCTATGAGGAGAATACATTGTTCAGCGGAGATGCTCTTTTCGCCGGTTCCATCGGCAGGACGGATTTTCCCGGAGGAAGCACCCGTGATCTTGTGCGCAGCGTAAAAGAAAAATGCTTAAGCCTCCCGGATGCTACGAAGGTTTATCCCGGGCATGAAGGCTATACCACCATTGGCGACGAGAAAAAATACAATATGTTTTTGCAATGAACAGGAAGATCACAATCAGCATATCCGATAACAGCTTTGAATATGATGTCCGCTCACTTGTGCGGGCATTTTTTTCTGATGCGGATGTGGAATTTGTCCGAACCCTTGACGATGCGGATATGAGAATAGAGCTGACTGAGGACGAAGTGTCCATTGAATGGCAGGGGGAGCATTTTCATTCTTTGCTGTCAGGAAAGGATCGCCCGGAGATAAAGAACTCTATCAAGCTTCTAATATATGACGTGCTGTCAAAGTCCTGTGGGAGAGAACTTCCCTGGGGAACCCTTACCGGCGTGCGCCCCACCAAGCTTGTAAGAAGCATGATAGAAGAGGGTATGCCGCTTACTCTGCTCAGGGATAATATGTATCACAAATACAGAACCTCTTCTGCCAGAACAAATCTCGCCTATGAGGTCGCGCTGCGTGAGAAAGCGATCATTGACGCGGAAGGTGATGACGCATACTGCCTGTATGCAGGCATACCCTTCTGCCCAAGCATCTGCCTGTATTGTTCTTTTTCCTCTTATCCCATTGCAAGATATGAGCAGCTTGTTGAGGATTATCTTAAGACTCTTTACGGTGAGCTTAAGGAAACCTCAAAATTGTTTGCAGGCAGGAGACTTTCGGCAATATATATCGGCGGAGGTACGCCGTCTTCCCTTTCAGCGCGGCAGCTTGAAGAGCTGATGGGCTGTATTTCAGAGGAATTTAAGCCAAATGAAGATGTGGAATGGACGGTTGAAGCAGGCAGGGCAGATTCCATAACGGAGGATAAGCTTCGGGTGTTAAGGAGTTTTGGAGATATACGTTTATCGATCAATCCCCAGACTTTCGAACAAAAGACCCTTGATCTGATCGGGCGAGCCCATACTGTGGAGGATGTGGAGCGTGCCTTTTATGCGGCAAGAGAGACAGGATTTTCCAATATAAATATGGATATCATAGTCGGTCTTCCCGGGGAAGGCAAAGAAGAGGTCAGCCGTACCCTTAAAAGGATAAGCAGCCTTAAGCCGGATAATCTCACAGTTCATTCACTTGCCCTAAAACGCGCCTCCAGACTTCATGAGCAATGGGCAGCCTACGCGGACAGCGCATTTGTCAATTCAGACGACATCATGGATATGGTGCGATCTGAAGCGGCAGCCATGGGTATGAAGCCGTATTATCTGTATCGCCAGAAGGACATAGCCGGGAATCTGGAAAACACAGGTTTTGCGCTGCCGGGCAAAGAGGGCAGATATAATATTTTGATAATGGAAGATGTATCGGACATTGCCGCCTGCGGAGCCGGTGCCATCAGCAAGAGAGTATCGGGAGTAAAAAGGATTTCCCGCGCTGCCAACGTTAAGGGAGTGGAAGAATACATCACAAGGATCAACGAGATGAAAGACCGGAAACGGCGATTATTTTCGTGAGTGAGACACGGGGGAATCGAACCCCCGACAACTTGATTAAAAGTCAAGTGCTCTACCAACTGAGCTAGTGTCCCATAATTATAATAGCTGGTATAGCTGGGCTAGCTGGATTCGAACCAGCGAATGCAGGAATCAAAATCCTGTGCCTTACCGCTTGGCGATAGCCCAGGATGCGCCGAACTTTTACTTACAAAGGGTGGATAAAGGGATTCGAACCCTTGACCTCCAGAGCCACAATCTGGCGCGCTAACCAACTGCGCCATACCCACCATATAATAGATTAAAAGCTACAACATGCCCGAGAGGATTCGAACCTCCGACCCAGCGGCGCTTTGGTCGTTATCGAATACCTTGCTATGGCAACATGCCCGAGAGGATTCGAACCTCCGACCCACGGCTTAGAAGGCCGTTGCTCTATCCAGCTGAGCTACGGGCACACATTACCTGTGTACATCGACACAAGCGTGCCTAATTGTACACATTTCTGGCTTAGTTGTCAAGTACCCTGCCTCTATTCCATCACATGCTCCATCCCCTGCGCTATTATAGTCCGCACATGGTCGTCAGCAAGGTAGTAAAAGATCGACTTTCCCTCACGCCTTGTGTCCACGAGCCTTGCGGTCTTCAGGATGCGAAGCTGGTGCGAGACTGCGGATTGGGACATGTTCAGGCGTTCCGCGATACTTCCCACATTCACCTCTTTGTCAAAAAGCGTAAACAGGATACGGATGCGAGTCGGATCACCGAATACCTTGAACAGCTCAGCGAGATTGCTTAAGTGTTCATCTGAAATTTTTTTGGTATTATTCTTTTCTTTCTTTGACATGGCAATGACTCTTGAGTATTCGGACAGGGGTTCATCACATCCTATTATAGATTTTTTTGATTCAAATTACAACCTCATGCGATTTTACTTGCCTTTTTATGATAGTTATGTTAACCTTTGTGGGATACTATTTTAATTTTTTCGGAGGTACTGTTAATATGAACAGAGGAACGGTGAAGTGGTTCAATAATCAGAAGGGCTACGGCTTCATTTCTGACGAGGACGGCAATGACGTATTCGTACATTTTTCAGGTCTGAATATGGAGGGTTACAAAACCCTTGAGGAGGGTGCGACGGTTGAGTATGATGTTACCGAAGGCACAAAGGGACCGCAAGCAACGAATGTTACGGTTATTTCATAAGGATCTCGGTATTGGGTTTCGCAGATCTTGCGCTGAACGCTCAGAGAGCGGCGATAGCGGCTCTGCGGAGCCCTGTTTTTTGCTATGCGGTGTTTTTTTAGCACTTTTTTTGTGCGTTTTTTTGAGCGGATGCGCTCCTGTGGATGCCGCCTTTGACGGGGTGGAACGGGGCGTTATCTCAGCAATGATAGGTACTCCCGAAGAAGTAAAAAGCGTATCAGAGGACAGGCTGGCATACCAGCAGCTTGATAAACCGGTGCAGAATCTATACGATCAGATGCTTGACTGTATTCTCAAGCAAAAGCCGGATATTCCGCTGTCTACGACAGACGCGGATGAGTGCGATATGGCCTATTCCGCGGTCATGGCGGATTACGGCGGTCTGTTCTGGGTCAGCGGATACTCCTACCATACATATGGTAAGGGGGATGAGACCCTTGGGTTTGTGTTTGAGCCCACATATACCATGGATCGGGACGAACGTGATGATACCCAGAGAAGGATAGACGGCGTGGTCGAGGATTGGCTATCTTCCCTTCCGTCAGATGCTGACGATTACGAGAAATCCAAATTTGTATTTGAGACTCTGATAGACCGCGTTGATTACGATAAGAAAAGTGAGAATAATCAGAACATTATATCAGTATTTTTGGGCGGGGCAACGGTCTGCCAGGGCTATGCGGACGCCACGAATTATCTCCTGTGGCAATTATCAATACCTTCCATGGTGATAACAGGAGAGGCAAGAGGGATATCCCATGCGTGGAATCTTGTCAGGCTTGACGGAGATTATTATTATCTTGATACCACCTGGGGCAACAGCATGTACCTCAATACAGAGGAAAAGGCTGTCAAGCATGTGAATTATGCTTATCTTAACATAATCGACGATGAGCTGCTCCAGACCCACACCATAGATACGCCCTTTGAGCTGCCGCGCTGCAATGCCACCAAAGACAATTATTTCATGCGTGAGGGCATGTATTTTGATAACTGGTCTGATGAGAGCATAGGCATCGCCCTTTCTAATGGATTTTATAATAATGCCAAGACGGTCTCGGTGAAATTTTCAAATTCCGACCTGTACAACAAGGCAAAAAGATACTTCATAGAAGAAGGACATCTTACGGATTACTGCGAAGGGCTGGAATCAATAACATATATGGACAGCTTTGACACCTGTGTGCTGACTGTAGAATATCCTTGAAATTATATACGCAAAGAGGTTTCAACAATGTATAAGATTATTATAGACAGTTGTGGAGAATTATTCCCGGAGATGATCGAGGATGATCGTTTTTTCAATGTTCCCCTCACACTTGAGGTGGATGGGCATGAGGTAATAGATGATGAGACCTTCGATCAGCTTGACTTTATAAAGAGGGTAAAGGAATCTCCTACAGGACCGAAATCCTCATGTCCTGCGCCGGGCAAATATCTTGAAGCTATCAAGAAACATGTAAAGAATCTTGTTCCAGGCGAGAAGGAGCATGTTTACATTGTTACTCTGTCGGCCGCTCTTTCCGGATCATACAACAGCGCTGTTGTGGCAAAGGAAATGTATGAGGATGAGCATGATGACAAGGATATTTATGTCTTTAATTCCCGTTCGGCATCTATTGGTCAGACCCTTATCGGCTATATGGCTGCCCAGTGCGAGGAAGCGGGAATGAAGTTTGAGGAGGTTGTCAGGACTGTGGAGGAATACATTTCTTCCCAGCACACCTTCTTTATTCTTGAAACCTTAGAGACTCTCCGCAAGAACGGCAGGATGTCAGCCTTCAAGGAAAAGATAGCAAATACTCTCAATATCAAACCGGTTATGGGCTCCACGGATGATGGAAATATTCAAAAGCTTACGCAGGCCAGGGGCATGGACAAGGCTTTTGCAAAGATGACAGAATGTATGTTGAATGTCACCAAAAATTGCAGTGAAAAGGTTTTGGCAATATCCCATTGCAACTGCCTGGAGAGCGCCTTAAAGCTCAAGGCGGAGGTTGAAAAGAGAGCCTCCTTCAAGAAGATCCAGTTAGTGAATATGAGAGGGGTTTCTACAATGTACGCCAACGACGGCGGCCTTATCATGGTTGTCTGAGAATGTCAAAGGGTTTTGAACAAACAGTCTCTGATGTAATGGCTTTGGGGATGACCGCAAGGCTCCCCGGCCGCGACATAATGAGAAAGCTGCTAAAAGCCCATTCACATCCTGAGCGGGGATTTGGTATAATACACATTGCCGGCACCAATGGCAAGGGCTCAACCGCATTTTATCTGTCAAAGCTGATGGAAGCCTGCGGACATAAGGTGGGGTTATATACCTCGCCGCATCTCATAAGGCTTACGGAGCGCATCAGGGTAGATGGCAGGCAGATATCTGAAGAGGACTTTACAAGACTGGCCAGACGGTTTTTGAAGGATGAGGACGCGACAGCGTCAGATGTGCTGTTACTCACAGCACTTTATTATTTTAAGGAGCAAAGCTGTGATCTTATCATAATAGAAACCGGTCTGGGAGGACGCCTGGATTCTACAAATGCCCTGACAGATGAGGATATGGGCGGTGCTCCGATCCTTACGGTGATCACAAAGATCGGCTATGACCATACCTTGTTTTTAGGCGATACATTAGAGAAGATCGCCTCAGAAAAGGCAGGTATAATAAAGCCGCATACAAAGGTGGTTATTTCTGATAACCAGCCGTCTGTTGTTGATGTTATGGCCAAACGTTGCCGTAATGAGAATGTTTTCTGGACAATGCCCGCTGATGATGAAGGGCTTATAAATGAGATCAAAGAAAAGCTGCCGGATGCGGCTCTGACTTACCAGCTTGGGAATATAGCTGCGGCTGCCGCAGGTGTGCGCCTGCTTGGAGAAAGCGTAGCATTGGATGTGTTAAATAAGTCTTGTTTTCCGGGAAGATTTCAGATCGTAAGAGAGAATCCGCTTCTAATTGTTGACGGGGCGCATAATCCAGATGGCGCATCTGCTCTTTGCAGATCCGTCACAGCCGCATTTTGCGGCAGACGATTTGACTGCATCATAGGAATCGTAAGGGATAAGGATGCAAAAGGCATAGTAGATGCCATGCTTCCGGTTATTAAGTCTGCTACAGTAGTGGAGACAGGCAGCGCAAAAAGACGTACCGACAGCGCCGGGCTTATCACATTGTTAAATGACAGAAATGTCCCCTGTGAAAAAAGGGACAGTGTGAAAGAAGCACTTGAAGCTTTGGCCGGAAGGGATGTATTGGTTTTTGGTTCATTGTATCTTGCTGGAGAGGCGATAAGTCTGCTATGACATTTCATACACCTTTAGAGGCTCTGACAATTTTAGGACTGGATCAGACGGCTACCAGGGACGATATAAGAAGCGCTTACCGTCGTATGGCTTCCCATTATCACCCGGACGCTCATGTTACCGATGACACCGGTACAACAGAGACATTCCTTATAATTCAAAGCGCTTACGAATATCTGATAGAAGAATATGACAAAGCGCTGGCAGCATATGAAGCAGGTGCAAACGTTCAGACGCCGGTTTCTGAAATGCCGCGCGTATTAGGCAACCAGGCTGAGATCACAAGGCAAAAGACCAACCGCCACTTTGCGAGGGAGCATCTCAAACAGGAAAAGCGCCTGCGTGAAGAGCATCAGAAAAGACGTCGCATGTTTGATGAGGAAATAGCTGCAAGAGAGCGGGAAAAGGAAAAGGAAGAGGAATTTAAGGCACACGCCGAGAGGGCGGCAGAAGTGCTTCAGGCAATTTTTTTATACGGAGGCTCGGATGCACTTGACAAACCGTTTGAATAAGCTATAATAGATTGTATACAATTTAATTTATGATATTTAAAAGGGAGGTTGATTATGTCAGAGATATACGATTATTCTGTTCCCAGACCGGATGGCAGCGAGCTTTCACTCAATGACATGAAGGGCAAGGTAATTCTCGTTGTAAATACCGCCACAGGCTGTGGCTTCACGCCTCAGTATTCCGCTTTGCAGAAGCTCTATGAGGAATGTCACGATCAGGGCCTTGAGATTATAGACGTACCCTGCAATCAGTTTGCAGGTCAGGCTCCGGAAAGCGATGAGGAGATACATGAATTCTGTACCTTGAAATACAACACCACCTTCCCTCAGATGAAGAAATCTGATGTTAATGGCGCCGACGAGCTGCCCCTCTTTACCTTCCTCAAGCAGAAGAAGGGCTTTGAGAGCTTTGGCAAGGGACCCAAGGCAATGGCAATGAACGTTATGCTCAAAAAGATCGACAAGGATTACAAGAATAATCCCGATATCAAATGGAACTTCACGAAATTTGTTGTTAATCGCGAAGGAGACGTGGTTGCGCGTTTTGAGCCCACGATTGATATGAAGGAACTGGAGCGCTGTGTAAAAGAGCTTTTATAAAAGACTTGACAATACCGCATAGTTACGCTATAATGCGTACTTGCGTTGCGGGTGTAGTTCAATGGTAGAAGATTTAAGCCATTTTTAAGGGTTTTCTGGAAAGCCCAAAAAATCAGCGTTTCTGAAGTTTTTTCTTTATTTTCAAAGGTTCATAGGTTATTCGTTCTTCACATAAGTTTCCATAATTTTTTATAACTTTTCGTCAAGTGGGTGTGAAATGGGTGTGGAACTTAGTAACTGATAACAGAGCCTTAATGCAATTTTTATTATGTTTTCGGGTGCGAAATAGTCGATTTTGAACTGAATATCATAAGAGCGAAACTCCCCTAGAATGAAAATGCTTTTCTGGGGGATTTTTGTATAGAAAAAGGGATAATCATATGCTATTATGAGTTTGTATAAAAGAAAAGGAGACAGTAATTTGGACAGTGGAGAAGAAAATGCGGTGGCAAAGACTCCGAAGCAGATCCGAGAGGAAGAACTGAAAAGGCTGCAGGAGTTCAAGCCGATCCATGATACATTCGCAAGGGTACTGTTCCGTGACAATCTGCCATTGGCGCAGGATGTACTCAGGACTATTACTGGCATTAGGGATCTGGTGCTGACGCACGAAGAAACTCAGTACGACTTAAAGCGTCTCGCGGGTTCAAGATCGTTGATGCTGGATGTCTACGGTGGGGACAGCGCAGGGCGGAAATACAACATGGAGCTGGAGAGGTCGGATGAACGGGCTACGCCGGAGCGGGCGGAGTACCATATCACTGGGATGAACTCAGAGCATCTGAAGCAGGGGATGGATTTTTTGGAGCTGCCGGAAACATATGTCATTTTTCTGACGGAAGAGGATGCGATTGGAGACGGAAAGGCGGTCCATAGGTTCAGCTATCGGGACGATGACACGAATGATTCAATGGGCGGGCGGACGCATATCATCTATGCGAACGGAGCCTATGAGGGAGATGACGAGATCGGAAAGCTGATGCACGACTTCCGCTGTGAGAATGCGGATGATATGTACAATCGGCTGATGGCGGAGAGGACAAGGTATCTTAAAGAGAATCCGAAAGGAGTGAGTGAGATGTGTGCGATTATGGAGGACTTGAGGAAAGAGAGTGAGGAAAGGGGCAGATATGAAAGGGCGATTGAGGTTGCGCAGAATATGCTGAGCATGGGTCTGGGAAGCCTTGAGGACATAGCGGAAGTCACGGGTCTGTCAATCGAAAAGGCGCGGGAACTCGCAGGACAGCGGACGGCATAATGTATAATATACGATTAAAAGAAATATATTTTTTCATTTGTCATAAAACGGTGCAGTTGGAATTAAAG
>CAJOFN010000027.1 GCA_905233905.1 uncultured Lachnospiraceae bacterium
ATTTCTTCCCATGTCAATCGTTCATTCATCTTCCATACCCAGCTGGCATTCATTCCAGAGAGAATACGCTTATGAATTTGGTGACGGGATTTTTTCAGTTACTCTTGCAAAGGTCATAGGACTTTTGTTATGATCATTGCAAAAGTGCTATGACTTTTTGGAGAGACTATGAACAAAATCAAATTTTTCCCCATATTTTCAGTTGCGACGATCCTTGCTCTGGAGGAGGCGATAGAGAGCCAGGTTGATGAAGTGGTCATTGGAAATGTTTTTGACGACGTGGCATTCGGAGCCATCAATCTGATCCAGCCATACATGACGCTTGTCAATTACGTTTCCTATCTTATATGCGTTGGCGGAGCAGCCCTGATAGTACGCGCAAGCGGAGAGAATAACAGGCAGAAAATGAGCGCCATATTCAGCCATTGTATTAGCTGCTGTGTAGTTGCAGGCGCTCTGTTCTTTATTGTATATATGTTGTTTTCAAAACAACTAATAGATCTTGTGGCGGCAGGAACCGAGCAGTACGAGTTCTGTGTACAGGTTTATTTCTGGCAGTGCTTTTATGCGTCGGTATTTCCGCTTTGTGTATTTTTGCAGACCTATGTACTCTACCGCGGAGCCTATATTCTTGTAGGCGCCTCAACCTTGATGTGCATAATATGCAACCCACTGCTTTCCCTGTTTCTTGGCACACGCATCGGAATAGGCGGAGTCATGCTTGCAACAGTCATCATCAATATTATCGAGATAATGCTCATGTCTTCATTTCTCATTTCAGAGCGTCACGGACTTACATTTTCACCGGGAATTGACCTAAGGCTCACAAAAAAGATATTCCTTTTAGGCCTCGGGGAGAGCGCGATCTTCCTTGCAGCGACTATAATGGAGGCTTCCGTAAATTCTGCCGCAGTCAGCAGATACCGTACCGGCGGTCTGGTTGTTGTTGCCATAGTTATAAATCTTATTGAAATGGTAATGTATGTTTCTGAGGGGATAAGCGAATACGAGACAGTAAGCATAAACGAATATATCGGCAGGAAGGATATGGATATGATCCGCTATTCCATCAAAACCACCATCAAAGCAGCCGTAATAGAAGGCGCGTTATTTTCGCTGGTATTTTTACTGGGGTCACGCCATATCATTTCAGTATTCGACATCAAGGACGCAGAGACAGTTGAATATGCAATAAGGGCTATCCGCATTATTTCATTAGTTCCAATAGTTGTCTGCCTGATCCGCATTATTGCGATCTTTTATCAGTATACCGAACGGATAAACCGTACAATTCTTTTATTCCTCTCCGCCTGGGGGATACTGCCATCCCTCTGTGGTTGGATTCTTGGCGGGGTTTCTCTGGAAATGATGGTCGCCGGTCTGGTCTGCGGCAACGCCCTCGCCCTTCTTCTGTTATTGATCTACGTCAAGCTTATAAAACGTGAAGAGCTATTTGCGGTAAAACTCTAACAAAAAACTTTAACAACAAAAAAAGACAGCCCCAAAACGGACTGCCTTTAAAAAATTTTAAACGAAAAATTAAAACTCAACAAACTTATCTTCAGCTTTTCCGTTTACAACATAATAAGCCTTGCGCTCACCATCAACATTCTTGATACGACCGAGCTGATGTCCGTCAGCCTTGTAAGCTGCGTAAACCTTATCAATGATATCTGCGGTCTTCACCTGATCGCCGTCGATCTCAAAGAAATGAGAAACAACAGGACCGTTTGATGCTGCAGCCTTTGTTGTTCTGGGAGCCTTAGCTTTTGTTTCCTTCTTTGCAGTTGCCATAAAACCTATTCCTCCTGAAAAATTAAAAATAATTATTAAAAAAATTTTTCTTAATGATACATCATAAATATATATATTTCAAGTATTATTTAAAAAATTTTTTCACAGCGTCGTTTCTGACTTTTTTAAAATAACCTTTTTGCATTTCCTGAATCAGATATCCGCATACAAGAACAATTTCCTCTGTAGAAAATTCTGCCTTTTCTGAAGCCTCAACTTTCATATCTTCAAAAAGGGTTCCGTCTTCCCGTCCCAAAAGCATTGAGGCAACCTTCCCATTGGAGCCGGAAAACTTTTCCATGAAATGCTCCCGGTTATTCAGGAAGAATGTATTTCTGTTTTTGAGCCGTCCCTCATCCTCGAGCCGGCTTTGTACCTTTAATAAAAGCGCATTGATATATTCAGGATCGTTTTTGTATTCATCAATCTGATTTAGCTTTGCCCTTACCTCAAGTACAACATCCCGCAGGCTTATATTGTTGCTCCGCTGGGGCATCTGGTAATCAGCTTTTACACTCATATGTCCGAGACGGTCTAAAAAATCTTCTATGATACCGTTCTCTCCGCTGAACCTGTTTCGCTCATAAATACCTATGCTGATATTGGAAAGATCGATCTGGGGCATGATGCCTTTTCTGATATATTTATAATAATTAAGATGCCTCATGACACGGGGATCTGTGGCGCGGTATTCCCGGATATTGCTTGCCAGAACCCTGCCGCGGCGAACCTGCTCCGCCCAGTAGGAATAAAGATAACTGTCCTGCCGACGAAGATAAACAATTACCTTTAATTCGATTCCTATATTTATAAGATCTTTTTTTAAACCTTCCCAAAAGGTCGGTTTAAAACCGCAGGTATTCCAGATCGCTTCATCGGACATGTATATGGTTTTGTATTCTTCCGCGATCTTTTTTAAATGTGACAAATTTGCATTGTAGTCACTGTCATTTTTTACGGCAGGAATAAGCCAGTGAGCATTGCGGTGCTGTCCGATGCCGGGATATTTCATTTTAAAATTCGGCACATAACAGCCGTTTTTTGCCAAAGCATTGCGATTGGAAAACATGAATAGCTGAATTGCAGAGGTTCCGGTTTTCGGTGTTCCGATATGCAGATAAAGTGTAGATGACATTTGGTATCAACCTCCGTTTGCGGCGTGATAATCCGCGTTTTTGTATAATGTTGCGTAGCCGCCGCCTGCGGCAAGGAGCTGTTCGTGAGTGCCCTGCTCCTTTACGTTCCCGCCTTCCATATACAGTATTATATCAGATTCGCGCACAGTTGAAAGCCTGTGAGCCACAATAAATGTTGTGCGGTTCTGCATCATTCTCCTGAAAGCACCCTGGATCTTTTGCTCCGTGCGGGTGTCTATGGAGCTGGTTGCCTCATCAAGGATGAGCAAAGGCGGAAGAGAGAGCATTATTCTTGTGATGCACAGGAGCTGTTTTTCTCCCTGGGATAAGCTTCCGCCGTCCGAAGAAAGCATTGTATCATATCCATCGGGAAGCTTGCGGATAAAATCATGTGCCTTTGTAAGCTTCGCCGCTTCTGTTATTTCATCATCCGTTGCAAAGGACCTGCCCAGGGTGAGGTTGTCTCTTACGCTTCCTTCACGCAGCCAGGTTTCCTGCAATACCATCCCAAAGGATGAGCGTAAGGAACGTCTCGTATATTTTGAAACATCATTCCCGTCCAAAGCTATGCTTCCACTGTCGGGATCATAGAATCGCATCAAAAGATTTACAAGGGTGGTCTTTCCCGCACCGGTCGGACCCACGATCGCCACATGCGCTCCTTTTTTTAC
Organism: uncultured Lachnospiraceae bacterium; assembly: GCA_905233905.1. Classification (GTDB taxonomy): domain Bacteria; phylum Bacillota; class Clostridia; order Lachnospirales; family Lachnospiraceae; genus RGIG4930. The sequence continues at coordinate 3,602 of CAJOFN010000027.1, forward strand.
GGAAAGTGAAAAATCAGTAATAGTGGGTTTGACATGATCATATGAAAAATTGATCGCGCGAATATCAATATCACCCTTTACTTTTTCGGCTTTTTCATTTCCTGTTTCCTTTTCCGGCTCCATTTCCATCAATTCAAAGAGCCTGCCTGCGCATACAACGGCATTTTGAAGCTCGGTCCATACTCCGGTGATCTCGTTAAAAGGCTTCGCGTATCCGGAAGCATAAGCTAAAAAGCTTGTAAGAGCTCCCACGGTTATTCCCCCGGAAATGGCATACAAAGCACCTAACATCCCGACAGCCATATAGATCAGATTGTTTACAAACCGGCTTGAAGGATTGGGAAGTGAAGAAAAAAATGTAGCATTTAAAGAAACATCACTTAAAGTATTATTTATTTCGTTAAAATCTGTTTTTGATCTTTCGTGCGCGCCAAAAGCGTGCAATAATCTCTGCGCCTCCACCTGCTCCTGACAGAACTGCGTAAGCTCTCCACGCACCTCGGCCTGCTGTGTAAAATATTTTTTGCTTCGGGATGAAATAAATCTTGCCGTAAATAGTGAGAGCGGAGTAAGTATTACAACAACAGGCGCTATTGCCGGACTTATCATAAAAAGAAAAATGATAGTTCCAAGGATGGTAAGAATTCCTGAAAAAAGCTGTGAAAAGCCTAAAAGTATTCCATCCCCAACGGCATCCGCGTCTGCGATTATCCGGCTCTGAAGGTCTCCGGGGGAATGGGAATCAATTTCAGAAAGTGATAGCCTTGTCATGGCGCCAAAGGCATCGCGTCTTAAGGAAGCGATAACTGTCGTGGAAATTCTGATATTTATTCTGCCGGATATTGCGGAGGAAGCTGCCCCTGTTAGGGCTACACCTGCGATGGTTCTAAGGATCAACAGTAATCCCGGCATATCAACAGCCCCGATCCCCACCATGCAGTCAATGGTCCTGCCCGCGTATATGGGCACAGCAAGCGAAGCTGCCGCGGAGATTCCGGCAAACAGCATGGAAACCAAAATAGCCGGCATATAAGGTTTTAAATAAAGGTAAAGCTTTTTCATCTGCCTGCCTCGACTATTTCCCGATAGACTTCGTTGTTTTTGATAAGCCAGGAATCTGTTCCGCTTCCGATGCACCAGCCGTCTTCCATAACAAGTATCCGGTCGCACCAGGATACCGATGTGCTGCGCTGTGAGATTATTATTATCGTAAGCTCCTTTTGAGCCATCAGCTCGCCAAGCAACGCTCTTTCCGTGGCTGCATCCAGCGCGCTTGTGGAATCATCTAATATAAGGATTTTCGGATGTGAAACAATGGCTCTTGCGATGGACAGCCTTTGCCTCTGGCCACCGGAGAAATTTGTTCCCCCCGGCGCCACCTCAGTAGCAAGCCCGTTCTTTTCCATGACAAAATCATAGGCCTTTGCTTTTTTTAATGCTTCGATTATCTCTTCATCGGATGCGTCCTTATTACCCAACCGCATATTTTCCGCAACGGTTCCGGAAAAAAGAGTGACCTTCTGCGGTACATTTGAAATGATCGATGAAAGCTCGCTGTCGCTTACCCTGCGGACATCCCTGCCAAAAAGCCTTACAGTCCCGGCAGAAGCGTCATAAGCGTGTCTGATAAGCCTCGTTATCGTGCTTTTGCCTGAGCCGGTACCGCCAACGATGCCAAGAGTTGAGTTCTTCGGAACGCAAAAGGTTAATTCCTCGAGGGCATTTCTTGACTCATTTTTGTTATAGGAAAAAGTGACATTGGAAAAATCTATGGCGGTTTCGCATGAAAGATCAAAAGGTTCATCGTCAGGAATATGGCTTCGTTCATCCGCGGTCATCTCCATAACCTCCCGGACTCTTATAACAGAAGCCCACGCCCGCGTGATCTGTACGATCAGATTTGCGAATTTGATAAGCTCCACTAAAATCTGGCTCATGTAGTTGTATAAAGCCACGGCTTCGCCGGTGGTAAGTGTACCGGCATTAACCTGTAATCCGCTTGTATAAAGCAGGACGACTATTCCCATATTTACAAGCACAAAGGTTACGGGATTTAGAAATGACTGATAGCCGCCAGCCTTATAGGCATTTGCCCTTAATCTGTCATTGCGCCGGTCAAATTCCTCCCTTTCCTTATCATCTCTTACAAAGGCCCTGATGACCCTTGCCCCCTCTAAGTTTTCCCTGGTAAGGGTTATAAGCCCCTCTAATCGGTTCTGCACATTTGTGTACATTGGAATCGTCGTGTGCATCAAAATGGCGGTAAAGCCTCCAAGAAGGGCTATGACAATGGCAAATAAGGCAAGGGCGCGAAGAGAGATGGTACCTGCCATTATCATGGCGCCAAAGACCACAAAGGGGGAACGCAGAAACAGGCGAAGCACCATGTTTATGCCGCCCATCACCTGATTCAAGTCGCTTGTAAGCCTTGTAAGCAAAGCTGAAGCTCCCGTCTTATCCATGGAAGCTTCAGAAAAATCCATAATATGCGCATAAACATCCCTGCGCATGTCTTTTGTAGAGAGTATGGCAGCCTTTGCGGCAAAAAACTGTGCGGTTATGGATACTGCCATTCCCAATACCGCGAGAGCAAGGAGCAAAAGACCGCAGATTATTATATGCTGCGGATCATTTTTGCCGATTCCATTATCTATCATGTCCGCAACGACAAGAGGCACCAGCAGTTCAAAGATTGCCTCTAACATCTTGAACAGTGGTGCCAGCGTTGCGAACCATTTGTATTTTCCAATATATTTCAGGAGAAAGAACACAGATTACTCCTCGGCATTATCCTCTGCAGGCTCTTCTTCGGCTTCCTCAGTGCTGTCGTCGGAAGCATCGTCTGTTGTTTCCTCTGCTGCTTCGTCCGATGCTTCTTCGGTAGTCTCTTCGGCTTCCTCTTCCTCAGCCTCCTCGGCAAGCTCTTCCGGATCAGCAAACAGGACATCGTCAAAGCTTACCTTTTCCCAAAGCTTCTCATCAATGTCCCAGTCGGTGTCCTTGGTCCATTCGGTGAAGGTGTCTGTATAGTAAAGGTCTATCTTGTCGTCGAGCTCCGCATGGGTCTCCTTTTCGTCATAAAGCTTCTTAAGGCGGACTACATAATAACCGTCGTCCTCAACGGGGATAACGGGAGAAACATCGCCTTCATGCTCTAAAGCTTTGACTGCCTTGATGACCTCCTCCGGTGAACGGTATTCTTCGGCGGCATCCTTTGCGGACATGGAGCTGGCAAAGGTATCGCTTGATACTTCAAGACCCTGCTCCTTGGCTGCGGCCTTAAAATCATCGGCAGAAGCAACTGCCTCAGCGATAGCCTTAAGCTCTTCGTCACTGCGCTCTACAGCGTTTTCGGCATATTTATCATTGTATACATGAATGTAGGTATATGAAGTCTGGGCTACATCCTCTTCCTTGATGGTATTTTCACCCTCTTTTTTCATGGCCTCTTCAAGCTTTTTGTTGTAGGCGCTTTCAGTCATATACCGGATGAGGTAATCCCTTGTGGCACCCATCTTCTCGATGACCTCGTCGGAGTTGTCCTCAAGAAATTTATCGGCAGCCTCTTCGATCTTTTTGGTGTCTTCGTCAGTAAGCTCCACGCCATACTCTGAAGCGTGCTTCGTGGAAATGTAGTTGTCCTCCAGATCGTCCATGATATTGGACTTGACTGTCTGCTCAACGGTCTGGGCATTTACTACATCTTCGTCCTCGCCTGTGGTCTGCTTCCAGTAATGCGTATTGCCGTAGAACTGGACATAATAGCTGTCATACTCGGCCTGATTGAAACGCGCAACGAAATAACCGTACCCGTAAGGGATCTTGTCCTCTCCCTTGTTGACATTAACAAGCGTAGCGGTAGCACTCGGAGCCCCGCATCCTCCCAATAAAAGCGCTGCAGAGCAAAGACCTGCCGCGATCCTTATCCGCATCGATGATCTGTTCATCTGTGTCCTCCTGTGAATCGAATTATTACAACCCAAGCATTATAGCACCTTTTTACTGTTATGAAAAGGGTTGGAATTATCAATTTTACTATGGTAAACTAATCCCATGATTGATATATTTCAACAAATTTTATCCGAAAATACAGAGATTTCCCGTCTGGACGGCATTTTGACCGCCGAAAAGGGCATTTATGACCTGACAGGAATATCCGACGCGGCAAAGCCCTACATCATACACGGGATCACAGGGGCGTCGATGAAGCTTGTGGTCTGCCAGGATGACGACAGGGCGCGGAGCCTGTTTGAAGCGTACCGCTATTTTGAAGAGGATGCGCTGTATTATCCTGCCAAGGATCTTTTGTTCTACCAGTCTGATATCCATGGCAATACCCAGACCTCCCAGCGCCTGTCGGTTATCTGCGCCCTCAGGGAGCAAAAGGCTTGCACAATAGTCGTATCCATAGGCGCGCTGCTTAACAGGCTTGCCCCCGCAAAGCGTATATATGACGGGATAATAAAGCTTCATCCCGGAGATACCCTTGACATAGGCAAATTTTCCGCAGCGCTTGTCCACATGGGCTATGAGTCTGTTCACACCTGCGAGAAACCGGGAGAATTTTCCATAAGAGGCGGAATCGTAGACGTTTTTCCTCTAATAAGCGAGCATCCCTGCCGGATAGAGCTGTGGGGCGATGAGATAGATTCCGTCAGATTTTTTGACGAAGGCACCCAGAAATCCATTTCCAAAACGGATGCGGTAGAAATATACCCCGCCATGGAGCTTGTGTTGCGCTCCGATGAGGTGATGCGCGGTATTTCAGCCATGGAGGCTGATTTTACGCCCCTTTATGAAAAGTACAGGAGCGAAATGCGTACAGAGGAAGCGTTCCGGCTTAAAAGCGGCTTTGAGGAGAAAAAAGAAGCCCTCATGGAAGGGATATTCATGCAGGAGGCGGAAAGCCTTTTGCCTTATTTCTGTGACCATACCGAGAGCCTTTTGGATTATCTTCCGAAGGATACCTGTGTTTTCTATGACGATATAGCCAGAATATATGACAACGCCATCTCACTTTCAGAGGAGTATTCGGGAAGCTGTCAGCGGCGTCTTGAGGCCGGGCTGATCCTTCCCGGGCAAATGGAGCTGATGTATTCCATTGAAGAGACCTTTTCGGCGCTTTCAGGCCATCCGGGAGTTGTATTTTCTCTTTTGGAGGCGGCGTCTTCGCCCCTTCGCATTTCCGGGTCATTTTATCTTCATACAACGGCGCCGGGCATATACCGCGGAAATATACCGCTTTTGATGAAGGATCTGGACAAGTTCCGCCGGGGCAAAAGACGCATTATCATCGTTTTAAAATCCCGTACCAGAGCGCGCCGGCTGGCGGATGATCTTCTTGCGGAAGGGATTAGCGCTTTCTTTACGGAAGACCGCTCCCACATTGTTAATCCCGGCGAGGTAATGCTGATGGCAGGTGAGCTTGCCGCGGGGCTTGTGTATCCCGAAACAGGCGTTATGGTCTTCTGCGATCAGGACATCTTCGGAGTGACACAGCCCGGCAGGAAAAGGCAAAGGAGCAGCGAGGCGTCCTCCGGACAGGCGAGGATACGGGATCTTTCCGATCTTTCCCCGGGGGATTATGTTGTCCATGAAAATCACGGCCTTGGGATTTACCAGGGAATAGAAAAGATAGAGATCGACCATGTGGAAAAGGATTACATCAAGATATCCTACGCAAAGGGTTCAAATCTCTACATACTTGCCAGCCAGTTTGACCTTATAAGCAAATATGGCAGCGCAGGGGATAAGAAGCCAAAGCTTTCCACCCTTGGGGGAGCGGAATGGTCCAGGACCAAAAGCCGCGTAAGGGGCGCCGTGGCGATGGTGGCAAAGGAGCTTGTGGAGCTCTACGCGGCGAGGCAGGGACAGAACGGCTATGTTTACGGTCCCGATACCATCTGGCAGAAGGAATTTGAGGAAACCTTCCCTTACGAAGAAACCCAGGGCCAGCTTACTGCGATATTGGACGTCAAGAATGATATGATGTCACCAAAGATCATGGACAGGCTGATCTGCGGAGATGTGGGCTACGGCAAGACCGAGATCGCTTTGAGGGCAGCATTTAAGGCCGTGCAGGAGAGCAAGCAGGTAGTATATCTCTGCCCTACCACCATTCTCTGCCGGCAGCATTACAATACCTTCGTCAACCGTATGCAGGGCTATCCGGTCAATATCGGCATGCTCTCCCGGCTGAAGAGCCCCGCCGAGAACAGGCAGACCGCTGCAAAGCTCAAATCCGGCGAGATAGACATAGTAATTGGCACTCACAGGGCATTGTCCAAGGACGTGGGATACCGGGATCTCGGACTTTTGATAATAGACGAGGAGCAGCGCTTCGGTGTCACCCACAAGGAAAAGATCAAGCAGCTCAAGAAGAACATAGATGTAATGAGCCTTTCAGCCACCCCCATCCCCAGGACCCTTCATATGAGCCTTGTGGGGATAAGGGATATGAGTCTTTTGGAGGAGGCTCCGCTGGAGCGTATGCCTATCCAGACCTTCGTATTTGAGGAAAATGACGAGATGGTCAGGGAAGCCATTTCAAGGGAGCTTTCCAGAGGCGGACAGGTTTACTATGTGTGCAACCGCATAAAGGGGATAGATGAGCTGGCTGCCCATATAGGCACCCTCGTGCCGGATGCCCGTATAGCCTATGCCCACGGCCGCATGGCCAAGGATCAGTTAGAGACCATAATGGAGGATTTCATCAATCAGGATACAGACATCCTTGTTGCGACTACGATCATAGAGATCGGGCTTGATATTTCCAATGTCAACACCATCATCATCCATGACGCGGACAAGCTCGGCTTATCACAGCTTTATCAGCTCAGGGGGCGTGTCGGCCGCTCCAACCGAAGCGCCTACGCGTTTCTGATGTACAAGCGTGACAAGATATTGCGGGAGGTTGCAGAGAAGCGTCTTGCCGCTATCAGGGAGTTTTCCGATCTTGGAAGCGGCTTTAAGATCGCCATGAGGGATCTTGAGATCAGGGGAGCCGGGACCATGCTCGGAGAAGCGCAGAGCGGCCATATGGAGGCAGTAGGCTACGATCTTTACTGCAAGCTTCTATCCGAAGCGGTAAGGTTCCAAAAGGGCGAAGAGATAGAGGAGGATTTCGAGACGACGGTCGATCTGGCGATAGATGCCTATATCCCCGGGGATTATATCAGGGACGAGAGCGGAAAGCTTGCCATGTACCGCAGGATAGCCTTTGTCCGGACGCAGGAAGAGCAGGAGGAGCTGATAGATGAGCTTATTGACCGTTACGGGGACCCGCCCAGGGCGATAATGAATCTTCTTATGGTATCAAGGATCAGGTCACAGGCACACAGGGTTTATATCACAGAGCTGAAGCAAAAGCCTTCGAGAGTCACAATGCGCCTGCTTTGCGATGCGAAGCTTAACCCTGCCGGGATACCGGAGCTGATAGAGGCTTATTCGCCGTATCTGAGATTTGTCCCGGACAAAGAAAAACCTGCCTTTGAAATGGAGATTTCAGCCAACAGGTCTTTGTCCAAAAAGGACATTCCGGTATATATCATGGAGTTTCTGCAGAGAATGGAAGAGCTGCTTTAGGTCATTGCTTTTGGTTATACCGGTTCATCGCGTTGTCCACTTCGCCGGATACCAGCATTGCGCAGGCATCCGCAGCGCGGCTTAAGGCATCCTCTAACTTTATCCGGTCTTCTTTTCGCATGCGGCCAAGGACATGGGTGATCATATCATCGCCGGGCTCGGTGCCGCCTACGCCTATCCGTACCCGCAGGAACTGATCGGTGCCAAGGCAGCTTATGATGTTTTTCAGGCCGTTGTGGCCCCCGGCGGAGCCTTTTCGCCTGATGCGCAGATTGCCCGGCGCAAGGGCAATATCATCGGATATCACGATAAGCTCATCCCCGGGGTTGATGCCGTAGTATCTTGCCCATGCCGACAGGGCTTCACCGCTTTTGTTCATATATGTAAGCGGCTTTACAAGGGTTACCTTCTTTCCGTTTATAACCCCGGTTCCAAAGACCGACTGACGGTCTTTTTTCCGCACGGAAATGTTATATTGCTTTGCAAGAATATCTATGACCTCAAAGCCTGCGTTGTGCCGGGTCTTCCGGTAGCGCAGCCCGGGATTGCCAAGTCCTGCTATTATTATCATGGTATATATTCCTCCCTTTACGGATCAGGTAAAGATGATACCATGTTTTTATGACTATTTCAATGTTAGGAGCCAAGTACTGTCCAACGAACGAAGTGAGTTGATGACAGCACAGGCATCCGACACCAGATTGATTCAGATAATAACTTGCGTTATTAGAGGAGAATATCCATGAACAAAAAGGTTCTGCACACTTTAGAATTTGATAAGATAATCAGACTTCTTGAGGAAAAGGCATCATCGTCCGAGGGGAGACGTCTGGCTTCAAAGCTTTGCCCCTCCCACAATATCGGACGCATTAGGGAAGCGCTGCAGCAGAGTGCTGACGCTTTCAACAGGATAATCAAAAAGGGCCCGGTTTCCTTTGCCGGTATAAAGGACATATCCGAATATGAGAAGCGGCTGAAGCTGGGAGCCGATCTGGCAGCAGGGGAATTGCTTTCCATAAGGGATATCCTGTCGGTTGCTTCAAGGGCAAAGACCTACGGTATAGATGCCTGGGGTGATGCCGATCCCGATTCGCTGACTGGGATTTTCGAGGGCATATGTCCCGTACCGGGATTAGAAAAGGAGATAAGCCGCTGTATTATTTCCGAAGAAGAGATAGCGGATGACGCTTCGCCGGAGCTTTCTTCTATCCGCAGGCAGCTTGGACGCATGAATGCCCGCATCCACGAGAAGCTGACCGGCATGCTTGGGCAGTCGTCAATAAGTGAATGTCTGCAGGATCATGTTATAGTAATGCGTGACAACAGATACTGTCTGCCTGTCCGCGCCGAATACAAGTCAAGGATACCCGGGATCGTACATGATACGTCCTCCTCCGGTTCCACCCTGTTCATCGAACCGATGGCTCTTTTGGAGCTTGACAACGAGCTGCGCGAGCTGGAGCGTAGAGAGCGAGAGGAGATAGAGCGAATCTTGCACCGGCTTTCGGCACTCGCCGCGGAGCATGTCACGGAGCTTAGGGATAATTTCCGGGTACTTTCCGAGCTTGATCTTATTTTTGCAAAGGGTGAGCTTGCGTATTCCATGAACGCTTCCATGCCCGAACTCAACAAAAAGGGCATCATCAGGCTTCGCAAGGCAAGACATCCCCTTATTGATCCGCAGAAGGTCGTGCCCATAGATGTGGCCCTGGGTGAGAATTATACCCAGCTTGTGATCACCGGCCCCAACACAGGCGGCAAGACCGTTACCTTAAAGACAATCGGCCTTATGTCCCTGATGGCACAATCCGGCTTACTGATACCGGCGGGAGAGAGGAGCATGCTTCCGGTTTTCAGGGAAATATTTGCGGATATCGGCGATGAGCAGAGCATTGAGCAGTCACTTTCAACCTTCTCATCCCATATGACCAACATCGTCCGCATACTTAATTCCCTGCCGGAGGATCACATCCATACACTGGTGCTTTTTGATGAGCTCTGCGCAGGTACAGATCCCACGGAGGGAGCGGCTCTGGCTGCGGCGATACTGGATCAGTTAAGGAGGAACAGCGTCCGGACTGCCGCCACGACCCATTATTCAGAGCTTAAGGTATACGCCCTTTCCAATGAATCCGTTGAAAATGCGAGCTGTGAGTTTGATGTAGAGACTCTTTCTCCTACTTACCGGCTTCTGATAGGCGTTCCCGGCAAGAGTAACGCCTTTGCGATCTCCAAAAAGCTTGGCCTTTCTCCGGGGCTGATCGACGAGGCAAAGGGCAGGATCTCCGAGGATGCCCGTTCCTTTGAGGAGCTGATAGTGGATCTGGAGAATAAGCGCCATCAGCTCGAAGAGGACAGGGAAGCCATCAGGAAGGACAAGGAAAAGATTTCCGAAGACCGCCAGAAGATCGCTGACCGCCGCAGGAAGCTTGACGCCCAAAAGGATGAGATAATAGCCAAGGCCAATGAAAAGGCCTCCAACATCCTTCGTGATGCCAAAGCCTCCGCAGACGCAGCGATCCGTAATATCAATAAATACGGAGCGGCAAACCCGGATATGGCAAAGATGGAAGCCAGCCGCCGCAATTTGGGCAAGAAGCTAAATCATACCAGCAGCGCCTCCGTTGCAAAGAAACAATCCGGTCAAGGCTCCAAACCGGTTGATGTCTCCAAGCTCAAGGTAGGCGACGCGGTTCATGTGGTAAGTCTTAACCTGGACGGCACCATCCATTCTCTTCCCAACAGCAAGGGAGAGCTTACCGTTACAATGGGGATCATGCAGTTTAAGGTCAATATCAGTGATATAGTCATAATAGAAGAGACCCCCAAATACAAAGCCCCTTCTCCGAAAAAGTCCGGCTCGGTGGGCAGGGCGTTTAATAAGTCCGCATCCATTTCACCGGAGATCAATCTATTAGGGATGACAGTGGATGAAGCCTTAAGAGCGACAGACAAATATCTGGACGATGCCCGGCTTTCCCATCTTCCTTCCGTAAGGATAGTCCACGGAAAGGGAACCGGGGCTCTTCGCAATGCCATACACGAATATCTGCGAAAACAGCCGGTATCAGGCTATCATCTTGCAGAGTTTGGCGAAGGGGATACCGGGGTGACAATAGTAGAATTGTGACAAATTATGAGAATTTTCTGAAAATTTTAGCACTCACCTCTTGACAGTGCTAATAATTTGTGGTACAACTATTTCAGCGATACAAATCAGTTGTGCTGTAAATGAACCGGGAGGTGAGCACATGAATGTACAGAAATTCACACAGAAATCCTTAGAAGCAATACAGGACACGGAAAAGCTTGCCTACGACAACGGCAATCAGGAAATAGAACAGCAGCATCTTCTTCTGGCATTATTGCAGCAGGAGGAGGGGCTTATTGGCAGGCTCATTGAGAAGATGGAGATTGACCGCACATATTTTACCAATGATGCGGTATCAATGGTTGATGCCCTGACCAAGGTTTCCGGATCAGGCGCGGGCAATGTATATATAGGGCGCGATCTTAACAATGTGCTTATCCATTCCGAGGATGAAGCAAAGCGGATGGGCGACGAATATGTTTCGGTTGAGCATATCTTCCTGTCTATGATCGCCCATGCCAATCATGTTATCAAATCCAAGTTCAAGGAATTTGGCATCACAAGAGACAGGTTTTTGAGCGCGCTTTCTTCCATCAGGGGCAACCAGAGAGTAACCTCCGACAATCCCGAGGCCACCTACGAATCCCTGGAGAAATACGGCTACGATATGGTTGAACGCGCCAGGGAACAGAAGCTTGATCCCGTGATCGGCAGGGATACCGAGATTCGAAATGTTATAAGGATCCTCTCAAGGAAGACCAAGAACAATCCCGTTCTCATAGGCGAGCCGGGAGTCGGCAAGACCGCAGTGGTAGAAGGATTGGCGCAGAGGATAGTAAGAGGGGATGTACCGGAGGATCTTAAGGATGTAAAGGTATTCGCACTGGATATGGGCGCGCTTATTGCCGGTGCCAAATATCAGGGCGAATTTGAGGAAAGGCTCAAGGCAGTTTTAGCTGATATTCAGAATTCCGACGGAAAGGTTGTGCTTTTCATTGATGAGCTTCACCTTATCGTAGGTACAGGCAAGACCCAGGGTGCCATGGATGCCGGACAGCTCTTAAAGCCAATGCTGGCAAGGGGAGAGCTTCACTGCATAGGCGCGACCACTCTGGATGAATACCGCGAGTACATAGAAGAGGATGCGGCTCTTGCAAGAAGGTTCCAGCCTGTTCAGATAGACGAGCCGTCGGTAAATGAGGCTCTGACCATACTCCGTGGTATCAAGGACAGCTATGAGGTTTATCACGGTGTCAAGATCACTGATGATGCGTTAAAGGCGGCAGCGACGCTTTCCAACCGCTATATTTCCGAGAGGTTTTTGCCAGATAAGGCCATCGACCTTGTAGATGAGGCCTGTGCCGCCATCAAATCCGAACAGAAATCCGTACCTTCAGAGATCGACGAGCTGAACCAGAAGATCCGTGAGCTTGAGGTTGAAAAGAACAATCTCGAGAAGGAAAAGGACAAGGAAGACGAGGAACGCTTAGAGGAGCTGATAGCGGAGCTTGGGGAGCTTTCGGAGCAGCGCGACTCCAAGATGGCGAAATGGCGTAATGAGCAGGACGCCACGGAAAAGGTTTCAAAGCTTCGTGAGCAGCGCGACCGTATCCGCAAGGAAATAGAAATAGAAAGCCAGAAGCCCGGCGCAGATCTTGGCAGGATAAGCGAGCTGCAATACGGCCAGCTTCCAAAGGTCGAGCAGGAGATCCAGATCGAAGAACAGAACCTTCTTGACCGCGAGCTTGTCTATGTGCATGAGAAGGTCACTGATGAGGACATAGCGGAGATAGTATCCCGCTGGACCGGGATTCCGGTTTCAAAGCTGAGCGAAAGCGAACGCAACAAGACCCTGCATCTGGACCAAGAGCTCCATAAAAGGGTCATTGGCCAGGATGAAGCCGTGGAAAAGGTCACGGAGGCGATAATCCGCTCCAAAGCCGGCATCAAAGACCCCGGCAGGCCTATTGGTTCCTTCCTGTTTCTGGGACCCACAGGAGTCGGCAAGACAGAGCTGGCGAAGACCCTGGCGGCATCGCTGTTTGACGACGAGAGCAATATCGTCAGGATAGATATGTCCGAATACATGGAAAAACATTCCGTATCAAGGCTGATCGGAGCGCCACCCGGATATGTGGGCTATGATGAGGGCGGACAGTTGACGGAAGCTGTAAGGCGTAAGCCTTATTCAGTGGTGCTTTTCGATGAGGTAGAAAAGGCGCACCCGGATGTCTTTAATGTGCTGCTGCAGGTTCTTGATGACGGCAGGATCACGGATTCCAAGGGCAGGACGGTAGATTTTAAGAATACGATAATTATCCTGACTTCAAATATCGGTTCAGAATACCTTCTGGATGCGTCCCGTGAAGACGGACAGATCTCGGAAGAAGCAAAAGCCGCGGTAATGGAGCTGTTGAGGGCTTCATTCAGACCGGAGTTTTTAAACCGCCTGGATGAGACGATAATGTTTGCGCCTCTTACCAGGGATAATATCGCAGGTATCATAGATCTTCTTGTGGAAGAGCTGAATGCCCGGCTGTCTGACCGTGCCATAACTGTATCATTGACTGATGCCGCAAAGGAGCATATAGCAGACGCGTCCTACGATCCCGCATACGGCGCAAGACCGCTCAGAAGGTATCTTCAGAAAAACGTCGAGACCCTTGCTGCAAAGGAGATATTAAAGGATAATGTCCATGACGGGGATCTGATAAGCATTGATGTGGAAAACGAAGAGCTTACGGCGACGGTGTCAGCAGTGGAGTGAATTTTGTTAACGTGCAGGCAATGATGAAAATGATCGCTTTTGATCACCTTCATCAAAAATCCACAAGAGTTGCGAATGGTTGAGCAGTATATTACACACGCAATACTTATGCTGCATATCATATGATTCAAGGGTCAAATATATTAACGCAAGAAAAGACTTCCGGCAGCCGGAAGTCTTTTTAGTCGTGAATTCATTTATAGAACGGATCCCCTGTGAGCATTTGTCCCATCAATCGTCATCGTCGTCGTCATCATCTGCCTCGTCGTCATCGGCGGAAGAACTGGAAGATGAGCTGCTGGAGCTGCCCCCTGAAGTCCATTGATTTACAGGCGCAGCCTCATCGGTGGAGTGTGATTCTATTATGCTTCCGGAGATGGCATTTACTATGTAGATCAAACCGCAGTTGCCGTAGGTGTTGTATTCCTTCTGATCCATGGGAAAGATGGAAGAGAACTTCTGGTCATAAAGCTTCCGATCCACGTTGTTGCCGAAGGTGTGAAGGAATACCTTGTATACGAGGTTTCCGTTGTACTCGCCGAAACGGATATTAACGCTCTTGAAATTGACATCCAGCAAGCCTTCATTTTCTATAGCCCTCTGCTTTGCCTCGTCGGGAGAAATGATCTCGTAATCAATGCTGTCTCTCTTTTCGATCATACCCGTCGTTGCATCAATGCTGCATGAATAATGTGAGAAGGTCTTATCTCCGGTCCTGACATAGAAAGAGATGGCGTAAGTCCCATCGCCGTAATCGGTCTTGTCCATGGTGTAGGCAATGACCTTCTTTGCGTCAACATTTGCATCCTTGAGGATAATCTGCTTCAGCGACTGATCCGGTATGATACCTGCCGCGGACACATTCGTAAAATTAACTGCCTGAAGCACCAAAGCTGCAGCCATCGCAAGCGCGAAAAATCTTTTCTTCTGCATAGATAAATCTCCTTATAACTATAGTGAAAATTACCAGCAAGCTGCGTTTTTAACTCCGTCTTTCCGGGCAATTATACCATAATTATAAAAATAATTACAAGCAATATCACAAAAAACTTGCAAATACTCCGATTTTGTGCTATCATAACCACTCGTGTAGATCGATGCGTGGCTCAGTTTGGTAGAGCACCACGTTAGGGACGTGGGGGTCGCAGGTTCAAATCCTGTCGCATCGAGACAGTAAAATCAAGGGCTTCGGGTTTCCGAGGCCCTTTGATTTTGCCTTGAGTTCTAACATTGTTCTAACAAAAAGCGTTTAAACGGAAATTTATTGAATTATTCCTTATGAAGTTTATTCTTTGTGTTTTGTCCTGATAATGTCGTTTAATCCATTTAGTATCTCCTGCTTTGCTTCCTTGTCCTTTACCTTGGCGTAGATTTTTAAGGTGGTCTCTATGTCGGCATGTCCTACCCATTTCTGGATGCTCTTAACATCAAAGCCCTGATGAACGAGTATGGATACGCATGATGTCCTCAAGCCGTGAAATGTTATCCGTCTGGGAAGATCCTTGTTTGCTCGTATTACCTTGCCAAATGCTTTGGTGGGGTAGTCAGGGTAATAAAGGGAACCGTCAGGGTGCTTGAAAATGTAATCATTGTCGTGGTAATTATTTCCAAACAGCTTGCGGTAATTGAGTTCTTCCCTGCGTAGGTTTTTGAAAAGCCTGATCTGTTCATCGTTCAGCGGATAGGTACGTGTGCTTGAACGGGTCTTTGTCATATTAAGGCGATTGATGGTTGTGCCTATTGTCACCGTATGGTTGATGGTGAATTCTTTCTTATCAAAATTGATGCACGACCAGCGCATCCCCAATACCTCTTCCCGTCGGAGTCCGAAGAATAGTGTTGTATAAAACAGCAGGTAGAGGGGGTGATCCTCTACAATCTCCAAAAAACGCTGCGCTTCCTGATATGAGAAAAAGTCGTCTCCGTCGTCCTTTGGCTTTGTATTCTCCGCCGAGAGAGCTTTGTTTATGACGGCATCCTTGACGGGATTTTTTGCTATCAGATCGTCTTTTACAGCCAGGTCTATTATTGAACTGAACAGAACCTTTATATCCTTGACACTGCGCGGCTGGTACTTCTCGACTATAAACAGGAAGTCAAGAAAGTCTTCGACATCACTCAAGGTAAGGTCTGATACCCTTACTGCTTCAAAGTATTTCTTGATCTTATCGCATCTTTGAGAGTACCTTGAGTATGTCGTATCGGCTACGGTGCGCTTCTTTTTCTCCAGAAAAGCATCAGCGTACACAGGAATGGTGACATCCTTATCAAGCGTATCATGAATCCCTTTGGATTTAAGCATCAGTCTGAGGTCAGATGCCTTTTTAACATTTTCGGGGGTATCGCTAAGCCCTGTAGCCGTCCATTTCCTTTCAAAAGTATGCTGACCATTTTTTATGACCTTTTGATTGGTGACGATATAAAGCATCCCTTTTTTGGATTGGATGCCGGTTGCCCGGCGTCCGTTCTTTTTGCGCCTCGCCATGATTATTCACCTTCCCTTCTGTGCTGGATACTGTCCGGGTACATGAATTCCTCAAGGTAGAGTTTTGGAATACGGTACTTGCCGCCAATGCGGATGGAACGTATCTTCCCCTCTGCAAGGTAGCGGTAAACCGTGTTCCGTCCCACGTGCAGGATCTTCTGAATGTCCTCGGGCAGTAAAACATCTTCGTAGCCGTTGAATAATTCTCTTCTGGTCAAATAATAGTCTCCTTTCTAATGTTGTTCTTATAAGAACATTTATGTGTATGGGTGCATTATATCATCCTGTTTGCAACCTGTCAAGTACAAAAATGCACTTTTAAGAGAAAAATTTTCCTTATTAACACAAAAATGTGCTTTAAAGCTATTCACAGGCAGAAAAATGTGATATACTAATCCCATGAGATAGATACTTACCATCTAACAGGAGGCAATATTATGTACGTCACCAATATCTTTGCTACAGAGGATGCCGCTGATTTTAATGAGAATACTTCTGCTGACCGGGTAGGGGCAAGGATACGCAAGATCAGAAAAGCAAAGGGGATGTCCCAGTCCGAATTGGGTGAGTGTGTGGGCTTAAATGCTGACCGCATACAGAAATATGAGAACGGTGCAAGACGTCCTAAATTTGATCTCACGAAAAAGATAGCCAATGCGCTGGGGGTTGAAGCCCTTGCCATCACCGATCCGGTTGTATCTAATTATATAGGTGCGATGTACGCTTTTTTTGAAATGGAGGAAGCCTATGATCTGAAGGTTAATGATGACGGCCGTATATCCATCTCCTTTGGCAATGGGATCACAGGCGCTATCAACAGCAACCTCAGGGAATGGTATAAGCGTATAGAACAGCGTGACGAAGCCCTTGCAGTAGCAAAGGACGATGAAGAGCGCAATGCAATCATGCTTGACTATAACCAATGGAAATGGACCTTTCCTAAGCCTCTTGCACGCCAGACAGAAACGGCTCTTCGGAAGTCACAGTTGCAACATAAGATCGAGCAGTTACAGGAAGAATTAAACAGACTTGAGACAGACGAGTGACGATTAGCTGCCGTCGTAGCCGAGGCTGTGGGTATGTGGGCAAAATGGTTTACCTTGTCCATATATCCACAGCCTTTTTGCGTCAAAATAGCCCTATTATATGAAGTATCTCATTATACGTGACAGGATAAGTGCTTTTGTACTGATCCGAGACAATATAATCACATTCGCACATCGAATAAGAAAAAATGGGGTCATATCACGCGAAATCTGACAAAAAATCTCGCATAATTCCAAACCTTTCCTTGTGCATATGCACAAATAAATTCAAATTCCTATATCGCCCTTGACAAATTTGGGGGGTGTTACAATAGCTTGCGAGTAAATCCCTATGAGGCATGTCCGGGTGATTTACCCGGGCGCATGTTACTTGTTTTTGAAGTCGAAAGGAGGATTTTTAGGACAATGAAAAAGACAATTGCAAAAATTATGGCTGCAGCTATGGTACTTTCTACTATCGCTGCTCCCAACGTGTTAGCATCAGAGCTCTATAAAGGTGTAACTGTTACTGGTTCGAACGCCGCCCGTTTCGCTGATGGTTCCACTTTGGAGCTTGATGGTGACGATGTGCTTGTAGATGGCAAGTGGCAAGATTTGGATAAATTGGGTCAGTATAACACGGACTTTTCAAAGACTGACAAAACAGGGTTTATTAGTGCTTCAGAGATGGAGAGTTTATTAAAGGGTACTAATAACCTTGATTACCAGGATTCTACTGTAACAATGTATACTGAAATAGCTGGTCAGCCTGATGAAAATGGTGAGATTAGCTGGGCTAATAATTCCGTAACAGCTGTTGGTGCTACATCAAATAATGTTGCTGTAATAACTGATACTGAGAGTATTTTCGATATTTTAGACGGTGTAAACAGCACATTATACTTAAAAACTACAGTAAACAATAAGGCGTACAACGATGTAGTCACTAATGATTTTAGTAGCAGACAGTATGTTCAGTGGCGTAGAACTTGGACGTTTGCAAATGGATGGCAAGTAAGACCTTGGTTTGATTTTAGCTATGCTGAAACTTATGAGATCGTTCGTCAGTTGAATGCAGGCAATGCTATCCGTGTTCCTATGGCGGTAACCGTTGTGAATCCCTGGACTAACAGAGTTATAGATACTGGTGCAACAAGGTGGAGATGGTTCTGGACTGCTAATGTAAGACTACTGGAACGCTATCGTAAAGCTTAAGGCTGACAGAAACCGTTATACCCCTATCCGTGTTCACGTTGATGTGCAGGAAGGTTCTCTTGACGGAATTGATGGTCTCTTTGTTCAGGTTGTAAACAGCACAGTAGTTGGTGTTGTTAGGAATGGTGTAATTGGTACAGGAAACATAACAACTACTGGTTGGGTCAACAACAAGCTTCAGATTCAGGATGTACAGGATGATGATCTTGCACTTCTTAAGTCTGATATTGCGAAGGGCAAGAACCTTATGCTGGATGAGGCTTATCTGTTTGATGTAACAGATGATCTGAACAACAACAGTTTTGCTGGTGCTGGTGCTGGATATTATGACTTTACAGCATTAGGACAGGATACAGATCTTGGCACAATTTCCATCGGTAAGATTACTGATATCCGCAGCCGTCTGTTCAAGGACTGCAAGGAGAAGCTTGTACATGCTAAGAATGTTAAGTGGATCCGCAACGGTGCATTCCGCAAGAACAAGC
>CAJOFN010000028.1 GCA_905233905.1 uncultured Lachnospiraceae bacterium
AGGTTTTCCTCCACAAAACACAACACCAGTTACATATTATCACAGATATGGTAAAAAAGCAAAAACTACGGCTGTTTTATGGAGCTTTCCTCCAGGAAACGAATACAAAGTATCATGATCCCCAAAAGCATATATTCCAGGGCGTCTTCATCTTCTATCCTGCGAAGCTCGGCAACCATGATCTCAAACTCATAGAAATTAACCTCCGCTATGGCGAAATCCGTTTCAAAGCGTATGCCGTCTTCGGTCTCTTTACAAACCGCGCCATCTATCTTTTTGTTTCTGATCCACTCTAAATATTCATCCCTCAGGCTCTGTTCCTTTGTCATAGGCCTCCCTTTCGTCTCTTATAGGCTCCAGCAAATATCAGTCCTGCCAAAAGCAAAACCGCTGATCCGCCGGCATATGCGTAGTCCATCGCCGATACCGCGGAAGCCTCCTGCTCATTTTCCATGCCGGGGAAAGACGGCATATTCTCCATGTCCTGCGGAGACGGCATGTTTTCCATGTCAGGCTGAGCCGGCATATCCTGCGTCCCCTGCCCGTTATCGTTTGCTGAATTATTGGAGCCGTCTCCAAATTCAGGGGGCGTTGGCATGCCGCCTTGGTTCTCGTTCTGATGGGTATCGTTCATCGTCCCCAGCAGATTTATATCCAATGATGACGCATCTGTCAAGGCAGCGCTGTCCTCCTGCTGTCCCTCATAGGTTGAGGGAATAGCCCCTGAAAGCTGCCCTTTTACGCTTTCTGTACGAAGCTTTATAAATTCCTCAAGAGCCGGATAACCTTTTTCAAAATCCTCATAGGAATAAAAGGTTGTGGCATCCCTTTCAACATAAGGTGCTATAAGCTTTGCGGTCTTTTCTATGAGGGACGTTGCATATCCGCTGTCTAATATCTCATCCACAAACTCATTGAAATACTCATGATACATCTGTGTGTATTCTTCTGAGGAAAATATCCAGCCCAGCATAGGACGGTCATTAGGGTCTGCGGCGTTATTGGGGTCATCATTGCCGCCAGCGCTGTCAGTGTTATTTGCTGTAGTATCTGAATCCGAATCCATAGGCCGTCCCATGCCGCCCTGTCCCTGAATTATGGGAGTATCTATGGGCGCGTTTACAGCCTGCGAGGAATCACTCCCCATGAAGGTTCCAAAGGCAAGATTATAATCCCATGGGATCATCTGCAGCCTGCCGTCTGATTCGTACAGATAATAATTATGTATCATGGAACCGGTATAACTGTCTCCGTTCACAACGAAGTTATGAACCACAAAATACCTTAATACCTCATCAATGTCCAGAACATTTTCCAGATCCTCGTAATCATTTAATGCTTTTAATGAGGCTATCATCCGGGTCTTATCCGCATCGGTAACATCCGTCTTCGCGCTGTCAAAAATATTTGAATAGCTCTCCGGATCATCATCCGTATATTTAAGCTTTACATCGTCACTTCCCATGCCGCCAGGACCGCCTCCCATTCCCCCGGGATGTCCCTGGTTCTGCTGTGACATGGCAGCCATATCCTCTGATGCCTTGCTATCACCGGCATCATCATTTGTATTTTCTTCTCCGTCATTTACAAATTCAGACATCCGAAAATCCTTACCCATGCCTTTGCCGCCGCCAAAGGACTGGCTGTCCGGCTTGTAAAGATCTCCTACCTGGCTTCCGTAATTACGCTGCAAAAATGAATCTTCAACACTTTCCACTGCAAGATACAGTCCCCAGTCTTGTCCATTAACGGATATAAAGGCAAAGCTGCTAAGGGGAGAGGCAACACCAAATTTATTCATCATCTGATAGGTGATAAAATCCTTCATGTAGGTCTTGTCCTGTATCAGATTATTGAGGCATAGCTTGTCCAGACCATGGTAGGATTTGGTGCTGTCATAGTGGTCAAATTCAACCTTAAAGCTGTAACGCTCACTGTCCAGGTTAGATACTGATGTCAGAGATGTATTGCCCTTGCCGCGCATGGCTATATTATTATACTGCTCGCCGTCTATCACCATATCACAGCTATAATAGCTTTCTGAGGTTGCATTTTCTATGAAGTCATCCCAGTCATCCATGGTGATGTCTATTGTGTGAACGACCGACGGATCAAATATCTTATCCTCATAGCCCAATGTCCGCTCAGCGATCTCTATTCCAAAGGCTCCCGCGTTCATAAAGCATACAGTAGCGACCAGCATTAGTGCCATTATTATACAGCAAATCGCGTTTATATTCCTATAAGTTGACATAAAATCACCTCTTTTGGGGCTGTCAGCTCATGAAATCTCCATTATAGCTGACTAAAACCGCACTTGTTACGCCTTCCATATCGGCAAGGTCATTGATGAAATCTGTATTATCGTCCTTTAACCTGATATCCAGATTGAGCTCTGTCTGTCCTTTTGTAACTGTCTTGCTTTTTACGGAATACTTTAAAACTCTTTTCCCTAAATACTCTGTAGCCCGGCTTTCCGCGTCGCGGTTCTCGGTTCTTAAAACTATGATGTAAGGATTAATATGTGACTTTTTATTTACCAGTATTAGCATAATTATTCCTATAAGAAGGCTTCCGAATACTGCTAAGGGTATCATGCCTGCTGCAAGAACGATCCCTACCGCTATAGACCAGAAAAGATAAGCGATGTCCAGCGGCTCCTTGATCGCTGTCCTGAAGCGGACGATGGACAACGCACCCACCATACCAAGGGACAGGACCACATTGCTGGTTACTGCCAGGATCACAAGGGTTGAGATCATGGTAAGTGCCACTAAGGTCACGCCAAAGCTTGATGAATACATTACGCTGTTGCAGGTCTTTTTGTAGACAAGCATAATGAACATTCCCAAACCAAAGGCAAGCACTAAGGCTATTGCCATATCAAGGATGCTCACACTTGTTACGTTCTCCAGAAAGCTGGATTTAAAAATGTCATTAAATGTCATGGTCTTCTCCTCTCCGTAAAAATTTACTGCGTATCAATCATACATTCTACATTCCGCGTATTTGGAAAATGCTCCGTCCCTAACATTGATCTGAACCATATCCCTTATTATGTCCGGCAGAAATCCATCCCATTTTACTTCAAGGATTATGGGTGAATCCTTCACCGGAACTGTCGGAACATCCTGGTTCAGAAAATCCGTACAGGAAAGCCCTGTTCTTATATTGTAATCTATAGTTACCCTTACATTTCCCGGATCGTAGATGAAGGGCTCCCTGTCATAATCAACTATGGTCTTTGGGTGAAGCCCGGTGGTCTTCATCTTGATGTACAGCTCCCTTACAAGCGGCTGTGAGTCATCAAGCATCCATTCCACATCACCGTCAACAATAGCCTGTGCCTGCTCCCTGTTCAAGGCCGCGTTATCCTTGGTACCAAGGCCATTTAACTTGCTCTTTTTCTCAAGCCTGATAAAGTCCAGATCGTCGTTATAATACCGGATACGGAATTTCTCCCGCCGGTCAACCCCATCTATCTTTTCCCTTAAGGCTTTGTCCTCAAAATTATCAAAATACAGGCTTCTGATCCTGTATTTGCCATTTATGGTATGGGGGTCTGAGGTGGCAATGGCAGAAAGCCTGCTTCTGATGGTAAACATATCCATCCGGTCAATACGGTGCTTTATCTCATGTCTGTAATCGTCTCTCATCCGTAACTCCTTGTGTATTTTTGATGCAGTGACTACTTTAGCCGCAAAATGTGACGAAATTGTGAAGTAAAAGTTATGATATTGTGAAAATACAGATTTGACGGGGAAAATATACTATGATATGATGTAGCCTCAATACATGACTCGCGAAAGGATGGCTGTATAATGGTAGAAAAAATCCGCAATATGAGACTTAATGTCACCTTCGGGGCATTGCTCGTTCTTATTACAGGAATCCTCTTTCTTATATATCCCGGAGAGATAGTCACCACCGTTGCCCGTATTACAGGGCTGCTGATCGCGATGGTTGGTATCTCTCAGGTCGCCGGAAAGCTTTTATTCAATGTAAACCGTTCAAGCGGAATGCTTGTAGGCACGCTAATCGCTGTGGTAGGCTTCTGGATATTTTTAAATCCCGAAGTATCCTCAAGCATCCTTCCCATAATAATAGGGGTGGTGCTGGTGATCCATGGCATACAGAATATCAGCCTTTCCTTTGTGGGAAGAGGTTATCGGATGGGAAGATGGTATATGCCGCTTCTCGGCGGGGTACTTAATATAATTTGCGGAATGTTATGTATCGCTTATGCCTTTGGTATTGTAAAATTTGCCCTGCAGCTATTCGGAGCCATGCTGATCTATGACGGTATCACATCCATGATCACGGTTGTCCATGTAAACTCATCCG
This sequence comes from uncultured Lachnospiraceae bacterium, assembly GCA_905233905.1. GTDB lineage: Bacteria > Bacillota > Clostridia > Lachnospirales > Lachnospiraceae > RGIG4930. The sequence continues at coordinate 4,345 of CAJOFN010000028.1, forward strand.
AACGCAATTATATTGATGTTGAATACATAGAAACCGACATATCATCTGATGACACGGGCAACCCTCTTTGAAACAGCAAAGGCTGCCGCTAACTTAATAAGATCCGGTATGACAAACGGGAATACGCACCAGGACAGTACGCCAAAAACTCCTATGGCACCGGTGTCCCTTGTGTATATGTACATGAACCATGCCGTACCAAAAGCATAGCACACTATTAGTCCAATAATCAGGGAGACTGCCTTTACGATCAGCTTTTCTCCCAACAATCTGGTAAACATAGCATAGATCAATCCCGTAAAGATAAACCCTATAATATATCCGCCCGTGCTTCCGAAAAGCACTCCTATTCCCCCCTTAAAGCCCGCAAATACGGGAAGGCCTATTGCTCCCATTGCTACATACACAAAGGTTGACATCAATCCTCTGTCTCCCCCCAGTATGAGAAGAACTAAAAAAACCGCAAAGGTCTGAAGGGTGAAGGGAACCGTAGTGGGGATCACTATCCATGAACAGACAGCTATTAAAGCTGCCCCTATGGCAACATATACCAGATCCAGGGTCTTGTTGTTTCTTTCATTTTCCATTGGTGATGTGTATTCCATGACATTTTCTCCTGACTGTTTACAAAATAATCTGTGAGGTTACTGATATGAATAACGAAACTATCCATTCCGGCGGCTGGCTTAAGGAATATGATGCCCTAACAGAAGCTGCCATCCTTATGCGTCAGAAATATTCCTACGCCCCTTACTCTCATTACTGCGTTGGCGCCGCCCTTCTTGGGGAAGACGGCAAAATCTATACGGGCTGTAATATTGAAAACGCTTCTTATCCTGTGGGCATCTGCGCGGAGCGGACCGCCTTCGCAAAGGCAGTGAGTGAAGGCTGCCGGAAATTCAAGGCACTTCTTATCGCCGGCGCAGCTTCAGATAAAAGAGGCAGTGATCTCTGCGCCCCCTGCGGAATGTGCCGCCAGACGATACGGGAATTCTGCGGTGAGGATTTTCCCATAATAATGATAAAAGCAGACGGGGCCGGTGCCGTGACAGACAGCCGTATATACAAGCTGAAGGAGCTTTTGCCTGAAAGCTTTGGTCCCGAAAATCTGCTATGACGCGAAATCAGGATGATCTCCCCTGCCGTCTGTTACCCGGTAGCCTATGCGTTCCACCCTGCGCCTTAAGCACATATTACATTCGGCAGCCTCTTCTCCGGTACATATCTTTCCATCATATAGAAGGTACTTACCTCTGACATTTACCGGCGAAAGATTGGGCATAAGGACGTTTGCGCCTGCAAGTATGCCCTTTTCCCTTCCCATAACATCTGCCGTTCCGAGAGCAGTCGTCGCCGGAAGCAGAACCTTCGGGAAAAGAAGCCTTATAACAGACAATAATAAAAGCGTCCTTCTGACATCTCCGTCAGGTTCAGTCTTAAAGGGCGTATCCTTATGCGCTATGAAGGGTCCGATACCGATCATATGCGGCTTAAGCTCCTGCATGAAGATTAGATCATCATAAATATGCCGGATGGTCTGGTAAGGACTTCCCACCATGATGCCGCATCCCACCTGAAAACCTATTTCCTTGAGCTCATACAGGCATCTTTTACGGTTCTCCGGTGACATGGCACCCGGATGAAGCCTGTTATAATGCTCTTCATTTGCGGTTTCATGGCGCAGGAGATATCTGTCGGCTCCCGCTTCATAAAAGCTTTTATAGCTTTCATAGGACTTCTCTCCTATGGAAAGCGTAATGGCGCAGGACGGATGCTCTGACCTGATCCTTTCTATGATCCGGCACAGGATGTCATCCGTAAAATACGGGTCCTCCCCGCCCTGTAATACAAAGGTCTTAAAACCGAGTCTGTCTCCCAGATCACAGCAGGAAAGAATCTCTTCCTCTGAGAGTCTGTACCGGTCCGCATTACTGTTACTGCATCTTATCCCGCAGTAATAGCAGTCATTTTTGCAATAATTGGTAAACTCGATCAGTCCGCGAAGATAGACCTGTCTGTCAAAATATTCTGCGGCCACGGCTCTTGCCGTCTCAAACAGATATTCATCATTGCTACTGACTTCATTTGTCAGAATATATTCAAGCTGGGATAATGAAATCTGCTTACTGCCGCTTATCTCATTTATAATGCCGGCATAATGTTCATCCATATGATCATTTCTCAATTATGGAAAGCTTTGTTCCGACATGTATATCGGGTACAGGCGCCTCTTCCGTATACAGGGTTCCCGGAAGCTCCACTACAGTAGCGCCGTTCATGTTGATCGTCATATGGCCAAGTCCCGCAAGGGTCACGGGAGCCTCTTCTCCCACTGCAGTGATCCTGTATTCCTTATCATCAATCTTTAAATACTGTCCTGCAGCTATGGTGCCGTTAATGGGATTGACGCTTACCAGATAACAGTAATCCTTCAGCTCATCCGGCGCGTTCTCGCCAAAGATGATGAACATATTGCCGTCGGCAAACTCCTCCACACAGGCACCAAGGGCTTTAACCTCGTTTTCGTATATTATCTCCATATTCAAGCTCCTCCCTTTTATGTCATCAGGGCTCCTCCAATCGGTATGTCATCAGGGCTCCTCCTTGACAACACCTAACCGAAACTATAAACTAATCTCTGGTTAAACACAAGACAAATCTCACCTTTGGAGAATATTATGTCAAAGCTGATACCCAAAAAATTTTTGTTCCTTCTGCCGCTGATCATTGCGTCAATGCTCTTTTTTTCAGCATGTGGTCCATCTTCCATATCTTCCCGGAATCAAAGCCCCACTGAAAATGCTTCCGAAACCGTATCCCCGGAAGATGAACCCGATGATGAAAAATCTCCATCAGAAGAACAAGAGGAACCAGACAAATCGAAAGAATCCACACCTGACGTATCCGTTTCCGAGGATGGCACCTATACCTCTAAAGACGATGTCGCCTTATATATCCACACCTTTGAACATCTGCCGGATAATTTCATTACCAAAAAAGAAGCACAGGCTTTGGGCTGGCAGGGCGGCTCTCTCAAGGACTACGCCCCCGGCAAATGTATCGGCGGAGATCATTTCGGCAACTATGAAGGCCATCTGCCCGAAGCTTCCGGTAGGGAGTACCATGAATGTGACATAGATACGCTTAATGCCAATTCCCGGGGTGCCAAGAGGATAGTGTACTCCAATGACGGGCTGATATTCTATACCGAAGACCACTACAACAGCTTTGAATTATTGTACGCGCAAGAGGAATAATAACATGAACGAAACAAAGGAATATACATTTGACCTTGAAGAGTGCTATTCACCTGATGACATTCACTCCATGCTCGCACAGGAGCTGCAATTTCCTGAATACTACGGCTATAATCTCGATGCGCTTTATGATGTCCTGACCGAGCTGCCATACGATTGCAGGATCACCTTTACAGGCTGTGATACTGCTTCCGCGGTTATCGGCGCAAAATTCATGCGCAATCTTGAAAGAGCCTGCAATGATGCCTCAAGCTATAACGATCATCTGAATATAGAATTTATTTGATCTCTATCCCTTCTTTTTGTTCGCCTTTTCCAAAAATCTGTCGCTGTCAATGATAAATCTTTCGTGAGTTCCCTCCGCGACCTTTTCAACCTCGTCATATACAAAGACCTTAAAAACAAGTCTTCTCCTGTCAACCTCCACAAGCTCCGTCTCACAGCGTACCTTCATCCCGATGGGGGTAGCCGCTATATGCGCCACGTCTAATTTGGTGCCAACGGTTCCCTGCCCCGGCTCCAGACGGTCTGCTACGCTTCTCCATGCAGTCTCTTCCGCAAGCGCGATCAGTGAAGGGGTCGCGTAGACCTCCAGCAGTCCGCTTCCCATTCTATCGGCAGACATATCCTCAGTCACAACTATCTCTTTGCTTCCTTTTATCCCTGTCTCTAACATTTTGCTTCTCCTGATAACCTCTAATATCCGCTTAACTCCCCGTAATCAGTATCCAGTGTAAGATCAAAGCTTATAACTACATCAAACCGTACTGTCTTTTTCTCCGTGTTATAGTGGAAGGCATGTATCTGCCGGACATATTTGTTTGCCAAAACCTTTCTGCTGATCTCGTTGCGCAGGTTTACTATCTCTTTGTCCTGTGTATTGACCAGATATATGCCCACCGCTGTAAGGATAACACGGTTCCGTTTAAAGACCTCCACCGCTATATCCCTGGTAAGCTCGTCTAATTTGTACTTTGGATAGTCGTCGTCCAGTTCGATGTGAACGGAGCCATTGTAGGTATCCGGTCCATAATTGTTAAGCACCAGATCATAAACTCCCCTAACCTCAGGAAAGGATGCCACGGTTTCCTTAATGTTCTGAAACAGCTCATAGTCTCCCGGCTCTCCGAGCAATTTGGAAACTGTTTCCGAAAGCATATCAAAGCCCGCCTTTATTATGATAACGGATATGACCGCACCCAGGTACGCTTCAAGGGATATTCCTCCAAAAATAAAGATCAGGGCAGCCATTAGGGTCGCTGAAGAGATCACCGAATCATGCCTACAACGGCCTTAAAAGCCGCAAGAAATACATTTGCGAGAATCCCTATAACACTTGCCCGTACTATTACATTTTCACGGGTGTTTTCTGCTTTACTGTCCATATATCTCCTAACCTATACCTCTGAAAGCATATCCTTATAGCTTCGATAAAGCTTTAAGGTGCTGCCATGATTATCCTTAATATAATCTGTATCCTTATCATTGCCGGCTGTTTCTAAAAGCCTTGCTTTTTCGGAAAGCTCATATGCCCCGATGACCTTTGATGTACTCTTTAATGCATGGATCTTGACGGTATAATCGGAAATATCCCCTGCCCTGTATAACGCATCCAGCTCATCCGCCTTCTTATCCACAGAATCCCTGAAAAACTTCAGGGTCTTTATGAACATATCATATGAACCGGCATATTCTATTCCATCTTCTATATTTATGAAGCCCTTGTCCTGAAGCCTTATAAGAGCATCCCCATAGGCGCTGTTATCATCCTGCCTATCGCCGGCATTTTTTTCTAAAAGCTTGTCCTTGGGAAGATATTTTATGAGCATCTCTTCCAGCCGTTTTCCATTTACTGGCTTTTCAAGATAATCATCAAATCCCGCATTGATGCAGATCTCCCTTTCTCCCTCAACCACATTTGCCGTCAGGGCGATGCTTGCGCTGTTGCGATTGGGATTATCAGAAGCTCCCTTTATGCGTCCCAAAAGCTCAACACCATCCATCTTGGGCATGCGATGATCTATCAGCATAACATCATATACGGTGTTGTCCAACAGCTTCAGAGCCTGCTCCCCACTGGCCGCGGTATCTACCTGTACCCTGGTCTGCTCAAGCAGACCGGTAAGAACCATAAGGTTCATCTCTGTATCGTCCACATAAAGGATCTTTGCATCTGGAGCGATAAAGCCCGGCTGATACGCGTTGTGCTTTAAGGCTATGCGCTCCGCGGAATATTCGTAATCCCCAATCTTCTCCCAACTTGCCACCTGCTGCCTTACAACAAATGAAAACTCGCTTCCGCTGCCATAGACACTGTTGATCTCGAGGGTGCTGTCCATCGCATCCAGGATCTGTTTTACAATGCTCATGCCAAGCCCTGTACCCTCAACGGTTCTGTTCCTGTCTTCATCCAGTCTCTCAAAAGCCTTAAACAGCCTGTCGATCTCTTCCTGCTTTAAGCCTATGCCTGTATCCTTGACATTGATCTTCAGATCTATGGCATCGCCTCCGGCTTCCTCAAACCCTACCATCAGATGCACAGATCCGTCGTGGGTGTACTTCACGCCGTTTGTAAGGAGATTGATCATCACCTGCTTGAGCCTTGTTTCGTCTCCGATCAGCTCTTCGGGGGTACTGCTGTCAACCTTGACCTCATAGGAAAGACCTTTGCTTTCCGCCCTCTCCTTTATCATCATATTAACGTCCGTAAGTAGATTGGCAAGATGATATGCGTCATGGCGCAGCTTTAGCTTTCCTGCCTCCATCCTTGAGAAATCAAGGATATCATTAACAAGACACAAAAGGGAATTTGCCGAGCTATTGATGCTGAAAGCATACTGCTGAAGCTTTCCATCCTTTGTGTCCCTTGATATGAGCTCACCCATTCCCATGATGCTGTTGATGGGAGTTCTGATCTCATGGGACATATTTGCCAGAAACATGGTCTTGGCCTTGGAAGCCTCTTCGGATGCCTTCTTGGCATGGTAAAGCTTTGTATTGGCGCTTATTTCCAGGATGGTTATTATTACAAATACGCCAATTACGGCTCCAAACTGATAGATATAGTCAAAGAAATTATATTTGTAAAGTCTTCTGGAGGTATAATCCAAAACGACAGCCTGCCTCTGTGTGTCCGGTATCTTTGCAATGCCCTCGTTTAAACGCCTGATCACCTCTCTCCCCTCAGGATCATCTATGGTGCCCACGCGAAAGTCCATGGAAAACATGGTGGTAGGCTGAACCTTGAGCTTGGAATAAGCCGGCTTTTGAAGAATATAGCTCCATACATAGGAATTATGCATCAGCGCGTCCACTTCACCTGCTTTTAACGCATTTACACAATCCTCAGTGGTCTCGTAGAGATTGATCTCTATTCCCGGGAAGGTCTGGCTAACGGTTTTGGCTGCGGCTTCCAGAGAAGTAAGCATGCCGACACGCATGGCATTTAACTGAGGGAGCTCATGATTGTCTGCCGTAACCAGCGTAAACGGCGTCTGGATAAGGTTATCGGAAACAACAGACGGCTTTCCCGAAGCGCTTTCAATGGCACTGCCAAAGGGCATGACAACATCATAAGAATCACTGTCAAGCGCCTGCATCAGATTCGCCTCTTCGATGAATTTTAAGGTTGTATTATAACCTGCGTTATCAGCAGCAATGCGCACCAGGTCTACCCCAATACCGGTAATCTCTCCCGTATCGGGATCGCTGTAAAACATGGGACACCGTTCAGCCGGCACCCCGACGGTTAGGTTCTCTCTGTTATCTGACGTATCTGTTCCAAAAACAGGTAACGTGAAGTTAAAAACCGCAATGAACAGCACTGCCGCAGTCACTGCAAGTCCCTTAATACTTGCCATCCCCTTGATCAAAATATTCCCCTCGATTCGTATGTATTGCCTGACAAAAACCCCTGAAATGCCAGACCTTATAAGCATAACACAAAACCCCTTGAAATAACAGATAAAATATGATATGTGTTTAATTATGGCAGAAGGATAGAAAAAGGAAGGGGATGTATATAATGAACACAAAGAAAATCCTTGCACTCACCTTTGCGCTGGCTGTTATTTTGTCCGCCTGCTTTTTCGGTATCGGAAGGAGCGCCGCTGCCGTTAATGCAAGCACCTTCAAGCATGATTACGGGGTATTTCTCGGATATGACGGTGCATTAGGCGACCTTAAGGATTACCGCATCGTAGTTATTGACGCTTCCTACCGCTCAAAGAAGGAGATCTCAGATTTCCGTAAACAGGGTCACATCGTTTACTCATACCTTAACATAGGCTCCCTCGAAAGGTTCAGGTCTTACTACGACAAGTACAAGGAGCTTTCCCTGGGCAAATATGCCGGCTGGGATGATGAGGTCTGGGTAGATGTGTCCGCAGACAAATGGCAGAAGCTGATCTTAAACAAGCTTGTGCCAAAGCTTAAGAAAAAGAACGTAGACGGCCTGTTCATAGATAACTGCGACGTGTATTTCTACAACAAAAATGACAGTATCTTCAACGGCCTTTGCGCGATACTGGAGGGCATTGCAAAATACAACATACCGGTGATCATCAACGGCGGTGATGTATTTATTAACAAATACAACAAAACTATGGGCAATCCCCTCTCCATCGCATCGGGTATCAATCAGGAAAACATATACGGCGCCTTTACCGTGGACGGCAGGTCACTGACTGTATCAAGCAAGGATTCCAGAAAATACTTCAAAAAATACGTTGAGAAGTATGCCCAAAAGGGCATGGATATCTACCTGCTGGAATATACGTCAGATGAACAGCTTTCAAAAAAAATCCAAAAATACTGCAAAAACCACGGTTTTTATTATTACATAACGGACCGGATACTGCTTGACACAGTGATTCCTTAAGTATCCTTTCTGCTGCCAAGGAGCATTACTGAAATGGCAAGCAGTAAGATCCCGCCTGCGACAGCTATCCACGGCATAAGCGTAAAGCCTGCTATCAGATAGCCTGCCGCGCATACTGCCGCCACAAGCGTCGCGTAGGGAAGCTGGGTCTGGACATGCTTTATATGCTCACATTCCGCTCCCGTGGAGGCTAAGATCGTCGTATCAGATATAGGGGAACAGTGATCCCCGTACACCGAGCCCGCAAGGGTAGCCCCAAGCGCCGGGATAAGATAGGCTGCCGCGCTTGGGACGCTGCATATCATTGTAACAATGGGTATCAGCATCCCGAAGGTTCCCCAGGAGCTTCCCATTGAAAAGCTCATAAGGGCAGCTATTACAAACAGGATGAACGGCAGAAAGCCCATGGGCATATTTACGCTGCTCACAAAGCCTGATATGAACTCACCCGTTCCTATAAGCTGTCTGCATACCCCTCCCAGGCTCCATGACAGAATAAGGATCATCATAGGCGGAACGATATTGCTGATACCCTCTACAATATAATTCACAAATTCTTTGGGGGTCATGAGCCTGCGCGGTATATATAAGAGCATAGCCGTGATAAGGCCGGCAAAGGCACCCAGCGAAAGGCCTGCGGTGGGGTTGTAGCCGATAGCCTCAGAAAAGCTTACTCCCTCAAAGAAGCCGCCCACATATGCCATCCCTGTAATGGCGCAGATGATAAGCACAAGAATTGGCAGAACGAGATCATATACCTTTCCCCTGCTCTCCTTAAATTCAGTATCCATATCGGAAGGGGCGCTTTGTGCTGCCACTTCCTCAGCCTTTTTCATGGGGCCAAAATCCTTCCCCGTAATGCTCAGGAAAATAACCATAAAGATCGTAAAAATGGCATATAGATTATAAGGAATGGTTGACAGGAATATATTAAAGCCTCCCTTTTCACTTACCTCGCTTGCCACCGCAACCGCCCAGCTCGAAACCGGCGCGATTATACATACAGGAGCGGCTGTGGCATCTATGATATACGCCAGCTTTTCCCGGGAGATCCTTAACCTGTCAAAGATAGGCCGCATCACTGTTCCTACGGTAAGGCAGTTAAAGCCGTCATCTATGAAAACCATTACTCCGAGCAGTGATGTGGCAAGAGCCGCTGAGCTTTTGCTCTTTAGCTTGCTTCCTGCCCATTTCCCGTAGGCATAGCTTCCTCCGGATTTGCTCACCAGAATGACCACTGCCCACAAAAGCGCCAAAAAGATGATCATATAAGAATTATCCGAAATCTTGGAGCTCATCATGTCAAAGGTCAGGGCCGCTGCCGAAAAGATGCTTCCCCCATCGAAAACCGAATAGATCAGTACACCTGAGAAAAGGCCGATGAACAGCGACGAGTACACCTCCTTTGTTACAAGAGCCAGTGTGATCGCCAGTACAGGCGGTATGATCGAGAGCCATCCGGTTTCTATCATTACAAAATCCATGTTACCTCCTACAACATTTTGATATTTTTTGACCACTACACCTAAATGTAGTATAATACCGTCTGTTGATCGTTATTATATGTAAACAATCATTCAGGAGCGATATTATGGCTAAGGTATCACCATCTGTTTTGTCAGCGGATTTTGCCAAATTGGGCGAAGACTGCAAAAAGGTATTGGACGCAGGCGCTGACATGATACATTTTGACGTTATGGACGGGCATTTTGTGGACAATTTAAGCTTTGGCCTCCCTGTGCTTGTAAGCTTGAGGAAGGCTCTCCCCGATGCGTATATGGACGTGCATCTGATGATCACCGAACCTCTGCATTTTGTCAGGGAATTTGCGGACGCAGGGGCAGACTGCATATCCTTCCATGTCGAAGCTGCCAACAGCATCCGTTCCACCATTGCTTCCATAAAAGCTCTGGGCAAGGATGTGGGGCTTGTGGTCAATCCCGATACTCCCGTCGAGGCAGTATATCCCTTCCTTGAAGACCTGTCCCTTGTACTTGTCATGGGTGTCACCCCGGGACATGGCGGCCAGTGCTTCCGCCCCGGGACCCTTGAAAAGATATCCAAGCTTCGCAGTGAATGTGACAGGCGCGGTCTTGATACGGACATTTCCGTAGACGGCGGTGTTAAGCTAAACAGCACTGCCCCCCAGTGCGTGGAAGCCGGCGCTACCATATTAGTGGCAGGAAGCGCCATATTCGACGCAGATGATGTCCCCTCTGCGGTAAAAAGCTTTAAAGCGTTATAAAAAAGCCAAAATCCTATTAAGAATTCTGGCTTTGACGTTCCCTGAGGGAATCGAACCCCCAACTAATCCTTAGGAGGGACTTGTTATATCCATTTAACTAAGGGAACATAATAATATAAAAAATAGGCGCCACCCGGATTTGAACCGGGGATACGGGTGTTGCAGACCCTTGCCTTACCCCTTGGCTATGGCGCCACGCAATTCCATGCAAGATGGTATTCTATCAGTATCGATGATTTTTGTCAAGCTATAACATTTTGAGGTAATTCCATGAGTAAATTCAATTTAGATACCAGATGTGTTCAGAGCGGCTACACCCCTTCAAACGGTGAGCCCCGCCAGATTCCGATCATTCAATCCACCACCTTCAAATACGATACCAGCGCAGACATGGGCAAGCTGTTCGATCTTGAGGCAAGCGGATATTTTTATTCACGCCTCCAGAATCCCACCAATGATTACGTGGCAGCAAAGATAACAGACCTTGAGGGCGGAACCGCGGGTATGCTGACCTCCTCCGGGCAGGCAGCCAATTTCATGGCGCTTTTCAACATCTGTGAGGCAGGCAGCCACATTGTATCGTCTGCTTCCATATATGGCGGTACCTTTAACCTTATAGCTGTAACCATGAAGAAAATGGGGATTGATGCCACCTTTGTTTCTCCCGACTGTACTGAGGAAGAGCTTGACGCCGCTTTCAGGGACAATACCTGCGCAGTATTCGGGGAGACAATAGCCAATCCTGCCCTTACCGTACTTGACATTGAAAAATTTGCAAACGCGGCCCACAGGCACGGCGTTCCCCTCATTGTAGACAACACCTTCCCCACCCCGGTTCTGTGCCGCCCTATTGAATGGGGCGCGGACATCGTAACACATTCCACAACCAAATATATGGACGGGCACGGAGCTGCCGTAGGCGGCGCTATCATAGACTCCGGAAGCTTCGACTGGAACGCAAATGCCGGGAAATTTCCAGGGCTTACTACTCCTGATGAATCCTATCACGGTATCGTCTATACAGAAAAATTCGGCCTTGAGGGAGCCTTCATCACCAAATGCACCTCCCAGCTCATGCGTGATTTAGGCTGTATCCAGTCCCCCCAGAGCGCATATATTCTGAATCTTGGCCTTGAATCTCTCCATATCAGGATGCAGAGACACAGCGCCAACGGACTATCTGTAGCACAGTTTCTAAAAGGACACAACAAGGTAAAGGCCGTAAGCTATCCCGGTCTTTCCGGTGATCCTTATAATAGGCTTGCAAAAAAATACCTCCCCGACGGATGCTGCGGAGTGGTATCTTTTGAAATGGAAGGCGGCAGATCAGGTGCCGAAGAATTCCTCGGCAAGCTGAAGCTTGCCGCAATAGAGACTCATGTTGCCGACGCACGCACCTGCTGCCTGAATCCGGCAACCTCTACACATCGCCAGATGACAGACGAGCAGCTTGACGCTGCCGGAATCCCCGCCGGACTTGTACGCATATCCTGCGGCCTGGAATCCGCCGGGGATCTTATTGCTGATATTTCCCAGGCTTTAGGTTAAGGCGATTCTTATTCAAATGTATATCTTACTATACCGGAAACCCTGTCATAAGCGCTGTCCCAGTCCTCTCCAGGCTTCAGCCCGGTCAGGACTCCGCTTAGGGTAACATGGCTGTTGCTGTGGATCTCGCTTTTGATCTTTGAGGCCGTGTTAATGGGATACGCTAAAAAAGCCTCAACGGTATCTACCATGTCATCCTTCACCCTGATATTTGTAAAATCAGCTCTGACCCTGTCTCCGTTGTGCTTGCCGGACACCTCAACCTGCGGCTGAAGGGGCATATTAGCCATCTTTTTATTCCTGTAAACGCCAACCCGCTTTTTGTTAAAGTAGGCGCTTGCAACCCCATCCTCCCTGTTCATTGTCAGCATGAGGTGGTATTTCTTGCCGGGCTTGAGCTTTACATTCAGCGGCCTGTGGTATACCTGCTCTCCCGGTTCATGCTTGTTTGAATAAATATTTTCAAAAAGCAGAGCCAGCTTGTGGTCATAAGGCGGCAAGGCATCAACGTCATACTGAAGACCAAAGGAAACCCCATGCTCATGTCCGTCGGGAGCGAGCAGAACCAGCTTGACATGGTAACCATCACCATGACCCCGAACCACAATATCAGACTCTATGGCATATTCGTCCTTTATGGTATCTAATGTACCTGTCACTACCTTTGGCTTTTTTGCTTTCTTCTTTGCAGCCTCTGCACAAGGCGCCGAAAAAAGAGAAACAAAAACCGACAAAGATAACAAAAAGGCTATCATGCGTATTCTTTTCATAAAACCTCTCTTTATCTATCATTTCAAAAATTGCAAAAACAATTTGTGATTATAATATTTATTGCCGCTTTTGTCAATTTTATAGACATGCCCCAAAAAATGTGAGATAATACAAGGCACCAAAACACGAAAGAACTGTATTATAGCACAATGATCGTTTCTAAAGCTTTCATAAATAAAATATGGTCTGCATATCTTTCCCAGCAAAGATATATGCAATGGATACGGCACGAAGAACGCAACACCCCGGGGGCAGAAGAGCTTTCCCGCAAACCGCTCATATCTGTAGTTGTTCCGGTGTATAACGTAAAGCCCGGTATCTTAAGAGCATGCATCAATTCAGTTATAAAACAGACTTATACAGCCTGGGAGCTTATCCTTGTTGATGACCATTCCACCTTAAAGAGTGTGCAAAAAACCCTTGATTCCTTTAATTCAAATGACAGGATACATATCATATACCGTAAAACAAACGGACATATTTCCCGCTGTACCAATACCGGAATAAAACAGGCAAGAGGTGAATTCGTGGCATTCATGGACTGCGATGATACACTTTCCGAAAATGCTCTCTACGAGGTCGCCCGTGTTCTAAACTCGGCACCCGATACGGACTATATCTACAGCGACGAGGATATGCTCACGGAACATCTGGGAATCCGCAAAAAACCATTTTTTAAACCTGACTGGTCGCCGGATACCTTTATGTCCATGATGTATACCTGCCATTTTTCCGTATTCAGACGCTCTTTGCTGGAAGAAATGAAAGGACTTCGCGTGGGTTATGAAGGCTCACAGGATTACGATCTCATCCTGCGTCTGATGGAACACACCCGGCGCATAGCCCATATTCCCAAAATCCTGTACCATTGGAGAGAAAGCAGAGGCTCCACAGCCAAGACCCTGTCTTCCAAGCCTTATGTCCTTGACACTACCGTACAGACCAAGGAGGATGCCCTTAAGCGTAGAAAGCAGCCGGGATACACAAGCTGGGTCGAAAAGGCAAGGCAGTACCGCATAGTCTATGAGCCCGTAGGCGAGCCTAAGGTCAGTATCATCACCTCTTCAGACAGGATAATTGACGATATACAGACTGTAACAGCCTATAAGAATTACGATATTACAGTAGCCGGTGACGATACTTCTGCCTCATATAATTTAGCTGCAGGAAATACTGATGGAGAATTCCTGCTGTTTCTTGATGGTAAGATTCAGATAAAAGATCCTGACTGGCTTTCGCATATGCTCGGACACTGCCGGCTTAAGCATACAGGAGCAGTCGGCTGCAAGCTATACTATCCTGACAAAATTCATATCCTGCATACAGGCATACTTAATCTGCCATCCGGTCCGATACCTGCCCTCCATCGTTTTGACGACCGGGACAGGGATATTTATTTTAGCAGAAATCTTGTTGAATATAATTACTCCGCCGTATCCGGAGGCTGTCTTATGGTAGAGCGAAAGAAATTTGATTCCATAGGAGGCTTTGAAGAAACCCTGCCCCGGTATTACAGTGATGTGGAGCTTTGCTTTAAATTGCTGGACGCAGGATATTATAATGTTGTCAGAAACGATGTTGTGCTTACATATAATTATACCTGCTTTTATCCCCGAAAAAGGGACAGGCGTTCATTAAAGAAATTATATGAATTACATCCCCAGAGAAAGGGGATCGACCCATTTTACAATATAAATCTATCCCGAAAGCATGGGGATTTTTCTATCAGTATTCCTTATAACAGGAGGCACTTATGAGTAAGGTCAAAATTGAAATCGAGCCTGTTAATACCGGCGGTGATGTCTGCATGTTCCGCGGCTGGGTCATGGCGGAAAAGGATATAGAGATCAGGCTTTATTCTCTTGCCAACAGAACCTCTCCAAAGGAGCTTTCCTACAACAAAGAACAGCGGCCTGATATAATATGGGTTTACCCGGAGGCAAAGGAATTGGTTCCCGGGTTTAATTTTACGCTGCCACGGAGTGATTTTGAGAAGATACTTCCCATAGAGGTACGCGTGACTACAGATGACGGTGAGACTCACACTTTAACCTACAAAAAATACACCTATTACAAGCGTAGGGTCATGGATTCCCCCGGAAAAACAGGCGGTTTTTTGCGCTTTCTCAGGGGTATTTACCGTCATAATCTGAACAAATTAGAAGCTGAGGGTTCCTTTGCCGCACATTACGGAGAGCAGTCCGCAAGGGATTACAGTATCTTTTTGAAGGAAAATGAGCTGAAAAAGGACGAATTAAACAGCCAGAGGCAAAAATACAGCTCTTATATTGACTCAAAGACCAAGCTGCCCGCCTTTCATTTTGTTACGGCAGTTTATAAAACCGATCCGGATTATCTTAATGAACTGATCTCTTCTTTAAAATCACAAACCTATGGGAATTGGGATATTTATTTTGCTGAATG
>CAJOFN010000029.1:0-3910 GCA_905233905.1 uncultured Lachnospiraceae bacterium
GGAAGCGAAAAAATAGGCATCAACACTCCGCTTGTTCTCATAATGTACCCTCCTTTTTTATACATGATTGAATTTCTTAACATATTCCACAAATTCTTTCTCCGCAAGAGGCCTTGAGAAGAAGAAGCCCTGAAGGAAATCAACCCCCAGATATTTGAGCGTATTGCGGTGTTCCTCTGTCTCCACGCCCTCCACAACTATGCGGCGGTCCATGTCCTTTATCATCTGGATGGTGCTTTCCAGCAGTACCCTGGCAGAAAAGTCCTCATCTGAAGCCCAGAGGATGCTCTTGTCTATCTTTACTATATCATAACCCATTGAAAATATCTTCTGGAGATTGGAGTAGCCTGTGCCAAAGTCGTCCATGGAAAAGGTTATGCCCTTCTCCCTCATCTGCTTCATTGAGCGCAGGAGTACATCCTCGTTCTGGACTGCCGCGGACTCCGTAACCTCAAGATTGATCTGTGAACCGTCAATACCGTAGCTGTTGATGGTATCTATGATGTAATCCCCCAGATCATGCTGCATGCACTGAACCGCAGAGAGGTTTACCTCTACAAACTCCATTCCAAGAGAGTCCAGATCCGCATCCCTTATGAACCGGCATACTTCCTCAAATACGATCTCTCCAATGGCGATTATGGTGCCGTTATGCTCAGCTATGCGTATAAACTCCTCAGGGGAGATAAAACCAAGCTCATCATCAATAAGCCTTACCAATGCCTCGGCAGAATGTATCCTGCCGGTTGCGCTGTCCCAGATGGGCTGGTAATGAACCTTAAACAGCCTGTTCTCTATCGCCTTGTGGAGAGCGTTTTCTACTAAAGTCTCCCTGCGGAAGCTCTCAAACTCATTGGCCTCTACGATACGTGTGCGCCCGCCGATGGAATACTGTCTGTCAATAAGACCCACAAGCTGCTCGATGGTATCCACATCATCCGGGATATGAACCACGGCGATCTGTACATTGAACTGGATCGACAGCTCGTCATGTATCCAGTCAAGCTGGAACTGCTCATTTAAAATATCCCTGAGCGCATCTGTTAAGACCTCATCCTGGGTGTCGGTACGGAAAGCAAATACACCACTTTCCAGATCATAGACCTTTGCGGCATTATCCAGGCTGTCAAGCCAGTGAGCTATCTCGTAGGTTATCTCATTGATGACCTCAATACCCATGGAGCTGCGGTAATAGTCGATATTCAGCAGCTTTAGCACTATGATATCAAATCTGTTGCCATTTATCATGCGTACCTGGGTATCCTCCAAAAAGGTCTTGCGGTTGTATACCCTGGTGACCAGGTCATATGTGGCGTCCTCATCATCTATGGATACTAATATCCCCAGATAGATAACCGACTGGAAGAACAGCTCTACCAGAAGATTGTGGAATATTAACTGTAACGCGACGGTAAACAGCGCAGAGAGAACAAAGCTTAAAAGCAGCGCCTTGCGCTTCCAGGGCGCTGCCCTGCCGAAACGGATAACATACAATACCGCAAGCCCGATATAGAACATAGCGGAAACATATAATATCCAGATCATCGGCCCGTGGCAGTAATTTAACTGTTCATCAAAATAGTATATCCAGTGGAAAAAGGGATTTAAGAGAATGGAAGCCATGCTTATAGCCCACGGAACCATCCAGGGGGCAAAATTCTTAAGACCAAGCTTCACATCCCTGCCGTTGATCATAAGGATATAAACATAGAATTGTATGGCAACACAGTTATGGACAAGAAAATATATGAATGAAAAGCCGGTTAAAAGAATATACGGTACAGATGTGGGATAAGAGTCAGCGTAGGCGCTGGCAATGTCAAAGATAGCAGAAATAAGGCCGTTTAATACTATAAGCAAAAAGACCCGGTTCTCTCGACGCTGTATGTCCTTGGTGGTCAAAACGCAGACGGCCGTCATCACTGAGATGACGAGGGCGCATACGTCATAATGAATATTATAAAGCATAGAACAACCTGTAAGACCCGTCGGGACACAATACCCCTACAAAAAGCAATCACCTCATTATACTTGTAAATCACTTATTTTTCAAGCCGTTAAGCTGTTCCAGCACGCTCTGCCTGCGTATGATCTCAGACTCCTCTACCCTGCGAATAAGCTCGTCAAGCTGTAAGTCCATGCTGTTTTCATGGTAACATTCCCCCAGCAGGGTATAATTTTCGGAAACATCGGAGCCTATATCCGCTCCGTACTCCAGCACAACGCAGGCTTCTTTGGTAAAACCGTTCTCTATAAGGGCTTTGGCGTAGTCACAGAGCAGTACAATAAGCCTGTCAAAATCCTCTCCCATGGCGCATACCGCATCAAAATTGGAGGTACCGTATTCTATCCTGACATCGGTATTTGTCATGCCGTTGAGATTTAAAAGACGTTTTTTGGACAGCCTTAACAGCTCCTCCTCAATGAGCATGACCTCATCGCTGTCACACCTGCCCAGCGGAAAGGAATCTATTGGAACAGTTATGTAGCCGGCCTGGGAAAGATCCTTTGCAGGAGTGTGCTTTGCCTGTTCCTCACGCTCCCAGAAGGCAGCGACTATTTTTTCACGTTTTTTGGTATTGTAGGCGCGGTAAAAGTACACCACTAAAAGAAAAATGATAAAGACAGTCAGAAAAGGAAACATGGTTCTCAAAAATCCCCTTTTGAGATACAGACATCATACAGCGGACAGCCGCTGCACTTTGGATTTCTTGCCATGCAGACAGACCTGCCATGAGCAATAAGCTGTATGTTTATAAGTATCCAGTGATCCTCGGGCAGAACCTCCATAAGATCAAATTCCACGTCTTTAGGGTCTGTATGCTCTGTAAGGCCAAGCCTCTTTGAAATACGCTTTACGTGGGTATCGACCACAATACTGGGGTCTCCGTAGACATTGCCCCGTATCACATTTGCGGTCTTTCTCCCTACACCTGGAAGAGTCAGAAGCTCATCTAACTCCCTGGGTACCTCGCCACCGTATTCATCCACTAAGCGTCTCGCGCAGGCAATGATATTTCTGGCTTTGTTGTGATAGAAGCCGATGGAACGGATATCATCCTCCATCTCCAAAACATCAGCAGCCGCAAATGCCGCAAGGTCAGGATATTTGACAAAGAGATCCTTTGTAACTATATTGACCCTGGCATCTGTACACTGGGCGGAAAGGATCACCGCTATCAAAAGCTGCCATGGTTCGTTATGGGTAAGATATATCCTGTGATCGGTACCGTAGGTATCGTCAAGAATGGTTATTATCCTTTGAACTGCAGCTTCGGATATCATCCGTCCACCTCTACTGTCACAAAATATCCCTTGGGAGTATCCTTTACCTCAAGCACCTTGCCTTCACCTGCCATTATCCTGTCCTTTGCCGGGAAATTGGCGGACATTGCATAGGCGCTGCCCAGAACATAATACCAGGAATCCGGGAGCTCATATTCGGTTATGGGAAAGACCTCATCCTTTCGCACAACCTCAAGGAGCTCCTTCCGTTCCATTTTAAATTCTATCTCGCGCATCTTTATTCTTAGGCCGGTATGAGCTTTTCGGTGCCGCCCATGTACGGACGAAGAATCTCCGGTATATTAACGGAGCCGTCAGCGTTAAGGTTGTTCTCCAAAAACGCGATGAGCATCCTTGGCGGAGCCACAACCGTGTTGTTTAAGGTGTGGGCGAAATACTTCTCACCGTCCTCACCCCTGACGCGGATCTTAAGCCTTCTGGCCTGCGCGTCGCCTAAGTTGGAGCAGCTTCCCACCTCAAAATATTTCTTCTGGCGGGGAGACCATGCCTCCACATCACAGGACTTAACCTTAAGGTCTGCAAGATCCCCTGAACAGCACTCTAAGGTACGGACAGGAATATCAAGGCTCCTGAAAAGATCCACGGTATTCTGCCAGAGCTTGTC
>CAJOFN010000029.1:3966-21755 GCA_905233905.1 uncultured Lachnospiraceae bacterium
TATACTCCCCTCTCCTCTATGCCGTGAGCGCCCTTTTCCTTGCGGAAGCAGGGCGAATAGCTGGTATAGGTGAAGGGAAGTGAGGCTTCGTCATTAATTGTATCAATGAACTTTCCTATCATGGAGTGTTCAGATGTACCTATGAGATAGAGATCCTCCCCCTCTATCTTGTACATCATGGCGTCCATTTCTTCAAAGCTCATAACGCCTGTAACGACATTGGACCGGATCATGAAGGGGGGCACACAGTAAGTAAAGCCCCTGCCGATCATAAAGTCCCTTGCATAGGCTATTACCGCGGAATGAAGCCTGGCAATGTCTCCCATCAGGTAGTAGAAGCCATTGCCCGCAACCTTGCCTGCCGCGTCAAGATCAATACCCTTAAAGGAAGCCATAATATCGGTATGATAGGGTATCTCAAAATCAGGCACCACAGGCTCTCCGAAGCGCTCTATCTCGACATTCTTGGTATCGTCCTCTCCGATGGGAACGGAAGGGTCGATGATGTTGGGGATAATGAGCATCTTTTCATTGAACTGCTCTGTCAGGACGCGCTCGTCTTCTTCGAGCTTTGCAAGACGGTCAGCGTTATCCTTGACCTGCTGCTTTACAGCTTCAGCCTCGTCCTTCTTCCCCTCCTTCATGAGAGCGCCGATCTGTTTGGAAAGGGTATTACGTGAAGCGCGAAGCTCATCTCCCTCGCCCTTTGCAGCCCTTATCCTCCTGTCAAGGTCTATTACCTCATCCACAAGAGGAAGCTTATGCTCCTGGAACTTTTTTTTGATATTTTCTTTAACGAGGTCGGGATTTTCCCTAATAAATCTGATGTCTAACATCTGTTATACTCTCCCGGTAAGCGGATACTTTGCTGTCAATTCATCGATTATGGCTCTGGCCTTGCCTACGCCGTCCTCTCCCTCCTTGATCACGATGGAGATGGCCTCGGCAACACGGTCAAAGTCCTGGGTGTTAAGGCCGCGGCTGGTAGCTGCCGGAGTACCGAGCCTTATGCCGCTGGTAACAAATGGACTCTTGGGGTCATTGGGTACGGTGTTTTTGTTGGCGGTAATATGAGCCTGATCGAGAAGGGTCTCTATCTCCTTGCCCGTCTTGTTGAAGGATACCAGATCCACTAACATAAGATGGTTGTCAGTACCGCCTGATACTATATTAACTCCTCTGTCCATAAGCCCGTTAGCCAGCGCCTGGGCGTTGTCCTTAACAGCCTTCATGTACTCCTTGAACTCCGGCGAAAGCGCCTCCTTGAAGCATACTGCCTTGGCAGCGATAACATGCATAAGGGGACCGCCCTGTATTCCCGGGAATATAGCTTTATTAAAGTTGAAGCGTTCGTTTACCTCGTTAGAGGAAAGGATGAGTCCGCCTCTGGGACCGCGAAGGGTCTTGTGGGTGGTGGTGGTGGTCACATGCGCATAAGGTATGGGTGATGGATGGAGTCCTGCAACCACAAGACCTGCGATATGCGCTATATCAGCAAGGAGAACGGCATCTACCTCATCCGCTATCTCCCTGAACCTCTTGAAATCAATCTCTCTGGCATAGGCGCTTGCACCGCAGATTATCATCTTGGGCCTGCACTCTAAGGCGATCTTTCGCACGTTGTCATAATCAATTCTGCCGTCGTCTCCTACACCGTAGGGAACGATGTTGAAGAACTTGCCTGAAAAATTAACCGGGCTTCCGTGGGAAAGATGTCCGCCGTGGTCAAGGCTCATGCCCATGACCGTATCTCCCGGCTCACAGATGGCAAACTGTACTGCCATATTTGCCTGGGCACCGGAATGAGGCTGTACATTGGCATATTCACAGCCAAAAAGCTCTTTGGCGCGCTCTATGGCCCTTGTCTCAACCTGATCCACTACCTCACAGCCGCCGTAGTAGCGCTTGCCGGGGTAGCCTTCCGCGTATTTGTTGGTAAGAACAGATCCCATTGCCGCCATAACTGCCGGAGATACCCAGTTCTCGGATGCAATAAGCTCTATATGGGTTGACTGCCTGTCATACTCGGCACGAATGGCGTCAGCAATATCCGGATCTACCTGTATTATATCATCTATTTTGTACATAAAAATCCTTTCCTAATACAATATGTAATGCCCCCTCCCTCTGGTCGGCGGCCAGTCGTCGGAGCCATGGAAAATCATTCACTGCGTTCATGAGGGCTCCTCCTAAACAAGCACTCCGTTATTCTCCTTGTTGGCCTTCTGTGCGGGACGCTTATGTCTGCCGTTATGTCTTGCAGGCACATTATCCTTCTTTGATTTAAAGCGCAGCTTCATCACATACCAGAGCTCTGTAGCTATGCATATGGAGGAGTATGTACCTGTGATAACACCTGCCAGCAGCGGAAGCGCGAACTCACGGATGGTGGATACACCCAGTATCAGCAGCATGAGTATTGTAACCGCGGTTGTAAAGGATGTAGAAATACTACGCGAAAGAGTCTGTGTAATGGACTCATCAGCAAGCTTCGCAAGCTCTTCGGGAGTCATGCGGTTGGCGTTGCGGGCACGGCCCATATTTTCACGGATACGGTCAAAGATTACGATGGTATCGTTGACGGAATACCCGATTACGGTAAGCATACATGCGATAAACGCTGAGCCTACTGTAAGCCTTAAGCACGCGTACAGGGCAAGCACCACAAGCACGTCATGAAGCAGCGCCACGATAGCACTTGTCGCAAACCTTATATCCTTGAACCTCAGCCAGATATACAAGAGCATGAAGAACGCCGCAACCAGAACAGCCACTATTGACTCTCTTCGCATCTCCCCGCTTATGGTTGAGGAAATGTTCTCTGAGGATATCTCTTCCTCCTTGGCTCCGAAATTCTCCTCCATTGCCTTGTTAAGAGCCTCACGCTCATCAAGGGCAAGGGTTCTTGTCTTTATAACTACCTGATCAGTTCCGCTGACCTTCTGCATCTGGATATCATTGTCACCTGTAACCTGTGAAACCAGAGGCGTTACCTTCTCATCCAGCTCCGCTATGGTATAGTCCTTGTCGAGGGTAACCGTAGTGGATGTACCGCCTAAGAACTCAAGGCTGTAATTAAGTGCCTTGCCGCTGGTAGAAAAGCTTATGCCCATAGCCACGATTCCCGCGCCTATAACGATAAGTGAAAGGGCAAAGAATACAGTCTTTCTGGAAATGAAGCTGATGGTCTTGCGCTCCTTTGCCCTGCCGTAATATTTGTCATCGGTAAATCCGAGAGCAAGGAAGCTTCTCATAATCGTCCTTGTGACAACAAGTGCCGTGAACATGGAAAGAACAACACCGAGCGCAAGGGTTGTAGCAAAGCCCTTAACCGTACCGGAGCCTAAAACTCCAAGAACCGCCGCTGCGATAAGAGTGGTAACATTACCGTCCACAATGGCGCTCATGGCCTTCCTGAAGCCTTCGTCCACGGAAGAGTATACGTTCTTGCCGGCTGCTATCTCCTCACGGATACGGGCGAAGATGATAACATTAGCATCCACCGCCATACCTATGGAAAGGATTATACCTGCAATACCAGGCAAGGTAAGAGTTATATCGAACAGATAAAGTATGGAAATGATAAGCTCTGTATATAACAGCAGCGCAAGCGCGGCAGCAACACCCGGAAGCAGATACATAATGATAAGGAATACCATTACGATGCAAAGTCCGATAGCGCCGGCCATAAGGCTGGTGCGAAGGGCGTCATTACCAAGCTGAGCCCCGACTACCTCAGACTGAAGCTCTGCAAGCTCTACATCAAGTCCGCCGATTCGGATATAGGAAGCAAGATTCTCTGCCGCCTGATAATCCTCCATGCCCTCGATGATGCAGTTGCCGTCTGTTATGGCTGAATTAACCTTGGGAACAGAAACGAACTGTCCGTCATAGTAGATACCAATGGTCTCTCCTGCTGCTACAGCGGCTGTGGTGGCATCAGCAAATGCCTGAGTGCCTGACTCGGAAAGACTGATCTCTACTACAGGCTTTTGATTCTTGGTGGTCTGGTCTGACTGGTAAGCCGCTTCAGCGCTTGCTACCTCTGAGCCTGAAAGGACAATAGATCCCTTGGCTTCCATGTCGGATATTTCACCGTTTAATACATATGTCCCAACATTCTGGTCATATGAATAGTTCTCATTGCCGTCTGCGTCTTTTTCTTTGATGAAATACAGCGCTCCGGGCGTACCCAGCTCCTCCAGCATAGCATTGGCATCTGTAACACCGGGGATCTCAACCGTGATACGGTCATCACCCACCTGGTATACATTAGCCTCTGTGGTCGAGCTCTCTGAACCGAGATCGTTCTCGATACGCTTCTGGAGCTTGTAGATGGTATCGTTCATCTGCTCGGCTGTGGGTGTATCTCCTACAGCCTCATAGGTAATGCTGACACCGCCTGCCAGATCAAGACCAAGCTTGATATTCTTGTTCTCACCAAGACCTGTGGATGAGAGAATTGTTCCGGCATAAGCGCCCAACGCCCCAAGGATCAGGATAAGTATGAGCAATATCGCTATACCGGTGTTCTTTTGTAATCGTTTCATTGTTCCTCGTCTCCTTCTGAATTTAAAGCTGCCTTTATCATAATCGCACATTCAATGCGTTTTTTTTGAAGCTCGCAACCTACATCGTAGGTACCGGTAATATCGCCGGTGAAATTCCAAGCGTTTGCCGCACAGCCTCCGCTGCAGTAGAACCTGGCAAAGCACTGTCTGCATTTGTCCTTTGAATAGACGTTGCAGGCTTTAAACTTCGTTACCAGATCATCCCTTTTAATCCCCTTCCAGACATCTCCCAGCAGAAAGGCTTCATTCCCGACAAACTGATGGCAGGGATAAAGCTGTCCCTTTGGCGTGACCGCAAGGTACTCCGTACCGGAGCCGCAGCCTGTAAGCCTCTTGTAGACACATGGACCGCCCTCAAGATCTATCATGAAGTGGAAGAAGTTAAAATCCTTGTCCGTGCCGTTTCTCCTTACAAGCTCCGCTGCAAGTTCGTCGTATTCTTTAAAAAGCCCGGGGATATCCTCTTCCCTGATGGCGTATTCCGCTGACTCCGGCGCTACCACCGGCTCCACTGAGATCTGGTCAAAACCCTCGTCGGCAAGGTGAAGCACATCCCTTGAAAAGTCAAGATTGTGCCGCGTATAGGTGCCTCTGACGTAGTATTGCCCCTTACGGCCTTTGACAAAACGCTTAAGCCTTGGAAGAATGGCCTCGTAAGTGCTTCTGCCGCCTCCCCTGAAGGGCCTCATATAGTCATTGACCTCTTTCCTGCCGTCTATGGAAAGAACTACATTGTACAGCTCACGGTTGGCAAATTCCAGCACCTCATCGTCCAACAGGACACCGTTGGTGGTAAGGGTAAAGCGGAAGCGTTTGCCTGCGCTCTCCTCTATAGACCTGCCGTATGCCACAAGCTCCTTTACCATCTGAAAGTTCAGCAGAGGCTCTCCCCCGAAGAAATCAACCTCAAGATTGCGCCTGCTGCCTGAATTTGCCACAAGATAGTCAAGGGCTGCCTTGCCGGTCTCAAAGCTCATCAGGTCTCCATGGCTGTCGTGATACCTGCCCTCACCCGCAAAGCAGTAGCGGCAGGCAAGATTGCAGTCATGAGCCACATGAAGGCAAAGTGCCTTAACCACCACGGGACGCTTTGAATAGTCAAATACCTTCTCCTCGTAGTCGTCTTCGGAAAAGAGACTGCCCTCCTCTATCAGAGCGTTGAGCTCTTCATAGACCTCGCAAAGCTCCTCCCTTGAAATATCCGGGTGAGCCCTGCCTGTCTCGGCAAGCACTTCCTCCCTTGTACGCCCCTCAAAGACCGCCACCATGTCGTACATTATATCGTCTGCCACATGGATGGCGCCGCTGCCTACGTCCAATATGATGTTGTAACCGTTGTTCTTAAATCTATGTACCATGAAAAAAAGCACTAAAACGAATGGGGGACGTCATCTCCCATTCGTCTGAAAATACAACTATGGAAATCCCACACTGCAGATCCGCGGGCTGTTACTTTTTCTCGCAGCTCTGGTTGCCAACGGTACAGCTTGTCTTGCAGGCAGACTGGCATGAGGTCTGGCATTCGCCACAGCCGCCCTTTTTAATAGTGTGCTGTAATCTCTTTGTGTTTAAAGTTTTAACATGCTTCATAATAGCACCTCCATAAAGGTAATGTCACGATTGCTCCTCAATCGTGACCAATCGGTCGGTGCATTTGAAGAATATGCTCCGCATATTGGCACCTCCCTAATAATTAGCCAACGAATTATACCACAATTATACTTAAAGTAAAAGAGATTATTTTGAATTGGTTGCTTTTTTTTATAGGAAATGGTAAGGTTTTAATCACTGAATTTGTAAAAGGAGATCAGATATGTCTACACACGTAATAGTTTTATTGGTAATTATGGCCATCCTGCTCGCAACTACAGTAGGACTTTATTTCCTGGGAAAGCGCATGGAAAAGCGTCAGGACGAACAGCGTGCACAGGTAGAGGCCAATGCAAGGTCAGTCTCACTGCTCATCATTGACAAGAAGCGCCTGAAGCTTAAGGATGCCGGAATGCCGGAGGCTGTGGTAGCCGCAGCTCCCTGGTATACAAGACGCGCAAAGCTTCCCATCGTAAAGGTTAAGGCCGGTCCCCAGATCCTTAACCTGATCTGCGCCGAAGAGATATTTGATGCGATCCCCCTGAAAAAAGAAGTAAAGGCTACAGTTAGCGGGCTCTACCTTACCGGAGTAAGGGGACTTCACGGCCGCCTCAACACCGAACCCGTAAAGAAGGGCTGGAGAGCAAAGCTGGCTGACAGACTTAACAAGATGAGAGGACAGGCAAGATAGGAGTCATCCGGCTCCTATGGGAGCTCATACAGACTTGCCGGCGTCACAGTGCCGGCGCGTATCACCATATCCACGTCTGATAGTAATTCTCCTTCCGAAAACAGCCTGTATTTGAGATCTATCTCGACTATATCCGGTGACAGGAACACATCCAGCGCATCGGTATAAAGCTGCATTGAAAAGACCCCTGCCGGAGTGTTGTAGCAAAGCTCCTGAAAGGTCTTTGTCTCAAAGCGCATATCTCCCCCCAGGTCGGTTTCCCTGTGCATTGTAAGCACCTGGTCCTGCAAGGTCATGATCGTGGGAACAGGGGGCTCTCCTGCTGAGAGTACCTCTTCAAATTTAAGCTCTATCCTGCCGTCCACATCCTCCCTATTACCGACAAATACAATCTCCTGACGGTCACTATCGCCTGCCTGGCTTATAGCTGTGGTTCTGTGTATCGTAACGCTGGTCATGGACTCGCTCCTGCCTTATTCTGTGTGGTAGTCGTTTTTATAAACCATGTGGGATGCTTTTTCTTTAAGTTCATTGCCGCAGTCCTGGCGTCCTTTTCATCTTCAAACAGTCCAAATACCGTGGAGCCGCTGCCTGTCATCATCGCCCCTGCGGCTTTGTAGGAATTTATCTCGCTTTTTATGGACGCGATCATGGGATATCCTGGCAGCGCCGCGTCCTCGAGAATATTGCCCATTGCCCCTGCTATAGACTTTATGCTGCCGCTGCGTACAGCTGACTCAAGAGCGTCTATGTACGGATGAACGGGATCTGCCACGCTGTCAAGGGTATTATATATCGCAGCGGTGGATATGCCAAAGTCAGGCTTCACAAGCACAAGCGGCACTCCCGAGGCGCCTGCTGCCATCGGCTCATACCTTTCTCCGATGCCCTTAAGACGGGCTGTCCCCCCCTTAACGCAGAAGGGTACATCCGCGCCTATACCGGCTCCAAGTCTCATCAGGTCATCAAGGCTATAGCCCAGCTCATACAAATAATTAACTGCCCTTAATACCGCGGCCGCGTCACTGCTTCCTCCGCCCAGGCCTGCCTCAAAGGGAATCCGCTTTATAAGGAGTATATCCATCCCTGTGTCAATGCCCTTATCCTCTAACAGAAGCTTCGCGGCACGGATGCAAAGATTGCTCCCGTCTGTGGGAAGGGCGGATACATCTATGCTGCCCTCATCAGATACGATGTCAAGCTTTACCTCTGATCCTGAAGACCTCTTTTCTATGATGATGGTGTCCCTTAGGCTTAAGGACTGCATTATCATGTCTACTTCATGATAACCGTCATCCCTCCGGAAGGGCACGTCAATCCCTAAATTGATCTTGGCGCAGGCAAATTCCGTGACCATAGCTATACCTCAAACAGAAGATCGCCATAAGAGGGCATAGGCCACATTTCCTTGTCAACAAGCATTTCCAGCTTGTCAATGTGGGCGCGGAGCGTAACCATTGCCGTTGCGACTTCATCCCTGTAATATACAGCTCTCTCGCGAGCCCCCTCGACCTTTAAGCCCTCGCTTTCCACCTGCTCTAACTTGGATAAGGCAAGCCTTGTACCTGCCAAAAGGTCGGACACCTCAAGCAGCATCTGTGTCTGGGTAGATACATCCGCATCCGCTGCCATGCGTATCTGGTTGATCGATTCCGCCAGCACGGTGGTATAACGTATAACCGCGGGGATTATCTGCTTTCTCGCAATATCTATGAAGGTCTTTGCCTCGATATTGATCTTTTTGGCGTATATCTCATACTCTATCTCTGCCCGGGAAGCAAGCTCCAACCTTGTAAGAACCCCGAATTTCTCAAAGAGCCTTACGGTCTTTTCGTGTGTGAGGGCAGGTATGGCATCCACCATGTTCTTGATGTGGGGCAGGCCTCTCCTTGCAGCTTCCTCGATCCACTCCTTGGAATAGCCGTTGCCGTTAAAGACAATACGCTGGTGAGCGCTTGCGTATTCCTTGATAAGATCATGGACTGCCAGATCAATATCATCGGCCTTTTCCAGAACATCGCAGGCATCGGAAAATGCCTCGGCGATAATGGTATTTATTACTGTGTTGGGCTCTCCTACGGAATCCTCCGAGCCCACCATGCGGAATTCAAATTTGTTGCCGGTAAAAGCAAAGGGTGATGTCCTGTTGCGGTCTGTGGCGTCCTTTAAGAAATCCGGCAATGACCTGACACCGGTCTTCAGAGTCTCCTCTCCTATGCTGTGGGTGGCAGCGCCTGTATCTATAAGCTGGTTTAAAACATCCTGAAGCTGGGTGCCCAGATATACGGAAATAACCGCAGGAGGCGCCTCGTCCGCTCCAAGACGGTGATCGTTGCCCACATCTGCAGCAGACTCCCTTAACAGATCCGCATGCTCGTCAACGGCCTTTAAAATACAGCACAGAACCAAAAGGAACTGTATATTTTCATGAGGTGTCTTGCCCGGGTCCAAAAGGTTTATTCCGTCATCCGTTACAAGAGACCAGTTGTCATGCTTGCCTGAGCCATTGACCCCGGCAAAAGGCTTTTCATGAAGCAGGCATTGAAGGTCATGGCGGTATGCTACCTTTTTCAGCGTCTCCATTATCATCTGATTGTGATCCACTGCAACATTAGCCTGGGCGTAGATAGGAGCAAGCTCGTGCTGTGCGGGTGCCACCTCGTTGTGCTGTGTCTTGGCCGCAACCCCCAGCTTCCAGAGCTGGGTATTTACATCACGCATAAAGGCTGCTATGCGTTCCCTTATGGCGCCGAAATAATGGTCGTCCATCTCCTGTCCCTTGGGAGGCATGGCGCCAACTAAGGTTCGTCCTGTGTAAACTAAGTCCTTGCGTTTGAGGAAGTTCTGCCGGTCAATGATAAAGTATTCCTGCTCTATTCCCACAGAGGGGGTGGCAGAAGTAGAAGTCGTATTCCCAAGCAGCCTTAACAGCCTTATGGTCTGTCTGTCCAGCGCTTCCATGGAACGCAGAAGCGGAGTCTTCTGATCTAATGCCTCTCCGGTAAAGGAGCAGAACGCCGTGGGAATACAGAGTGTGGCTCCCGCCGCATCCTGACGCACAAAGGCAGGAGATGTAGGGTCCCATGCCGTATAGCCTCTCGCTTCAAAGGTGGCCCGGAGTCCTCCTGAAGGGAAGGATGAAGCATCCGGTTCGCCCTTTATAAGCTCCTTGCCGGAAAAGCTCATCAAAACCTTGCCATTCTCCATAGGGGCTGTAATAAAAGAATCGTGCTTCTCGGCTGTAACGCCTGTAAGAGGCTGGAACCAGTGTGTAAAGTGGGTAGCGCCCTTTTCTATAGCCCATTCCTTCATTTCGTGGGCTATCACATCCGCCGTCTCAAGATCCAGCTCGTGACCGTTTTTGATGGTCTCCTTGAGCTTGCGGTAAATCTTGCCCGGCAGACGCTCTTTCATTGCCGCGTCATTGAACACATTTTCGCCAAATATATCCGCCACATTGTAATATTTGTCGGTCATACAACTCCCTTCCTAAAGAAAAACGGGGATACCCTGTAAAAGAGTATCCCCCGTTACGAAACCTGTAAAAAAGATCATGCCTTACCGTCAGAACCGAACAGGATAGCCTTATCCTTGACAACCTGCGTAATGGCAGCAGCTCCGGGAGCCAGCAGCTTACGAGGATCAAAACCCTTGCCCTGCTTGTCCTTGCCTGCCTCGATGTATTCGCGGGTAGCGGCAGCAAATGCTGTCTGGCACTCTGTATTAACATTAACCTTGGAAACTCCCAGGTCGATAGCCTTGCGAACCATCTCATCAGGGATACCTGAACCGCCGTGAAGAACCAGAGGCATTGTGCCGGTCTTCTGCTGGATAGCGGCAAGAACGTCAAAGTTAAGTCCCTGCCAGTCAGGAGGATATGCGCCGTGGATGTTGCCGATGCCGGCTGCCAGCATATCCACGCCCAGATCAGCTATCATCTTGCACTCATCAGGATCAGCAGTCTCACCTGCCCCTACAACTCCGTCTTCCTCGCCGCCGATGGAGCCAACCTCTGCCTCAATGGAGAGACCGTTGTCATGAGCAAGTTTAACCAGCTCCTTGGTCTTCTCAACATTCTCGTCGATGCTGTAGGAGGAACCATCGAACATGATGGAGGTGAAGCCCGCCTCAACGCACTTCTTGCAGCCTTCGTATGTGCCGTGATCCAGGTGAAGAGCGATGGGAACAGTGATACCCAGGGACTTGTCCATTGCCTTTACCATTGCTACAACGGTTTCAAAGCCTGTCATGTACTTGCCTGCGCCCTCAGATACACCAAGGATCGCCGGAGCGTTCAGCTCCTGAACAGCCAGCAGAATGGACTTTGTCCACTCAAGGTTGTTGATGTTGTACTGACCAACAGCGTAATGTCCCGCCTTTGCCTTATCAAGCATTTCCTTTGCCGATACTAACATTTGTCTTCTCCCTTCATTAAATTAATATAACACCATGTAAAATGTGCCTTGCCGCCATTAACCCCTGTGCGGCATCACACTATATCATTATATATTATCCTCAAAATCTATTCAACAAAAATCTTAAGCGCTTTGGGGATGCTTTTGATCCTTACGAGATTATGTTCTCCCCCAAACTCCCCATCAAGGGTCCATGAAACCTTATCATCGGAGGATATGCTTATGCCTGAGGTCTGAAAGGAATCCACCATGGACGTCTCTCTGTTGAAGTTGGTAAAAAAAGCCAGTATCTCTGAAAGCTCTATGGGATTCTGGGGTACTCTTACAAGAGTAACCTCAAACAATCCGTCATCAAGCTTAACTTCCCCGGGAATAAGTCCCTTGATCCCTCCAACGGATATGGAATTTGTTATCATGCCAAATATATAGGTCCCGTCCCAGGAATTTGTGCCATCGGATATTTCCATATGATACACAGGTATATCCGCAAGCTGGCGTATACCTTCCAGAACGTATGCCGCATGTCCCAGGACATTTTTTAATTCCTGATTGGTGGTATAGCTCGCTTCCGTGAACAGGCCAAATGCCGCAACATAGACAAAGTAATCATCCCTAAAGCCGCCGACATCACTGCTGAAGATATTGTCGCCCACTGCGATCTTTAACGCATTCTCCCATTTCACATCCACTCCTATGGATGAAGCAAAATCATTGGTCGTACCCATGGGTATATAACCCACCGGTATATCAAGACCGGCACTTAAAATACCTGTGACAACCTCGTCCAGGGTGCCGTCTCCTCCACTGCAGATGATGCGGTCATACCCTTTACCGTCGTTTAAAACCTTTTGGGTGGCATCCTGTGCCCCCTGGGTAGGATAAACCGTTACCTCAAATCCACCCTTTACCATGACATCAATCATGTCACACAGAATGGATCTGATCCTGCCCTGACCTGAATGGGCATTGTAGATGAATAAAAGCCTGCGTTTCATAGCGGATCAGGTTGTAAGAAATGTTTCCAATGCTGTGGCTGCTTCGTCCTGATCCTCTCCGGCAGCATCAATAGTCACTACCGAGCCGCTGGATAATACCAGACTCATCATTCCCATGATGCTCTTTGCATTGACTCTGGTTGAGCCCATCTCCAGATATATCTGACTGGTGAACTGGTTGGCGAGTGCCACAAGATGAGCGATGGGGGTTGCTTCCAT
Organism: uncultured Lachnospiraceae bacterium; assembly: GCA_905233905.1. GTDB lineage: Bacteria > Bacillota > Clostridia > Lachnospirales > Lachnospiraceae > RGIG4930. Next base: position 16,448 of record CAJOFN010000029.1, read on the forward strand.
GGAGCCTTCCATATTGATGGTTACGTCTTTCTTCATTAAATTTTACCTCCTCAAAGAAAGATTAAGCTAAAGCGTTTGATATTTCCATTATTTTGCGCATCCTGTGATTGACCCCGCTCTTGCCTACCGGCGGATGCAGGTACTCCCCTAACTGGGATAAAGATGCCTGAGGATAATCCAGACGTATCCTCGCCATCTCCCTAAGCGGCGGAGGAAGTGAGTCAAGCCCCTGTTCCTCCTCAATGCGGCGTATTGCTGCTATCTGTCTGACTGCCGTATCAACTGTGCGTTTGATATTGGCTGTCTCGCAGTTGACCTGCCTGTTCACCGAGCCCCTCATCCCATTTATGATACGGATATTTTCAAAATCCATAAGGGAATGATGAGCGCCCATCAGCCCAAGCATGGTAGCTATATCAGAACCATCCTTTGTGTATACCACAAAGCTTCCCTTGCGCTGATGTATTCTGGCTGCGATATTGTACAGCTTCATGTTGGCGGCAAGCTCTTTCGCCTCGTCTTCGCTTCTTGCCACAATCTCAAGATGATAGGACTTGGACGGATCACTTATGCTGCCCCCCAGCAGAAAAGCCCCCCTGATGCTCGCCCTTATGTCCTCTTCGCATGGTTTGTTGGAATCTTTGGAAGAATTGTTTTCTAACCCGTTTACTATAAGCTTTTCTTTAATTAAAGTAAAGTATTTCTTTTGCAGTGGCACAAGCTCCTGCCTGACCTGTGAGGAAAACGACATTTCATTTACCCCGTTTTGCGTCCTTATCTATATCCCTGTGTTCTATGCGGATGCCGTAAGGAGCATCGGCAACCTGCAGTCTGTCGTACAGCGCGTTTGCCAGCGTGACCGATCTGTGCTTGCCCCCGGTACAGCCCACGCATATGACAAGCTGATTTTTGCCTTCTTTTATGTAGTTGGGTATCAGGAAGGATATCAGCTCATTTACCTTGATGATGAAATCATTGGCAGCGCTTTCCTTCATAACGAATTCCCTGATGGGTCCGTCATTGCCCGTAAGCGGTCTCAACGCGAGATCGTAAAAGGGATTGGGGAGAAAGCGCACATCAAATACCAGATCAGCATCCGTGGGTATCCCGTATTTAAAACCAAAAGAAAGAATGGTTACAAGAAGGTTCTTGTATTCCTTCTGGTCAACGAATATTCTTGAAAGCTCTTCCCTCAGATCACGGACTAAAAGGTGGGTCGTATCCACCACATAGTCCGCCCGCTCCTTTAAAAAGGCCAGGGCGCGTCTCTCCTCGGATAACCCGTTGGCTATACGTCCCGCCCCTGATATGGGATGGGTATGCCTTGTCTCCTTGTAGCGCTTGATAAGGACATTGTCCTCAGCGTCCAGAAACATTATCAGAAAGCCCTTGCCGTCAGCGTCAAGCTCATCTAACACGCTCTGAAGCATGTCCAGATTCCTGCCGTTGCGTATGTCAATGACTACGGCATTTTTCTGCGCAGGTCTTTTGACCTCATCGCCCGTTATCTGCCCGGAGAAATTCAGATCCACAAAATGCTTGAGCAGAGGTACGGGGAGATTATCCACGCAATTATAGCCGAAATCCTCCAATACCTGTATAGCGGTGTGTTTGCCTGCACCGGACATTCCTGTAACAATGAGAGGCTTCATAGTATCCTTACTTCTTCTTCGAGAGTGACTCCCGTTTTCTCGTATACAACGTCTTTAATGTGGTTTATTACATATAAAATATCGGATGCGCTGGCATCCCCGGTGTTTATGACAAAGCCGCAGTGCTTGTCTGATACCATGGCACCGCCGTACTTAAAGCCCTTAAGACCGGATTGCTCTATCAAAGCTCCGGCAAAATATCCCTCGGGCCGCTTAAAGGTGCTGCCGGCGGAAGGATAATTTAACGGCTGCTTGTCCCTTCGTCTGGCGTTAAAGTCTTCCATTGCCGCAAAAATCTCTTCCTCGTCACCTAAAGTAAGCTCCATTGACGCGGACAGGATTATATCGCCCCTGTGCTTTTCTTCCATGAAGATACTGTGGCGATAACCAAGAGCCAGCTCGTCCTTTGCAAGTGTCGTAAACTGAAGCTCGGCTGTGAGTATCTCAACCTTCGTGAGTACATCTGAAATCTGCCCTCCGTAAGCGCCGCCGTTCATTACAACGGCTCCGCCTGCTGAACCTGGTATGCCCGCGGCAAATTCCAGCCCGGATAATCCGGCGTTTGCGGCTGCCCTTGAGACAGCCGATATCATCTCTCCGGCGCCGCAGGTGATTTCAGAACCAATAACGGATATTCCGGAAATATTCCTGCCGATGGATATCACCAATCCCTGCAGCCCATCATCGGATACAAGGACATTTGAACCATTGCCAAGTATTATGACGGGAATATCCCTATCCCTGGCGCACTTTAGCAGGAGAGGAAGCTCATCCCTGTCCGGGCTTACAAACGCCTCTGCCGGTCCTCCCACCTTGAAGGTAGTATGATCGCGCATGGGTTCGTCAAAAACCACATCTGCAATCTCCATAAGAGCTTTTCTATCAGCATCCGTCATCATGCTTCTTCCAAAAATGCTATATATCCGCAATAAGCTTCGTACAGATCGACCTTGCTGATTATCTCCCAGGGCGCATGCATATTGAGTACGGCGACACCGCTGTCGATAACCAGCATGCCGTAATTGCCAAGAATATAGGCTATGGTTCCGCCGCCGCCCTGATCAACCTTGCCCAGCTCGCAGGTCTGATAATTAACATTGGCGTTATCCAATATGCGCCTGAGCTCCGCCATATATTCGGCAGAAGCGTCGTTGGAGCCGGATTTGCCCCTGGAGCCCGTGTATTTGTTGAACACAAGTCCCCTGCCAAAGTATGCGGCATTATTCTTTTCGGAGACGTCAGGATAATTCGGATCAAAGGCCGCTGATACATCTGAGGAAAGAGCCTTGCTTTCAGCTAAAGCCCGGCGTACCTTAAGCTCGGAGTATTCACCGGTAAGGGCAGTTATCTCAGCAACGGTATTTTCAAAGAAGCGTGACTGCATACCGGTAGCTCCCACGCTGCCTATCTCTTCCTTGTCTACCAAAAGCGCAGCGTAGGTTCTTGCCCCTGCCTTTGCATGAGCTAAAGCCCAGAAGGAAGGATAAGCGCAGACCCGGTCATCGTGCCCGTGTCCCATTATCATGCTCCGGTCAAAACCGTAATCCCTTGCGGCTCCCGCAGGAACCACCTCTATCTCTGCCGACAGGAAATCTTCTTCCTCTATATCATACGTCTCTTTTAAAATACGAAGGATGTTTTTCTTGACAAGCTTTTGCTTTTGCTTTTTGCCCTTGCCCTCTCCTTCAAATAAGGGACGGCTGCCCACCAGAACATTGAGCTGCTCACCCTCTACAACCTTGGCGCCCTTTTTCTCCATCTGTGTGGATGCGAGGTGGATAAGAAGATCGCTTACTCCAAATACAGGATCGTTAGCCTTTTCTCCGATATTTACCGTCACGGTTGTGCCGTCCTTTTTGACAATAACTCCATGAAGGGCAAGAGGCAGTGTCACCCACTGGTATTTTTTGATACCGCCGTAATAATGGGTATCAAGCAGCGCCAGCGAAGAGTCCTCGTATAAGGGATTCTGCTTTAAATCCATACGGGGTGAATCAATATGTGCGCCCAGTATATTTATGCCCTTTTCTATAGGCTCTGTTCCTATTATAAATGCCGCAAGCGCCTTGCCTTTGTTGGAGCGGTAAACCTTGTCTCCCGGTTTGAGCCTGGTGCCTTTGGCGATAAGGCTGTCAAGATCCTTGAAGCCTGCCTTTTTCGCCTGTTTGATAAAGTAATCGGTACATTCGCGTTCAGTCTTACATTCCGACAAAAACTTTCTGTAACCCTCTGCAAAATCCATCACCTTTTTATTATCCTTTGGTGACTGGTATTTCTTCCATGCATCCGGTCGTTCCATTGTGATACTTCCTTTCTACTCCAGTATTCTACCTGGGAACCATATTTTCCTGAACTCTTCTATATAATTCCGCGGCTGCGTTATAACCCATTTTCTTTTGCCTGTGGTTGATGGCAGCAGTCTCGCAGATAACGGCAAGATTACGCCCCGGACGAACCGGAAGGGAATGGCACACTACCTGGGTGTCAAGTATGTCCATGAACTGATCCTCCAGTCCGAAGCGCTCATACTCTGTTTCCTTCTTCCAGTCTTCGAGCTTTATCACGAAATCCAGCCGCTGTGAGTCCATTACACATTCAACACCGTAAAGGCTCTTTACATCTATGATGCCTATACCTCTCAGCTCTATGAGATGCTTGGTGACTGCCGGGGATGAGCCCATAAGGGTGTGGGCATCTATCTTGCGAAGCTCCACAACATCGTCCGCAACAAGTCTGTGTCCCCTTCGGATAAGCTCCAAAGCCGCTTCACTCTTACCAATGCCGCTGTCCCCGGTGATCATCAGCCCCTCACCGTATACATCTACCATTACGCCGTGAATCCGCTGGGTGGGAGCCAGCTCATAGCGCAGCCTGTATATCAGCTCCGCCAGGAACTCTGACGTGGCGCGTTCCGTTCCGAGAAGCGGAACATTCTGCGCCCTGGCAACCTGAAGCAATCCCTCCTCAGGAACAAATCCCCTGCAGAATATGATACAGGGCAGACGCCCCTGAGACATCAGCTTCATGAAAATGTATTTGCGTTCTTCTTCGGTCTTGCGGTTGTTAAGATATGACCACTCCACCATTCCGATAAGCTGTATGCGATCAGCCTCAAAATGCTCAAAAAAACCATTAAGCTGAAGGGCGGGACGGTTGACATCCCTGACCTTGACATAATGCTCGGACAGATCCATTTCCTCTGTGAAATTTTTGAGATTTAAAAACTCAGCGATTTTGGAGAGCTTTGCTCCTTCTTCTGCCATGAACACTCCTTTCAGGCGTATGTGAACGCATATGCATCATCCGTCAAATGCGTCCCAGGTTAATATGGCACCACTTACGGCATCAATTATAAAATCATATCGAAATTTCTTTGCACTGTATACCTGATCGTCATACTTGACAAACGACGGTCCGTGAAAAGTGACATGATAACGCAGCGTCCCCGAGGAATCATCTAAGGCTATATCTATTCCTGACAGGTAATTCTCCTGGGGGATCGCAGCCTCTGCCATGCCAATATGAAGTGCCGCGTTTTTGGTTATCACGTTTACATTATTCGCACTTTTTGATTTGAGCTTGCCGGAAGCTGATTTAATGTAATAGAGATAATTGGTGTAGCTCCCATCCGCAATCCCTTTGTAAAAGCTCACCTC
>CAJOFN010000030.1 GCA_905233905.1 uncultured Lachnospiraceae bacterium
TTTGACGGACAGGCACATACCGTAAGCGGCTTTGAGAACCAGCAGGATGATGGCAGAGTACCTGTACAGCCCGAGGGTAATTCCAATACCTTCTATGTATCAGGACTGACTTCAGCAAAGACAGCTACCTTTGTAGCTGACAGCGGAGAGATCCCTGTTGCCGGTACATGGGTAGTGACAGATGATGAAGGCAACGATGTAACAGATCAGTTCAATGTCAATGTTGAAAAGGGAACCGTTAAGATCAATGCCCGCGATATTACTCTGACCTCAGAGAACCGCAGCAAGGTTTACGATGGATATCCTCTGACCAACGGCGATGGCAAGATCACAGTAACAGATCCTTTGAACCTGCTTGTAGCTGATGACTTCACCTTTAATTTCACCGGAAGTCAGACCTATATCGGCTCCTCCGACAACACGTTTGACTGGAGCTTGAAGGGATCATCCCAGACGGATACCGAAGAGCCTGTTGCGGGACTTGGACTTGGCACAGTTTATGCGGCAGAAAGCACAGGCGCGATAGGAGATGCTTCCAACTACAACATTTAAGGTTACAGCTTCCAAGGGTGATGATACTACCGAAGGAGACAAGGAAGGTATTGACTCCGGTGATGTAGTTAAGAAGACCCATGAGGATGGCATCTACAAGGCAGGTGATACGGTAGACTTCGACATCACGGTTACAAATATTTACGCCGGCGCGCGCACCATTACCATCACTGAAATGGAAGGCGTGACCGTAGACCAGAACGTATTTGAAAATGTTGCAGGCGGTGAGACTGTAAAGACGCAGGCACATTATGTTGTAACTGAGGCTGATGTCGTTGCAGGCGGATTTACAAACCATGTAGATGTAAATATTTCCGGCGGCGACGGAGATAACCCCGGCGGTGGAGACAACCCCGGAGGCGGAGACAACCCCGGCGGTGGAGACAACCCTGGAGGCGGAGATAACCCCGGCGGTGGAGATAACTCCGGTGGCGGAGATTTCGGCACTGATGATGAAGTAGTCGTAGAAGCAGCCGGTCCTTCCATCGCGGTATTTAAGGAATCCAAGGTTCCCGGTACCGTTAAGGCTGGCGATACCATTGGCTACACCGTAAGAGTAGTAAACAATGGTAACATTACGGTCAACAATATCGAGGTATCTGACGAGCTGACAGGCGACAGTTGGACGGTAGATACCCTGACCACCGGCGGCAGCAAAGAATTTGAAGCAACCTACACAGTTAAGGATGAGGATATTTCCTCAGGCAAGGTTACCAATGTAGCTACAGGTAAGGGCGATGCCGCGGATGGCACTCCTGTTACATCTGAAGGCAAGACCGACAACAATGTAAACCAGAGCTTCAACCTTGTGATCCACTATGTGGATGAAGAGGGCAACACCGTGGCGGCTGACTTCATAGGCTCTTACCAGTATCAGAAGAGCTATTCCGTAAGGTCACCGGAGGTAGCGGGATATACTCCTAACTACACCATAGTATCCAGTGATGAGAACGGAATGCCCGCAAAGAACGTAGAGGTTACCGTTACCTACTACAAGAAGGACACGGTAGCGCCTGCTGACAACACAGGAAATTCGTCAACAACCAATAACATCACCAACAATACTTATAATATCACCAACAATACGACGACCAACGAGGGTGATACCTATAACGATAATGATGATGATGACGATGATTCCGAAAGCGGCTATTCCTCTACATCCAAGAGCACCACTTCAAACAACGACAACAGCGGCTCCGGCAATACGAGCAGCAATAGAAGCAATAACAACAACGGTAACGCTGACAACAACACCGCAGCACCCGGGACAGCAGCTCCGGCAGCACAGGCACCGGCAGCAACCGGCACGAGGTCAGGCAGCAGCGTAAGAGGCAATATGGAACGCGAGGCCCACATCTCACTTGATGAAGATGGCAATCCTACGCTCGTATCGGCATCTGATACCGAAACACCTTTGATGAACTTAGGACTTGGGGATCACGCTTGTAACGTATTCAGATTCCTGATCCTCCTGGCAGCCTTCGGCGTAGCTGTTGCACATACCAACGCTATGAAGAAGCACCAGAGCCGCATCTTCGAACTCAAAGAAAAGCTTGAAGAGGCAAAGAAGTAATAAGTAGATCATACTTAAGACAAAAATCCCCGGCAGGTTGATCCTGCCGGGATTTTTGCTGTCCAAAGGTGAATTTGTCGCCCTTTCCACTTGACAATTCTGTAAGTCTATGCTAACATCAATTCGCGTTAGAATTAACTAACATTTGTTAAGCTTTAAGACAAGGAGGTCTATATGTTACCATTGACATCTGCTGATAAGGGAGTAGAGCATACCATTGTTAAGACCGGCGGAGATGAAAAGACCCGTAAGCATCTGGAGACTTTAGGCTTTGTACAGGGAGCCAAGGTTTCCGTGGTCAACGATCTGGACGGCAATCTTATCATCAATGTTAAGGATTCACGTATTGCTCTTGACAAAAAGCTTGCAATGAAGATTTTTGTTTAGGAGGGATCTTCATGATCCCGAATACATTATTTAGGAGGAATATAAATGAGAACACTTCAAGACGCACAGATTGGCGAGACAGTCACTGTTGCGAAGCTGACCGGTGACGGCGCGGTAAAGCGCCGGATCATGGATATGGGCATTACAAAGGGTGTGGAAATATACATCCGCAAGGTTGCCCCCCTGGGTGATCCCGTCGAGGTCACGGTACGCGGATATGAGCTTTCCATCCGCAAAGAAGACGCAAAAATGGTAGAGATCAACTAAAAGCAGGTGAGGAATAATGAGTATTAAAATTGCACTGGCAGGTAATCCTAATTCCGGTAAGACAACCTTGTTCAACGCGCTTACCGGGTCGAACCAGTTCGTGGGGAACTGGCCCGGCGTAACCGTTGAGAAAAAAGAAGGCAGATATAAGGGAGACAAGGAGATCGAGATCATAGATCTTCCGGGAATCTATTCCCTCTCCCCCTATACCCTTGAAGAGGTTGTGGCAAGAAATTATCTTATTGATGAGAAGCCGGACGCCATACTTAATATAATCGACGGTACAAATATCGAGAGAAATCTCTATCTTACAACCCAGCTTATTGAGCTTTCCATTCCGGTTGTACTTGCCGTAAATATGATGGACATCCTCGAGAAAAACGGGGACAGGATTTTCGTGGATAAGCTTTCAGAGGCACTGGGCGTACCGGTAGTAGAGATTTCCGCGCTGAAATCAAACGGCATAGAAAAAGCCATCGGCATCGCTGCCGAGGAAGCAAGGAAGAATATGGCAATAGTGCCCAAACATTCCTTCAGTGGTCCTGTGGAGCATGCGATAGCCCATATTGAGGAGCTTCTGCTTCATGACATGGAAGAGCGTTACCAGAGATGGTATGCCATAAAGCTTTTCGAGCGTGATGACAAGATTCAGAGAAAGTTAGGCGTACCTCAGGATAAGCTGGATCACATCGAGAATGATATTAAATCCTGTGAGAAGGAATTAGATGATGACGCGGAAAGCATAATCACCGCTGAAAGATATGACTACATCGGAAAGATTATCGGCACCGTTGTCAAAAAGCACAAAACCTCAGACACACTTTCAGATAAGATTGACCGGATCGTTACGAACAGGATACTCGCCCTTCCGATATTCGTTGCGGTTATGTTTGTTGTATACTACTTCTCCGTTACTACCGTGGGTACATGGGCGACAGACTGGGCGAATGATCAGCTCTTAGGAGATGACGGATGGAATTTCCTCGGCATCGACGGGCTGTTCATTCCCGGTATCCACGCGGCTGTTGGTGAGTTTTTGGAAAGCATCGGCTGTGCCGAGTGGCTTACAGGACTTATCAATGACGGTATTGTAGCCGGTGTTGGCGCGGTGCTTGGATTTGTTCCTCAGATATTTGTACTTTTCATATTCCTTGCCTTCCTGGAGGGCTGCGGATATATGGCGAGAGTAGCCTTTATCATGGACAGGATCTTCCGCAGATTCGGCCTTTCAGGAAAATCCTTCATCCCCATGCTGATCGGCTCAGGATGCGGAGTTCCCGGAGTTATGGCTACCCGTACCATTGAAAGCGAGCGCGATCGCCGCATGACAATTATGACGACGACCTTTGTTCCCTGCGGCGCGAAGCTTCCCATAATCGCCCTTATCGCAGGAGCGTTCTTCGGTGAAGCGGGATGGGTTGCAACCTCCTCGTATTTCATAGGAGTTGCCGCCATCATCTGCTCCGGTATCATCCTCAAAAAGACAAATATGTTTGCCGGCGACCCTTCACCCTTTGTAATGGAGCTTCCTTCTTATCATATGCCTACCATAGGTTATATTTTAAGGAGCATGTGGGAGCGCGGCTGGTCCTTCATCAAAAAGGCCGGTACGATCATCCTGCTTTCAACTGTAGTTCTCTGGTTTTTGATGAGCTTTGGAAATATCGACGGACAATTCAGGATGCTTGCTCCCGAAGAGATAGATTCTTCGATCCTTGCAGGCTTCGGAAGTATATTCGCCTTCATCTTCAAGCCCCTTGGCTTTGGAACCTGGCAGCTTTCCGTAGCTGCAATAACAGGGCTTATCGCAAAGGAAAATGTTGTTGCGACCCTGGGTATGACCTATGGTATCGCGGAGCTTGCTGACGCTGATGCCGGCTCCGATTACTGGGCGATACTTGCTTCATCCATCCCTGCCATTGCCGGATATTCTTACCTGGTATTTAATCTCTTATGCGCTCCCTGCTTCGCAGCCATGGGTGCCATCCGAAGAGAGATGAACAACACAAAATGGTTCCTGTTTGCCATTGGTTATCAGTGTGCATTAGCGTGGGCGGTATCGCTCTGCATCTACCAGCTTGGCGGATTGTTTACGGGAGTAGTTGGATTTAATTTAGGAACGCTGCTGGCTATTGCCTTTGTTGTGGGCTTTGTTTATCTGCTGGCGAGAAAAGGAAAAGCCGAGGCCCGAGAAGTTGTTATGGCTTAGGAGGTGCGTATGGGTACTTTTGTAGGACTTGTGATATTAGGTTCGTTAGTGACACTTGCCTGCCGTAGTATCTATAACGACAGGAAAAGCGGCAAGACCTGTGGCTCATGCGGTGGAAATTGCGCAAAATGCCATGCCGCTAAGGCCAAATAGGAAAGGTTAAAATAAAAAAGCTCCGGATCAGGGGAAAACAGCCTGAAGCCGGAGCTTTTTATTATCTATACATAACTTTTATATACAGTCTCGGCGAAGGCTTTGATATCCTCCACCACAGAAGGCGGCCCCACCACCCGGACATCCGCGCCAAGACCGAAGAGCCATCCGTAAAAATTAGTGCTGACAGCAAGGGTTACAGAGGTCTCTACAAGTCCTTCCCCGACATGAGAAAAATTTAGCTCCTTGCCAAAGCGGTCAATGAAAATCCCACATTTATCCTCAGGCAGGCGTATCCTGAGCCGCCGGACTTCGCCGCCGCACATCCCAAAGTTCTGGGTGACATAGGTTCCGATCTCTATTTTTTCGATGGCATCCCTGCCGTCTCTGGGCTTGTCCGTAACCGATATGGAAAGCATCTTGTCTACCCGGTAATGCCTTACCGCTTCCCTGTCACTGTCATAACCTATCATATAATAACATTCGTCGTTATAAGACAGCGCCCAGGGGCTGATCTCGTATACCTTGCCGCCGTATCTTGGAACAAGCTTCTTGTCCGTACTCCAGGAGCAATATTTGAAGCGTATGCGCTTCCCCTCGAATATAGCCCGGTGAACGGCATCCACGTTGTAATAAACGCTCTCGTTCATGGTCTTTATGCGGCCGCTTAAGTATACCTGGCGCCTCAGGCTGCCCGCTTCATACTTGCTTACCAGAGAGGAGATCTTCTTGATAAGGTTCTGTGTTTTCTTTTCGGAAATAAAGCGGGATGCGGATATGGCGTCAACAAGAAGCTTGACCTCGGCCAGTTCAAAATCCCTGCCTGTGGCATAATACAGATATTCGCGGCCGGATTGTTCCCGGATCACTTCAATCCCAAGCTCTGAGAGCGCCTTAATATCCTCGTAGAGAGTTTTGCGCTCGGCGGATACCTCATATTCCCTGAGCCGATCTATGATCTCTGACATGGTAAGACCATGTTCGTCGTCTGTCTCGTCCAGCATGATCTTGCGCAGATAATATAATTTTAGCTTTTGGTTCGATCCCTTAGGCATAGCTGTTACACGTTCCCATGAAGAATTGGTGAAAGCTTCTTGTAAATCAGCATTGTGATAACCACGGAGCAGACAGCCTTAAACAGGGTAAAGGGAAGGTTGAATATCAGCAGGCACTGCGCTAAGGTATTCACACTGGGAAGGATCTCCTGATATGCGGCTATTATGACCTCCCTCGGCATCATAAGCTCATAGAAGGGGTAGGTTATAAAGTAATTGATGGGGAAGGACAGTACAGCCATTGACAAGGCTCCGGCTGCCGCGCCTGCTATTGCGCCGTTCTTGGTCTTGTTAAACTTGTAGACAAGGCCTGCCGGCAGCGCGAAGGCTGCCCCAAGGAAAAAGTTGCACATCTCCCCGACCCCACCGGACTGTGACAGGGGCAGATGGATGAGGTTCTTGATAAGAGCTATAAGCACTCCGCAAACCGGCCCCATGGCAAAGGCTCCGATGAGCTCCGGCAGATCGGAAAAGTCCATTTTGATGAAGGGCGGTACGAGGGGTATGGGAAATTCAAAAAACTGAAGGATGAAGGCCACCGCTGATAACAGAGCAGTAACGGTAAGATACCTTGTCCTTGTGTGGGATAAAGCCGACGGATTCTGTACGTCTGATGTAAAGTCGCTCATGTTGTTTTCCTCCTGTAAATGCTAAGACCGTGTGCGATATGCGAAAGGCGTGCTGCTCTGAAAAATAGAAAACGCCACGCATTATCCGCGAGGCGCTGTAAGTACATATCAAACCGGTCAATGCGACCGTCTGTATACGCATCTTCTCCCATCCAGACTGTCAGAACCCCAGACAAATGATCTGAAGCTCGTTACTGTCGGTAGTGGATTCTCACCACACTCATGCCATATGGCTCACGGACTTGCCCCGCAGGCGGCCTTACATGCGCCGCACAAGGGTATCACCGTCGGTCGGGAATTACACCCTGCCCCGAAGACATTATTAAACTCGCCTATGATTATAGCACAGAATCATGCAGTGTCAATAGATCTGCGTCATTACCTGCTCCCAGCCCAAACCACAGCACCCATATTCCGAAGCACACAAGGCAGAATGCCTCAAGATTATGGATAATGGCTATTATAATGCAGGCTGTAATACATGCGGCGATCACTGACACCATAGCCATTGCCAGAAAAGTGAACAAATTCCTGAATATACTGTTCATAAGAACCTCCCCATAAGTGCAACTCCGATTTACAGGGACTATTATATTATCCTACCTGTCCAATAACAGGGCACACTATCTCTGTTGACAAAGGGGGTAGGTATTACTAAAATAAAGTGGATTGACTATAACCATTTGGGGAATATTTGTATGAAAGAAAAGACAAACACAATAGTTGTTGTAGATGACGATGTTGCCAATCTTAACATGGCAGGTCATATTCTCAGCGGAATAGGAATGCACGTGTTGGCCTTCACCAGCGGACAGGCGTTTTTGGACAATGCCGCCGAGGACAAGCTGCCCGACCTGGTGCTTATGGACATTGCCATGCCGGATATGGACGGCTTCGAGACCCTAAAGCGCTTAAGAGCCCTTGAGAAAGAGAAGTTCCTTCCGGAGACGCCAGTGATCTTCCTTACCGCGTATGATGATATAGCTACAGAGAGCAAGGGCTTTGAGCTTGGAGGCGCGGACTTTATCCGCAAGCCCTTTGAGCCTGAGATATTTACAAGGCGGGTGGAGAATGCCCTCCGCAAGCACGAAGAGATACTTCGCATGACGGAGGAGGTAGTCACTGACAACCTCACAGGCCTTCTTAATAAAAAGGCTATCTCCCGTGAGGTGGAGATAAGATGCGGTACAGATTCCGGAAGCCTTATGATAATAGATCTGGATTCCTTTAAGCTTGTCAACGACCTTTACGGACATGTGGCGGGGGACGAGATATTAAAGGGCTTCGCAAAACTGTTAAGGGAGCATATTTCCTCCGACAGCGCAATAGGCCGCATTGGCGGGGATGAGTTCCTGGTATTCTCTCCCGTGAAGGATGACGAGGGCTTTAGGGCCTTAACTGACAATCTTAATACCGGCATTGAAGAGCTTGCCAGGGAGAAATTAGGCAAAGAAATGGACATCCCCATTGGTGCTTCCATAGGTGCCGCGCTGGTGCCGGATGATACCGCTGACTTTTCCATGGCATTCCGTCTGGCGGACAAGGCTCTTTACGCAGTCAAGCAGAACGGCAAGCATGACTACTGTATCTGGGAGGATGGCATAGGCCTGGATGATACTGCCCAGGAGATGAGTCTTGCGCATTTTTCTACCATTTTGGAAGAGCGCAACATGCGCAATCTTGCCCTTTCGCTCAACAAAGAGACCTTCATACCCATATACCGTTTCGTTATGCGCTACATCAGGCGCTACGGCAAGAGTGCCAGCAACGTTCTCTTTACGCTGACTCCCAAGGATTTTTCCTCCACTGAGGATCTTTCGGATTATTACGAGAAGTTCGGTGAGTGCGCCCAGAGCATATTGAGAAAGAGCGATGTGGTTACCAGACCAAGGTTCAACCAGTTCCTTGTCATGCTCACGGATATCCGCAAGGGCTCTACGGATATTGTCATAGAAAAGATTATGGATGCCTGGAAGAAGACTCATATTGACGTATTTAATGTTACCTACGAAGATGAGTTTTTGGACTATACGGATAATGCGGTAATGCTGCACAAGGATACCTGGGTAATGGTAGTTGATGACGATACCATGACCATCCAGATGATCGGCAAGTCCCTGTCCGCAGGCAATATCCGCGTTACTGCCTTTACCTCCGGGCAGGCTGTTCTGGACAATATCGGTGAAGACCTGCCGGATCTTATCCTGCTGGATGTCAATATGCCCGGCCTTGACGGTTTTGAAACCTTAAAACGTTTACGGACCAAGAGCGAACGCGTTGCCTCTATACCGGTTGTATTTTTGACCGGTGATGACGACGAGGAAGCCGAGAAAAGGGCGCTTCGCCTGGGGGCAATGGACTTTATCAGGAAGCCTATCGTTCCCGAGGTGCTTTCTTTAAGAGTGTCCCACTGCATAGAGCTGATCCGTCTCCACAGAGACTTGGAGAACGAAGTCTCACGCAAGGTGGTTGAGAATGAACAGCTTTTCTTCCATGTAGTCCAGTCTCTTGCGGCAGCCATCGACGCCAAGGACAAGTACACCAACGGTCATTCCGAGCGTGTGGCTACCTACACCAGAGAGATCGCCAGACAGTTTGGTTACGATGACAAGCAGCTCAATGATATTTATATCATGGCAATGCTGCATGATGTCGGCAAGATAGGTGTCCCTACTGCCATCATCAACAAGCCCGGAAGACTTACCGACGAGGAATTTGACAAGATCAAGCAGCACCCCGTTATTGGAGCGCAGATTTTAGAGAATATAAAAGAGATGCCAAGCCTCGCTACCGGAGCAAGATGGCACCACGAGCGCTTTGGCGGAGGCGGCTATCCCGACGGTATAGCCGGTGAGGAAATTCCCGAGGAGGCAAGGATCATAGCCGTAGCAGATGCCTATGACGCCATGACCAGCAAGCGTAGCTATCGTGACGCTCTCCCGCAGGATGTAGTCAGGAGTGAGATAGAAAAGGGCAGGGGCACGCAGTTTGATCCCCGTTTCGCGGATATCATGCTTGAGATGATCGATGCTGACAAGAATTACAATATGAGGGAACGCTGAGCATGGCAGAGGAAAACAGGACTGAGAGTAGGACAATGGCAATGATCGCTGTAATAGCGGCGGTTGTGTTGTTGTCGGTGGTTCTCATAGTGTTAAATATCATGCTTGAGTGGGAGCATTGGGCTATTCCCATTATTGCCTTTGGAGCGGTGGCGTGTGTGGGCACCTATGTTCTTGGCAGGCTGACAGGCAGGACAGCCCTTTATATTTATTCCACCATACTCATAATCGAAGTCTTTTATTATAATGTCAACATCAGCTCCACCTACGACAGCACACCGGTGATAGTTCTGATGCTTGTTATCTTAGCTCTCACCCAGGAATCATGGCTTCCCTGGATAGGCTTTGTGGCAACCTACTTAGGTGTGCTTTACGGCCTGATATTACAGAACGAACGCGGTGCCATAGTGTTTGATGTTAATAATGTGGTCCGTATAGCCTGGCATCTTATTATAATCTGGATCGCCGTTATCACGGTTGAGATGCTTCTCAAATCCATCAAACGGATAGAGGAGGGACTGAAAAAGCGCATTGGCGTTCTGGAAAATGAAAACCAGGCCGCCAGCGATTTTCTTACAAATGTTTCCCATGAGATAAGAACGCCTGTAAACGCCATTATGGGACTTACAGGTCTTGTAATGGAAAATGAAACCAATGATGTCAATCTGGAACGTCTCCAGTCAGTTTATGATGCCGGTTCCAGGGTATCTGAACAGATCAGCGACATCATGGATTATTCCGAAATTGAAATGAACAGGATCGCCGTCAACGAAGAGGATTACATGATGTCATCCCTCTTAAGTGATCTTTCCGTCCGCCTTGCGCCCCATATGAAAAAGGGTGTAGAGGTCATAATAGATGTTGATATGTCAATGCCTGCCGTAATGCGGACAGATGTGGCAAAGCTCAAAAAGATAATGCTCCATCTGATCGTAAACGGTATCAAATTCACCAGGCAGGGCGCGGTTTATGTCAATGTGGCTTATGACAAAAAGCCTTACGGCGTCAATCTGAATGTATCTGTAACGGATACCGGAATCGGTATGGATATGAAGCAAAAGGAACGCAGCCTGAGCAGATTTTATCAGGCTGATTCCATGCGTACCCGCGCCAGCGGCGGACTGGGGCTTGGGCTTCCTATCGTTATCGGTTTCCTGCAGGCGCTTGGGGGCTTTGCTTCCGTAGACAGTATCCCCGGCAGCGGTACGACAATGCGCTTTTCCGTTCCCCAGAAGGTCATAAATCCGGGCAAATCCATTTCCATTGACAACAGGGAAAATACCTGCCTTGCTGCCTTCTTTGCCTTCCATACCATACAGAACCCTCAGATCCGTGAATTTTATAACCGCTTCATGCGTAATTTCATCACTCCTTTGCATGTTACAACTCACAGGGTTGAGACAATAGACAGTCTCAAGAAGGTCGTATCCAAGGTGTTCTTTACCCATGTCTTCACCGGCGCGTGGGAATATGAGAATTATACGGACTATATTGAGAGCCTTACGGATAAATGCATAGTCTGTGTAATAGCTGATCCCGATCTGAAGCTTCGTTACGGCTCAAGAGTCAGGATAATCAAAAAGCCGCTTTACGGCTATCCTCTGGTCAATGCGCTTAATAATGAACTGATAGATGATGCCTCAAAGGGAGATCTTTATCTGCCCGGCGTAAAGGCTCTTGTTGTAGATGATGAGCCTATGAATCTTACCGTGGCGACAGGCCTGTTTGAAAAATACGGCATGATAATAACAACAGCGGGTTCCGGTCAGGAAGCAGTTGAGATCTGCAGCTCGCAGGATTTTGATATTGTATTCATGGATCATATGATGCCCGGAATGGACGGAGTGGAAGCAATGAAGATAATCCGTTCCGAAGCCAGACACCGCGGTGTGGAATATCCCTTCGTTGCCCTTACCGCAAATGCTCTTTCAAGTGCCCGTGAAATGTTCATAAAAGAGGGCTTTGACGGTTTTGTAAGCAAGCCTGTAGACCTTGTGGAATTTGAGAGGGTTGTAAAGAATCTTCTTCCCAAGGCGGCAATAAGCTATCGCGAGAAGGTGCCGGTGGATAAAAAGACTGCCGGCGAGAGATTAAAGGGAGGGTTATCCTCCCTTGGGATTGATGTCTCCGAGGGTATGCGCTACAGCGAAGACGACGAAGATTTTTACAAGGTTTTACTGAAGCAGTTTGCCGGTGAAGCCGTGGACAAACACGAAAGGGCAGAGAATTTCCTTTCGGACAATAACCTGGATGAATATGCTGTCATAGTTCATTCCATAAAGAGTACCGCCAAGATGATAGGAGCGGATATGCTCTCAGAAAAGGCAAGGCTTATGGAAATGGCAGCCAAGGAAGGAAATCTTTCCAAGGTGCAGGAGGGCCATGAGGGCCTCTTCAGCAAATACGAGGAAACAGCAAAGGGAATCGGAGAGATTCTTGGAGAAGATATTTCAAAGAATGAGATTGTGGGAGCCGAGAGTATTATGCCCCGCGGCGCCGCCATGTTTGAATTTTTGCCTAAAGGAGGGATGAGTTGAGAGCGCGCGTGGACAAATGGTCTAAAGAATTTAAAGCATACTTAAGTGATCCCGAGATCAATCCCAACGAGCGGCTTTTTCTGGTGCTTTCCGTTGTGGCCCTCGGTGGGATGCTCATGGCTGTTATTGGCGGAATTATCATCAATGAAAATATCGAATCCATAATCTTTACCACAGTAGTTTTTTTGGTGTTTTCCCTGATAGTTTATTTTGGTTACCGCACCAAAAAGGTCAACACTGCGGCAACCATTGTATCGGCGCTTCTTGTATTCGGTTCCTTACCCGTCACCTTTTTTACCAGCGGCGGCGTGTACGGGGGAGCTCCGATCTGGTGTGTTTTTTCCACCCTCTATATCAGCATGATCCTTTCCGGCAGAACCCGTATAGTATTTTTTGCCCTTGACGCGATAATAATATCAATCTGCTGGTACACTCACTACACCTATCCCCAGTCCGTCATAAGACATACAAGGGATGCTGTTTTCGCGGATTCCCTGGGCTCTCTTTTGATTGTCAGCATTGTCATGATGATCCTTATCAGCTTCCAGACCGGGCTTTATAAAATAGAAAATGCCCGCGCCCAGCAGCAGAAACAGCAGATCGAAGAGCTCAACGCTGCCCAGAACCGCTTCTTTTCCAGCATGAGCCATGAGATCCGCACTCCCATCAATACAATAATCGGTCTCAACGAAATGATCCTCAGAGAAAATGCTTCCGAAGAGATCAACGATGACGCTGAGAATATCAAAGCGGCAAGCACAATGCTGCTGCATCTGATAAATGACATCCTGGATGTTTCAAAGCTTGAATCCGGCCAGATGGAGCTTGATATCCACATTTACAAGACAGCGGATATGCTCTCAGACATCGTGGCAATGTTCTGGCACATGGCAAAGGAAAAGGGCCTGGATTTTACCATGGATATTGCGCCGGATGTTCCTGCGGAGCTTTCCGGGGATGAGATGCGTATCAGACAGATCCTTATAAATGTGATCAATAACGCCATCAAATATACGCCAAAGGGCAGCGTAGCTTTTTCCGTTCAGATAGAAAAGGGTCAGGGCAATCAGGCAAAGCTTATCTATACCGTTACCGATACCGGCATAGGTATCCGCAAAGAGAGCATCCCTTATCTTTTTACCGCGTTTACAAGGATAAGCGAGGATGGAACCCGTCTGATTGAGGGTACGGGACTGGGACTTTCCATAGTCAAGCAGTTCGTTGATCTCATGGGAGGCACCATTTCAGTCAACAGCATATATACCAAGGGTTCAACCTTTATAATTGAGATACCCCAGAGGATAATCGACGGACGGGCGATGGAGGATATCTTCATTGAGAGGCGCAAGGACCCTGCCCGCCGCGCAGTTTACAAGCAGTCCTTTGAAGCTCCGGAGGCCAAGGTTTTAGTGGTTGATGATACAGAGGCAAATCTGCTTGTGGTTCAGAAGCTTTTAAGGGCAACAAAGGTTCAGATAACCCTTGCCAGAAGCGGCATAGAGGCGCTTCGTGCTACCCTGGACGAATCCTTCGATGTTATCCTGATGGATCATATGATGCCCGGCATGGACGGTATAGAATGTATGCACCGCATCAAGAGCCAGACAGGCGGCATGTCAAAGGATGCCCGGGTAGTGGCTCTTACAGCCAACGCGGAGGGCTCCGGTGAAGCCCTTTACAACAGGGAAGGCTTTGACGGCTATCTTGTAAAGCCTGTAACAGGCAGTGTTTTGGAGGAAGAATTGCTCCGCCTCCTTCCCAAGAATCTTGTGGGAATGGTATCCAGCGACGACAACATAATAGAAGAGAGTATTGTTGAGGAGAGTACCTTCCTTCTGAACAAGGATTACAGGAAAAAGTCCATTGTTGCGATTACCACGGAAAGCACAGCAGATATCCCGCCGGAAGTAATTGCGGAATATGACATCAAGATCATACCCTACAGGATCACCACGGAAACCGGCATATTCAGGGATGGGATCGATCTCCAGACTGACGGACTCCTTGCCTACACCGAAAGCGGACATGAAGCGGTTTCTGATCCGCCGGAGGTTGACGAATATGAAAGGTTTTTTGCCAACAGCCTTGAGACTGCTTCCAATGTGATCCACCTTGCCACATCTTCAGGCATCAGAAAATGCGGCTGTCAGAATGCCATAGAGGCTGCCAGGTCGTTTGACAATGTATTCGTTATAGACACGGAGCAGATCACCGGGGGAATATGCCTTTTGGCTATGGAGGCATGCCGTCTCGCGAAGGAAGGCAGGGGACCTGCCTACATCAAAGAGTGGCTGGAGCATACAAAGGATCGCGTACACACGCATTTCATAGTGGATGATATTAACTATATCGGCGGTCTGTACGAATTTAAGTCCATAGCCCTAAAAATTGCAAGGGCATTTATGCTTAGACCGGTTTTCAGGGTATATGACGGCAGGCTTGTGTTATCCGGGATCAAAATGGGAACCATTAACCATGCAAGAAAAAGCTATATTGCAGGGGCCCTTTCCGCTCCCGCGCTGATAGACAAAAGCGTTCTTATGATAGTGCATACAGGCTTTGATGTTGAGGAGCTGGAATGGGTCAGAGAACAGGTTGAAAGCCAGGTGAAGTTCAATCGTGTCATCTTCCAATGCGCTTCACCGGCTATCGCGGTTAATTGCGGGCCCGGAGCCCTGGCGCTCTTGTATAAATCGGTATGACGGCAAGTATTGAGAGCATCAATATAATAAACGCAAGCAGGAACCGTATCTTTTTTGACAGGTACGGTTCTTTTTCTGTGTGAAGCAGCACGCTTATACCAAGGTCATTGACATATCCTCCGTGACCGTTCACCTTAAGCTCTCCCCTATAGGCGTCAATATAATAGCTGTCATATTTTTTCTGGAAGGTAATGTCGTCTTTTTCAGGAGAAAGCTTTTTAATTATGATGGAGTAATTCCCAGCAGGGGCAGCGTTTTTAAAGCGGATAGTAAAGCCCTTTTCGCCAATGCTTTTTTGTGAAATTATCCCGGAATATACTTCGCCCCTATCTCCGGCAACACTGATGCTGTATTTTGAAACCCCTGAAAGAGAGGTGACATCGTTTTTCAGCTTTGCCGCAAAGGTTATCCGGTTAAAGGGCCTGTACGAATAAAAATCCTGTTCGATCAAAAGGACGGGCTTTCCCTCGTCCTCTATATTTGCGTAATGACGCACCTTGCCCTTGGTATAGATCCTGAAATGATCCATGCTCATTGTCTGCCCTGTAATTACGGTAACATCCGCGCATACAAACAGGCTGATAAGAAGAAAGCATATTGCAAAATTTCTGTCCGAAAAGGGCTCCCTGATTCCTTCAAAAAATTCAGAAAAGCCTTCCGCTGCCAATATCAGCATAACAGGCACAAAGGGAGCAGAATAGAAGGCCCTTGCTTCCCAGAGAAAATAAAATACGATCCCCCCGAGCATTGTGATGACACAGATAAAAACAGCGCCGCTTACCCGTCTGTTGAAATAATAAAAACAAAACAGCGTCATGCCCAAAAAAGTTATCAGTCTGAAAAGCTGGCAGTATATGACAAACAGATCCTTGCTCTCTCCGGCAAAATATCTGTACAGCGGGCTTTTTGCCTCTCCGGATATAATGCGCCTGGAGATCCCGCCGTAGCCGTCAGACCATGTGGTCTGGGTCTTTCTTGCCCAAAGGTCTGCCGTACCGATAAGACCGTTTTTCTTATAATGCTTCATTGCTCTTTTAAGGCACAGAACGGTCTTGTTATCATCATCGGAAAGGGATTTCACATAGCGTATATCGCTGCCGTTGGTGGCAAGATTTCCTGTCCCGTGAGCGCCCATGGCAAGCCAGTAGGTAATGGGCCGGTTATGGGGTATCAGCTCTCCGAAATATGAAGTCTTTACCCGGGAAAAGCCTGCAAACAGAAGCAGGGTACAAAGTAAAAGCACCCCTGCCTGTGGGATGATTTTTTTAAATGAGGCTTTGCCGGATAATACAAAGGGAGCTGTCAGTAAGGCTGCTATGAACGGGAAGATTGCGGTAGGTCGAAGCTGGTATCCCAAAAACAAAAGCCCACCCATAAGCGCGCAAAGCGAAAGGCGTACAGAAAGCCTTTCGGTTCTGTACAGCTTGATGCAGACATATGGAATTGCCATCATAATGGGAATGCTTAAGCTGTTGGAATAATACCAGAAGGTAAAGCCGTAAAACAGAGGGTTAAAAACACACAGCAGAAGCACCTGATTCGCGAAAACCCTTCCCTTTATTTCTCTTGCGAAAAGCCAGGTAAAAAAGGCTCCGGCGATCATGAAAAGCGCATTGATGCTCTGGAGATAAATAACCGGTTCGGTTATGCCAAGCCCGAATAATATTTTGATCACCCGGCTTGTCATGAATATGAAAAAATAATTATTGCCAAAGGATAATAATTCTCCGGGATGCTTGTTGTCCTCCGGCACATGATCGTGGTCCGTAAGGAAGCAGGCAGTATCAGCATCCATATAGGCATCGTTTCTTAAATTGGCGTCAAAGCATAGCAGTATTATCAAAAAAAACAATGCCATGCATCCAAATAAAACCGCTGAGATGATATTCTGTGTCCTGCTGTCAGGATAAAGGCGTATCCATCCGAAAGCCCTGTATATCAAAAGCAGAAAAAGAATGGTTAAAAACGCTGCGAAAAAGAAAACAGCACCGTTATATCGTCCGGAACCGATATGTATGCGGGCTATGAGCCCCACGGTGCCGATGCCGGTCCAAATAAAGCATGCTGATAGAAAGACAAGGACAGCCCTTTGAAAAACAGTATATATTTTATCAGTCATTATCATTTTCGTCAGAATCCCAGGTGCGTTCACTGATTATGTATCGGGGACGGTGCTTTACCTCAAGGTAGATCTTGCCGATGTATTCTCCTATTATCCCTAAGGACAAAAGCTGTATCCCGCCGAAAAAGCATATTATACAGGTTGTGCTTGCCCAGCCGGGAACAACAAAGCCCCTGATGGACTGGATTATCGCCCAGGCTATGCCGGCGGCGCTTAATATCGCGAATAAAAATCCCAATATCAGAACCAGCCTGATGGGCCTTATGGAAAGGCTGGTGATACCGTCCAGCGCCAGTGCCAGCATCTTTGAAATGGGATAGTGGGATTCTCCTGCCATTCTCTCCTTGCGGGAATAAAAGACCGAGGTACTCTTAAAGCCCACCAGGGGGATCATGCCGCGAAGGAAAAGATTTACCTCCGAAAAATCAGCAAATTCCTTTAATACCCTGGAGGAGACCAGCCTGTAGTCGGCGTGATTGAAGACCACCTCAACCCCCATTGCGTTAAGAAATTTATAAAAGCTCTCGGCAGTAAATCTTTTGAAAAAGGTATCCGTATCCCTTGAACCGCGCACACCGTACACGACCTGATAACCGTCACGGTACTGACGCAGCATCTCGTCCATGGCATTAATATCATCCTGTCCGTCGCAGTCGATGGATATGGTGACATCGCAGCGGTCCTTCGCCTCCATAAGCCCTGCCAGCACGGCGTTCT
>CAJOFN010000031.1 GCA_905233905.1 uncultured Lachnospiraceae bacterium
CATCTCACAGCAGACATATGATTCTGTCCTCAAGAAATTCGATGACTGGAAGAATTCAGCCAACAAGTCCGCCGAGGATGCAGCGTCCAGCCAGGCTGCCCAGGCAAGCAGTAAGACGAACCAGGCTAACCAGAGCGCAGATACAGCTAACCAGACCATTCAAGCTGCCGCGTCTGCAAACGTTACCGGCTAATTTATAATCATTAACGATTATAGCAGCCGGTATACCAGACATGCAAACGCATTTATAGCTAACTCCGAAAATTGTTACGGCAGTTATTTGCGTTCGCGAGTATGCATACCCCCAAAGTATGAATAGGCTTGAAGCTCTCACAGGGCATATTAGGGGCATATCTTAAGCAATGCAGTTATAATAAAAGCCCGAACAATCATAAAACTGTCCGGGCTTTTCTTAATTTTCCTACTATCCTACGCAACTCCCTCGACATCTTCATCATCAGGGAGCATCCGGCTGTCTGCCGCCGAGGTGTCCTGACCGTCGCGTGCCTGCATTATGGCTTCGTTGAGGGAAAGCATCTTGGCATCTAACATAGCTACTATGCCGGAGCACTCACGTAAGTCCCGGCTGATGTAGTCGGGCGCGTCTCCCTCGAATTTGTAATAGATTTTGTGCTCCAATGATGCCCAAAAGTCCATGGCTATGGTACGGATTTGGATCTCGACCTTGGTCTCTACTACATTGTCTGACAAAAAGATGGGCAGGGATACCAGCATATGGTAGCTCTTGTAGCCGCTCTCCTTGGGATTCTTGATGTAATCCTTGATGGAAATAACGGTCACATCGCTCTGTCTGCCTATCATATCCGCAAGCCTGTAGATATCTGAAGTAAAGGAGCATACGATACGAAGGCCTGCTATGTCGTTGCAGTAGGTTACCATATTCTCAATGGTATCCGGATAGCCATAGCGTTTTAATTTTTTGATGATGCTCTCGGGTCTCTTGACTCTGGACTTGACATATTCTATGGGGTTGTACTGGTGAGTGTGCTTGAATTCATCGTTTAAGATCTCAACCTTTGTCCCCATTTCCTTGAGCGCTGAATTGTAGAGCAGCATCATGGAATTCCAGGTGTCTATGCCTTCGTTGCGGCATCTTCTCACATATTCTGACTGATCCATATATTAATCTCCCCGCGGAAATCGCAGCATACTATTCTCTCCCCTACATAATATGCACTGTTGGTTTTATTTTAAGTATTTTGTCAAAATAAAGCAACAAAAAACCACAAATTTTTTAAATGCAGCTACGATAAGCTTTTATGTACCAACGAACATAAAACTGTTTTAAACGTTCAAATCTTATGTGCAACTTTACTATATTTTTATAGAAATAACAATCCCAAATTGTGCATAAATACTTGACAAAATCCCACCACAAAGCTATATTTTGATATGTAACAAAACCAGGTTCGGTATATTCTGGACCATAGAAAGGAAAGGGGAGAGAAACATGGTAGGATTTATCCTGGCAAGCCATGGAGATTTCGCAGAGGGAATCTATTCGTCCGCAAAGATGGTTTTCGGCGAAGCTGAAGAGCTTCAGATCGTTACCTTCCACAACGGCGAAACCCTCGATGATCTTCGTGGTAATCTACTCAAGGCAGTTGAGAAGCTTTCCGACCAAGAGAATGTTCTGTTCATGGTTGATCTTTTTGCGGGATCACCTTACAATCAGGCATTCCAGCTTTGTGCGGAGCATCCCGGCTGGGCGATCATTACCGGACTGAACCTTCCGATGCTGGCGCAAGCTTACGGCGATCGTGATATGGCTACAGCCGGAGAGATCGCAAAAGATTTAGTTGGCGCGTCCCGTGAAGGCATCGTGGTTCATCCTGAGAAGTTCATGCCCGCAGAAGCGGCCGCTCCTGCTGCAGGCGCTGCAGCGCCTCAGGGAGCTATTCCGCCCGGAACGGTTCTCGGCGACGGTCACATCAAGTACGTTCTCGCGCGTATTGACACACGCCTGCTTCACGGGCAGGTAGCAACGGCCTGGACCAAGCAGGTTCAGCCCACACGTATCATAGTATGCTCTGACGGAGTCGCTCACGACGAGCTCCGCAAGACAATGATCGAACAGGCAGCGCCTCCCGGAGTTAAGGCTAACGTAGTGCCTATCTCCAAGATAATCGAGGTAGCAAAGGATCCCAGATTCGGAGATACCAAGGCTATGCTCCTGTTTGAGACACCTCAGGACGCTTTGAAGGCTATCGAAGGCGGAGTTGACATCAAGGAGATCAATGTCGGCTCAATGGCTCATTCCAACGGCAAGGTTGCCGTAAACAAGGTGTTGTCCCTTGGCAAGGAGGATGTAGCAACCTTCGACAAGCTCAAATCTCTTGGTGTTAAGTTCAATGTAAGAAAGGTTCCGACTGACAGTCCTGAAGACATGGACGCACTGGTTGAAAAGGCCAGAGCGGAATTAAAGTAATTAGTTTGGGAGGAAAGAGAGAATGAATGGATTATCAATTATCTTAGTAATAATCGTTGCTTTCTTCGCCGGCATGGAAGGTATTTTGGATGAATGGCAGTTTCATCAGCCGATTGTAGCTTGTACGCTTATCGGTCTTGTAACTGGCAATCTTGAAGCCGGCATCATTTTGGGCGGTACATTACAGCTCATGGCTATGGGTTGGGCGAATATCGGCGCAGCAGTTGCTCCCGATGCAGCTCTTGCTTCCGTAGCAAGTGCTATCATCCTTGTTAAGGGTGGCCAGGGCGTAGCAGGCGTATCCACAGCTATCGCAGTTGCTATCCCTCTGGCAGTAGCAGGTCTGTTCCTTACAATGATCTGCCGTACACTTGCAGTAGGTTTTGTTCACGCAATGGACACAGCCGCAAAGAACGCAGAGTTTGGCAAGATCGAAGCTCTTCAGATCGGCGCTATCTGCATGCAGGGTCTTCGTATTGCTATCCCCGCAGCAGCAATGTGCTTTGTTCCCGCAGAGGCAGTTTCCGCAGCCCTCAACTCAATGCCCGCATGGCTGACAGACGGTATGTCAATCGGCGGCGGCATGGTTGTTGCCGTTGGTTACGCAATGGTTATCAACATGATGGCCAACAAAGAAGTATGGCCTTTCCTGTTCATCGGTTTTGCCGTAGCAGCTATTTCAGACCTGACACTGATCGCTCTTGGTATCCTTGGCGTATCAATGGCATTTATTTATCTGAATCTTGCTGAGCAGGGCGGTTCCGGCGGCTCAGGCGGCAGCGGTGATCCCTTAGGCGACATATTAAACGATTATTGATGGAAGGAGGATTAGAATAATGGCTGAGAAAATAGCTTTAAGCAAAAACGATCGTTTTTCAGTTTGCTGGCGTTCCACCTTCCTTCAAGGATCATGGAACTATGAGCGTATGCAGAACGGCGGTTATGTATACGCAATGATCCCGGCGATCAAGAAATTATACAAGAACAAGGAAGACCAGGTAGCAGCTTTACAGCGTCACCTTGAGTTCTTCAATACACAGCCCTTCGTTGCTTCACCTATCATCGGTGTAAACCTTGCTCTTGAGGAAGAGCGCGCAAACGGCGCTACCGTAGAAGATGAGGCCATCCAGGGTGTTAAGGTAGGTATGATGGGACCGTTAGCAGGTGTAGGTGATCCTGTATTCTGGTTTACTGTACGTCCTATCCTTGGCGCTCTCGGCGCAGGACTTGCCCTTAGCGGCAATCTCCTTGGGCCGATCCTCTTCTTTGTACTTTTCAACGCGATCCGTTTCGGATTTATGTGGTACACACAGGAGTTCGGTTATACCGCAGGTACGGCTATCACAAAGGACCTCTCCGGCGGTCTCTTACAGAAGATCACCAAGGGCGCGTCCATTCTCGGTATGTTTGTCCTTGGTTCGCTGATACAACGGTGGGTTTCCATCAACTTTGTACCGGTAGTATCAACCATCACCAACGCCGAAGGTTCATACATCGACTGGGAAGCACTCGGCGACATGGCTCAGTCCGGCAACTTCGGACAGGCTATGCACGATGCCATAGCGCAGGCCAACTCCGGCATGTACATGGACCCCACAAGAGTTACCACCTTACAGGACAACTTGAACAGCCTTGTTCCGGGCCTTATGCCCCTGCTGCTCACCTTCCTGTGCATGTGGCTGCTCAAGAAAAAGGTATCTCCTATCGCTATCATCTTAAGTCTTTTCGTAGTAGGTATCATAGGACACCTTATCGGATTACTGTAAATCCTTGTAAACTAAAACCGCATCTCCCTTTACCGGGGGATGCGGTTTTTTATTTTACTTTATTTTTACTTCAAAGCATCTTCTATTTCCTTATACTCAGGCTTGTCAAGCTCCTCCATCAGAGGCAGGTACATATCTCCATGCAGCTCTATGGAAGTAGGTACTTCTTCCCATAGCTTCCTTACCTCAAATACCTCATTCTCATTGTATTTTACTATTATTCCAATGCCGGACAGTACCTTTTTCAGATCCTTGAGCTTTTCCTCGTAGGCTGCTATATCCTCTGCAAAACGCCCTTCGGTTTCGTTGTATACCCTTTTAAACTCCTCATTAGCCATTATCCCGTTATATACCTCGGGATAGTTTTCTTTGGCATATTTTAAATAATGGAGGATATAGTATTTAAACTCAGCATAGGCAAGCTTGTTAGACTCAGTAAGGGATATCCATATCTCCCATTCGCCGGCAGTATTATTCTGGCTTTCGTACCATGGCAGAAGTGCCATATCGTTGTTCATGCCCCAGTAATATGCACAGAACTCGTTGAGCAGACCGTAGGCGCCATAGCGGTTGGCTGCAAGCTCGTCAGAAGGCTCTGATATATAATTAGAGTACCGGATCGTCCTGCAGTTTTCCGGCACGCTCTCAGCCATCTCTATGGTATTGTAGGTTTCGGTAAAAGGAACTATGACATAATCGTCCTTATTCATGTACATGCGTTCCTCGTTATCATTGCCGTCCTTAGTGAACATATGGAATTCTTCGTGTACTACCGTATCAATTATGGATGCTGTAAGCTCGAAGGCATGATCGTAATACTCACCAACATCATCCCCGTTTTTAATACCGGTATCTACAAGGAAATATCCGTCGGGATCATATTTTTCCAGTACAGAAAGAATGGTTTCCTCCGAAGCAACTGTATGCTCTATCTCGCTGTCAGGCAGCTTTTTCTCCGGCATGAATTTGATCATCAGCACCATTGCTATAATGGCGAAAACAGCTAATCCACCAACAGCTACAAGCCCCATTAACAGCCAGTGCTTTATGCTGTTAATATCCTTTTTCCCATCCATCCTCACACCTCCCGCATGGCGTCGATCTCATACCCCTGGCGGTTCTTGTAGATGCTGCCTCCGGGTACAACGCCTCTCACGCTTGAGAGAGGATATATGTTGGTATGCTTTCCTACAACGGTCCCGGGGTTAAGGACACTGTTACAGCCAACCTCAACATAATCTCCCAATATCGCTCCGATCTTTTTCCTGCCGGTTTCGATCTCTTCTTTGCCGGATCTTACCACTATAAGGGTCCTGTCGGATTTGATATTTGAGGTTATGGAGCCTGCCCCCATATGAGAGTGGCTTCCCAAAACGGAATCCCCCACATAGTTATAATGCGGAGCCTGGACGTCATTGAATATAACGGAATTCTTAAGCTCTGTGGAATTGCCGACGACCGATCTCTTTCCAACTATGGCGCTTCCTCTGATAAAGGCACAGTGGCGGATCTCGGCATCCTCATCTATTATAAGGGGACCTGACAGATGGGCGCTTGGCGCTATGGTGGCTGACCTTGCAACCCAGATATTCTCCCCTCTTTTTTCAAATATTTCGGGATCAAGGGTATTTCCAAGCCTGATTATAAAATCAGAAATATCCCCCAGCACCTCCCAGGGATATTCCTTCCCCGAAAAAAGCTCTGCCGCTATTGTCTCCTTCAGATCAAAGAGGTTTTTAATCCTTGCTGCTTCTATCATTATTTTTGCCCTTTCGTTTCTGCGTTTTTTTCTTCCTTGTGGACTCACCCTCATGGTAGGGTCTGGCGTACTGAAAATATCTCAAAAGCTCCTGCTGGTTGGATAAGGTAAGAACATTTCCCGTCCACTTTCTGATGTAGTCGGACAGCTTTGCCATGTATTCCTGCTCGGTAACTTCTCCGCCGGCAACATAGCTTAAGCCTCTTTCCCAGCCGGCTGTAAGCTTTGGGTTGAGCATTGACTTAATTGAGCTTCCCACCACATAATATACCATCTCCCCCTGCAGGGAGGGTGTAAGCACCTGGGTCTTGTCGTTCCTACGAAGATAATCTATTTTTATAAGCTTGTCAAGAATTTCAGCCCTGGTTGCAGAGGTGCCGATACCGCTGCCCTTTATCTCTTCCCTTAATACCTCGTCTTCTATGAGATTGCCGGCATTTTCCATGGCAAGTATCATGGAGCCGGTAGTATAGCGTTTGGGCGGAGTGGTCTCACCGTGGCGTATCTCGATATCCCTCGGAGTAACCTTTGTGCCCTTTTTAAGAGACAAGAGCCTATAGGATTGGGGCTGCTCCTGTGATTTTGTAAAGGAATAATCCATTACCGCAAGATAGCCCTGATCGCTTAAGAGCTTTTCCGCCGCAAAAAATCTCTCACCTTCTATCAAAAGAACCGCGGCAACCTTACGGTATACTGCCTGTGGTAAAAATATGGCAAGGAATCTTCTGGCGATAACCTCGTATACCCTCATGGCAAGCTGATCCACCGATTTAAGCGCCGACAGTCCCTTTCCAGTGGGAATGATGGCGTAGTGATCTGTGATCTGAGAGTCGTTTACATATTTGGTACGGGCTATATTCTTATAAGAACCCTTAGAGATTATTTCCTGCGCAAAGGATTTTAAGGCGGACAATCCGAAAAGTCCTTTGATGTTTACATCTATCTCCTTGGCAATAGCTGATGAAAGCACTCTGGCATCTGTCCTCGGATAGGTCACAAGCTTTTTCTCGTAAAGCTCCTGTACTATTGCAAGAGTCTTATCCGGCGCGATCTTGAAAAGCTTTGAACATTCATTTTGAAGCTCCGCCAGGTTGTAAAGCAGTGGAGCATTTTTCTTTTCCTGGCGGTTGGAAAGGGATTCTATTATCCCTTCTTTTCCGCGGAGCTGATCTATAAGAGCCCTTGCGTCCTTTTCCTCCTTGAAGCCGTTTTCCCTGTACAGCAGGGGACTTTCAAAATATCGGCTGCCTTCCACCGCCTTCCATTCAAATTCAAGCTCCTGTTCGCTCTCACCCGCGGGCACAAGGGCGGCAAGCTTGTAAAACGGGGTCTTGGTAAAATTCCTGATCTCCCGTTCCCGCTTTGTCACCATGCCTAAAACGCAGGTCATAACGCGACCTACGGATACAACGCAGTATTTCGCGCCGAGAAAATCCGCCATTATGCGGCCGTATTTGAGTGTTAAAAGGCGTGAAAAATTGATGCCCATGAGATAATCTTCCTTGGCGCGAAGATAGGCGGCATCACTTAGATCATCATATTCAGAAAGAGGCTTTGCCTCCCTGATACCTCTTTTTATTTCCTCGCTGGTCTGGGAATTGATCCAGACACGCCTTTCATCCTTGCCTGATACCCCTGCCATCTGGCGCACCAGACGGTAAATGTATTCCCCTTCCCTTCCAGAGTCGGTGCATACATATATGGTATCCACATCGTCGCGGTTTAAAAGGCGTTTAACTATGGAAAACTGTTTTTTACTGCTTCCGGAATTTATCACCTCATACTTAAAGGTCTCCGGCAAAAATGGCAGCGTTTCCAGCCGCCATTTCCTGTATTTCTCATCATATGCGTCGGGATAGCTCATGGTCACCAGATGCCCGAAGCACCAGGTGACCACGCAGCTTTCCCCCTCCCTGTAGCCGTCGAAGGCTTTTAAGTCACTGCCAACGATCCTGGCAAACTCCGCGGCTACGCTGGGCTTTTCCGCTATAAATAATTTTTTGGACATTTATTATTACAGCTCCGTCATATCCACCAGTACGACTGATGAATCCTTATCGGCAAGCTCCCTTAACCTGTCGTCAAATGCCGTTGCGGAAAACAGGTAGAAGACCTTGGATGAAATGTGGGCTTTCTTAAGGTCCCTTAAGAGCTGTTCGTATCTGTCATAGGACATCTTTGGTTCATCCCAGTTGGTAACGCCTACAACACATTCCCGGACTTTATCCTCTCCCACTACGTCTATGGTACCGTCCTTGCCAACCCAGGTACCCATCTTTACGATCTTTAAGGGCACCTTGCCGACGCGGTTGATAAGCTCCAGATACTCCTTGCACACATCAATGAAATAACGCCTCAGATATGCGTCAAGACCCGGCTCGATATAACGGTCATAGAACTCCCCGGGCTCCATGGTGTAAAGCTCTGAGAGATTAGGATATAAAAACCTGAACCAGAAATCTATGAAATGATCACTGATACGGTACACTCCCTTTTTGGTGTTGTTCCAGCCGCCGGTCTCAAAGGATACGACCTTTTCAACCACATCAAACATTGCAAGATTCTTGATATAAACAGAGATCTTGGCTCTGGAAAAGCCTGTATGTGCAAAGAGATCGTTGAGCTTCTCAATACCCATTGCCATTGCAGAGAGGATGGTGTTGTATACGGAAAGCTCTCTCAACTCTTCAGATATATATTTCTGTGCCTCGTCAAAGAACATCCCCTTCCTGTCCAAAAACAGGGCGCAGACATTCTCCTTAACGGACTTTGAGCTGTCCCACCTGTCCAGATAATCCGGAACTCCGCCGACTATGCCATAGGTCTGTACTGCCTCTCTGACAGAATAATCAGGCAGCGCCCTTACAACCTCCAAAAATGACAGGTCCTTGAGCTCTATGGTACCGTCTATGCGCCTTATATCCCTGCCAAGACAGTCTTCCATGTCCTTTTTCAGCCACGGCAGCGCGGTGGAAATGAGTATTATCATTACTGAGCCGGGATAAAGCTTGCCGCTTTTTAATTTCTTGATGCTCTTGTAAAATTCCTCATCCCTTTTCGCCATAAGCTGAAATTCATCTATGACAATTACAAGCTTTGAGCCATCCTTGCTTTTAAGACGCTTAAAACATTCATCATAGGTATATCCCGAAAGATGTATGCCATAGCGTCTTTCGATCTGCTTGCCAAGCATCTCAACCTGCTTGTCGGCAGAAGCGTTGCGCGCCCTGTAATATAAGGTGTCCTTGCCCTTGCAGAACTCCTCCACAAATTCCCTTGCCTGGCTGCGGGAAGAGCCGTATACCAGCTCCAGCCTGTTGCCTGCAATCTCATAACTATTCTGTAAAGCCTTTAATTCGATAGTCCTGATGATCATATTTTACACTCTCTTTACTTATTCTGAATATATCCTTCACTTACCAAAAGCTCAGCGCAAAGCACTGCTCCGCCTGCCGCACCGCGCATGGTGTTATGTGACAGGCCTACAAACTTCCAGTCATAAACACTGTCCTCGCGGAGACGCCCGATGGATACTCCCATACCGTTCTCGTAGTTTACATCCTGCGTAACCTGGGGCCTGTCATCCTCCCTCATATATCTGATAAACTGTGAGGGAGCGCTGGGCAGGGCTCTTTCCTGGGGTATGCCCTTAAAGCTTTCCATTGCCCGTATCAGCTCATCCTTGCCGGGATTCTCTTTTAGCTTGACAAATACCGCAGCCGTATGCCCGTAAAGCACGGGAACCCTTATGCACTGGCTGGTTATCAGGATGTCTTCGCTGGGAACTATCTGACCATTCTCGATCCTTCCCCAGATTCGGAGAGGTTCCTTTTCGCTCTTCTCTTCCTCCCCTCCGATATAGGGGATAATATTGCCCTTCATCTCGGGCCATTCGTCAAAATTCTTGCCAGCCCCGGATATTGCCTGATAGGTGGTGGCGATCACCTCATAGGGCTTAAAGGGCATCCATGCCGAAAGCACCGGAGCGTAGGACTGTATGGAGCAGTTGGGCTTTACCGCCACAAATCCCCTTTTGGTCCCTAAACGCTTCTGCTGGAAGGGGATGATCTCAAGATGATGTGGATTGATCTCAGGAATGACCATGGGAACATCCGGCGTCCATCTGTGAGCGCTGTTGTTGGAAACTACGGGGGTTTCGGTTTTGGCGTATTCATCCTCTATGCGCTTTATCTCGTCCTTGGTCATGTCCACGGCGGAAAAAACAAAGTCTACATCCTTTGATACCGCCTCAATGTCATTAACATTTCTGACCGTCAGCCTGGCTATATCCTCCGGAATGGGATCGTCCATCTTCCAGCGTCCCTTTACCGCCTCCTTGTAGGTCAGCCCTGCGCTGCGGGGACTTGCTGCCAATGCCTTTACATTAAACCAGGGATGGCGGCTTAATATATCGATAAATCTCTGGCCAACCATGCCTGTTGCTCCCAATACGGCTACATCAAGCCTTACGGACTGATCACTCATTATTTATTCCACTCCTTCCAGATATATTCTCTCCTGCTCTAAAAACGCGTCTATTGCCGCCTGGCCGGGCGCTCCTTTGGTCAGGCGCCTGTCAACACAGGTCTTTAACGCTATGGCATTATAAACATCTTCCTGAATCTCTTTGGCAAAGCCCTTAAGCTCATCCAGGGACAGCTCATCTATGGAGCAGCCCTTGTCTATGCAATATAATACTACCCTTCCGACTATTCCGTGGGCATCCCTGAAGGGTACGCCCTTACCAACCAGATAATCCGCCAGATCAGTGGCGTTGGTAAAGCCTCCCCCCGCTGACGCTTCCATCCGCGGTTTGTTGAAGGAAATGGTAGAAAGCATCCCGCCGAATAACCTTATGCATGCCGCGGCAGTATCCATGGCGTCAAAGGCGCCTTCCTTGTCCTCCTGCATGTCTTTGTTGTAGGCTAAGGGAAGGCCCTTCATGGTAGTAAGAATTCCCATCAGTGAACCGTAGACCCTGCCGGTCTTGCCCCTTACAAGCTCTGCTATGTCGGGGTTCTTCTTCTGGGGCATTATTGATGAGCCTGTGCTGTAGGCGTCATCCAATTCCACGAAACGGTATTCGTCGCTGTTCCACAGAATGATCTCCTCAGAAAACCTTGACAGATGCATCATAATAATGGCCAGGGCGGATAGGAACTCAAGCAGATAATCCCTGTCTGAAACGCCGTCCATGCTGTTTAACATCGCCCCGTCAAATCCAAGTTCCTTTGCCGTCAGCTCGCGGTCAAGGGGATAGGTAGTCCCTGCCATGGCGCCTGAACCTAAGGGACATTCATTAAGCCTTTTTCTGATGTCAGAAAGCCTGCCCCTGTCTCTTTTAAACATCTCAAAGTATGCTCCAAGATGATGCGCCAGCGTGGTGGGCTGGGCCTTTTGGAGATGGGTAAAGCCGGGCATTATGGTGTCCCTGTTGGCATCCATTATGCCGTATATTACACCTAAAAGATCCCTCAATAAGGTATTTATCTCATCAAGCCTGTTCCTGGTGTAAAGGCGCATATCAAGGGCAACCTGGTCATTGCGGCTCCTGCCGGTGTGTAATTTCTTGCCGGGCTCTCCTATACGGTCTATCAGATTGGACTCCACAAAGGAATGAACATCCTCGTACTCATCCGTAATCTGAAGCCTGCCGCCCTCTACGTCATCCTGTATCCTGTACAGACCATCGTGTATCTGACGGCACTCGTCCTCTGTGATAATGCCCTGCTTGCAGAGCATGGATGAATGGGCGATGGAGCCTTCTATGTCAACCTTTAACAGCCGGCAGTCAAAACCTATGGACGCGTTGAACGCAAATACTACATCGTCGGTATTCTTTTCAAAACGTCCTCCCCAAAGCTGTGCCATTTGTCCTGTTCCTTTCGTTATGCGGTCTCTTTACGCGATTGTCCGGCTCTGTAGGAATATTCGCAGCCACAATAATCCTGGCGGTACATCCCGTACTGTGCCGCAAGCTTTGTGGATCTTAGGTATCCGTCCTTTTTCTTGAAGTCAGAATACAAATATCTGACATTGTATTCATCCGCCAGTTCACCCCCTATGGCATTAAGCACCTGCGAATCCTTCTGGGGTGAAATGGAAAGAGTGGTGGTAAAGAACGAAAAACCGTTCTCTGAGGCATATCTGGCAGTCTCCTCAAGCCTCAGCCGGTAGCATTTGATACATCTTGCGCCACGCTCAGGCTCTTCTTCGAGACCCTTTGCCATGTCATAAAACCTTTCGGTATCGTATGCTCCTTCCACAAAGGAAACAGGATACTTTGCGGGAAATTCGCTTATAAAACGCTCCTGCTCCCGTGAACGTAAGTAGTATTCCTCAGGCGGATAAATATTCGGATTGTAATAAAAAACCGTTATCTTAAAATACCGGGACAGCTCTTCTATTACGGCGGAAGAGCAGGGTCCGCAGCAGGAATGGAGCAATAATCGCGGAGCCTCTCCCAAAGGGACGAGCTCACTAATCATCTCCTCCATCTTTAGTCTGTAATTCATAAACTGCTGTTTTATTCCTCCGGCTCGTCAACCTCCGCAAGGGGACGCTTTATCTTCTTTGTGGAACTCTTGAGGAAAGGATATTTGCGCACTACCAGAGATATTAGAGCCCTGTAGGTGGGCTGCTTTTTGTTGTAAGCATCAAGTATCTCCTGAAGGGCGCTTCTTACGGCTTCCTCGTCGAGCCCGTTGTTCTCAACATAATCGGGATCGGGATAGATCCTTGCGCAGAGGCCGTTGTTCTCTCCGGTAACCACAATCTCCCCGATAATGGGCTCTAACGCAAGAGCTCCCTCTATCTCCTCCGGTGAAATATTCTCGCCGTTGGAAAGGATGATAAGATTCTTGGCGCGGCCCGTGATATAAAGATACCCGTCCTCATCAAGATGCCCCAGATCTCCTGTGTGAAGCCAGCCGTCCTTTAATGCCTCTTCTGTCTCTTTGGGCATCTGGTAATAACCCTTCATGACCGAAGATCCGCGGACAAGCAGCTCGCCGTTCTCAAACTTAACCTCCACATTTGCCAGAGGCCTTCCAACAGAACCGGGTTTATTGCCAAGCTCGTCATTGGTACTGATGGTGGGCGAACATTCGGACATGCCATAGCCCTCGCATATCTCCACGCCATACTCCGCCATTGCGTCAATGTAATAAGGATCAAGATGCGCTCCGCCGGAATATATACGGATAAGATTGGGGCCGAAAACGCTCTTTGCAACATCCTTCTTGGGAATTGAAGGATCTGCCGCGGACAATCTCTTGAAAATGGTCTCTATCATAAGAGGAACCATGAGCATTATGTTGGGCTGGAATATGCCGATATTGCGCACTAAATGCATGAGATTATCATTGATGCAGAGAGTGGCGCCCTTGGAAAATCCCATCATCCAGTCCATTACAAGACAGTAAGCATGATGTATGGGAAGTACCGAAAGCATGGTCATACCCGGCTGGGCAGTAATGTAGATATTGTCCATGTTGTCGTAGAGGTTGCGCTGGGTGAGCATTACACCCTTGCTCTTGCCTGTAGTACCTGAGGTATAGATAAAGGTACATACATCATCCTCTCCCGGAACAAACTCGTCTCCAACGGGAGAAGCCTCCGCTCCGTCAATAAGATCACCAAAGGTTATAACTCTCTCATCCGAGCCCCCGGACTTTTCTTCATCCAGCAGGATAACAAGCTTTAGCTTGGGGCAGGAATCAAAAAGCTTATCCAGCATCCCCTTAAGCTTGGGACTTAAGAACAGACCTGTGGAATCGGAACGATTGATAAGATCAAAAAGCTCCTCCTCCGGCAGTCCAGCATCCAGAGGAACCGCCACGCAGTTGCCGCTTACCACTCCAAGATACGATGTGATCCAGGTGTAGGCGCTGGTACCGATGAGCGCCAGATGGCTCCCTGCAAACCCCCGTTTTACAAGAGCGTTCCATACCTTTTTGCGGTCAGAATCAAGCTGGGCATAGGTTCGCTGATTATTCTCCTTTTTGACCAGCCATCTGACAGCAGGAATATCTGAAAATTTCCCTGCGCTGTTGTCAATTACGCTTCCAATGATGTGTTTTGTGCTCATAGGCTTCCTCCTGTGCAGTTTTATGTTATCTCATCAGAAGTTCTTCGGCGTATTTTAAAGCATCACCTACGGTCGAAATACTCTGTACCTCGTCACTGTCTATCTCAATGTCAAATACATCCTCGAGATCCCCAAGATAGGTCATGAAATTCAGGGAATTAAAGCCCAAATCCTCCCTGAACCTCATGTCCATGGTGATCTCTTCAACCTCGTAGTCGCTGTACTCAGCAACCAGTGCCAGAAAATCTTCTTTTTGCTTCTCACTCATAATAAATAACCCTCCTCCTATAACGTTGAGATCATTTCTCCTATTGTCATATCGGGCTCAGCGATGCCCTTGTACAATATCTTCATCATGTAATAATACAGTAACTCGATATCGTGGTATGACAGTTTAGCCTTCTGGTAGTGATAATTAAAAATCATTCCCCCGTCATTGGCGCTGTGTGTCACCGTAAGATATATCTTCTTGGATGAAACAAGCTTGGGATACCACATGGTACGCACATCATAGCCGGCAATGTGTTCGTTGCGCATCTGCACGGGCATGGGCTGATAGGTCAGCGACATGCTGATGTAGGTGGTATTGTCCGGGGTGGGATACATTTCTTTTATTATCTCATCCACCCTGACGGGATCAAAATTGGAATGCATGTAAATATGGTTCTGTACGCTCTGAATCTCATACGCCGCGTCAAGAAATTCCGTGTCGGGGGAAATTATTGTACGACAGGGATATGAGAATGTACGGCTGCCTCCGCTGGTCCATTCCGCATGGGTTGAACGCCTGGAAATATAGTTGCGGATCGTGATATCCTGCTGGCCCCCGTTCATCTTGGACAGATAAGTCCTCATGGACAACAGGATCAGGTTGTTCATGGAAATATCATGATTCAGGCAGAACTCAACCATATCCGAAGTGGGCTTTGCCTCCAGGTGAAAGGCAGCTATCCCAAGGGAACGGTCTTCCATTTCAAGATCGGCAGCGCGAAGGCTCTTGTCGCCGTGAGCCCTGCGGCTTTCCTGAAGCACTCCGGGACCCTGTATGTCGGAATAGATCGGCTCGCCGTCTGCCGCCAGGGTATCTCTCCAGAACTTTTCGTCCTTTTCCTGGCGCTTTTTGTTCTCTGCCTTTTTGATGTCCTTGTGAAGAACATCTACAAAGGAGGCCAGAGGCTCAGGGTAAGGAGAACCAAACCTGTAATGACAGTAGATCTCCATTGTGTCATTAACATTTACGATAAGCCCCGATGAGTCCGTAAGCCTGTGGTCGATGTGAATATATGTGCCGTTATAGCCTTCGGGAAGAGCCACCATGATAAATTCCACCATGGGGATGTCATGCCCCACAAATTCCTTGTAGGACATCTCCTGCAGCTTGGCGTCCGCTTCCTGCAGTGACATATTCCGAAGATCCATGAAGGGAATATCCCTGTGATCCTCTTCGGCTATGTATTGCTTGATATTGCCGTCGGCATCGGGAGCGGTAAATCTGATGCGCAGGCAGTCTGCTCTTTTGATCTCATCCTGAATGGCGTGCTTTAACAGGCCGAAATCAATCGGACCTCTCAAGCCCGCGAATACACAAATGTTGGCATAGCCCTGTACGCCTGTCTTTTTGATGGGGAGATACTGCAGCTCCTGCCCCACGCTCAGGGGATATAATTCTCTCGCCATACTACATTCCTCCTAAAGATGTTGTTTGAACAGCCAGTCTCGCATCTCGCTGTTATGATAGCAGACCTCCCAGGCAAAATGTCCGGACTGCCAGAACACCTGCCCTTTGGGATATCTGGTAATATTATATTTCACCCCTGCATTATCAAAATTCTTAAGCGTGGGATTAATGGACCACTCAGGCACTATCAGCGGATCGTCATCTGAATGGAATGCCCAGATGGGGATGCCCTTCAGCTCATGGATACGCTCGGGATTAGCTGCCGCGCTTATGGGAACAAGCCCCGCAAAGGCTCCCGGATGATCCATTGCCAGAACATATACCGCAAATCCCCCGGAGGACATTCCCGTAAGGTACATCCTCTTTTCGTCGATGCTGTACTGACTCTTAAGCTTTTCCAAAAGATTCCAGACTGCTTTTAGCTGGGGCAAAGGCCAGAAGGGAGAATTGGAATGTCCCTTGATGAACTGAACCAGGGATACCCAGTTGTCCTCTTCGTTGTAATGCTGGATACACTGAGGGATCAGCACGATACACTGATTGTGTCCCTTTTCAGAGTCCCTCGCCCAGGCTGTGCCCATTTCCATTTTCTCAAGCATAGCCTCCACAGGCTCTATCATCTCACCTGTGCCGTGGAAGCCTACCACGATGGGGTATTTCTTTGCCGGGTCATAATCCGTGGGTACATAAAGGGCGTAAGGAAGCCTTACATTAAACTCGGCATCCTCGTAGCTTTCCATGGAAAAAAGCTCCACGGTCGCTGCGTCTGCTTTTCTTACAAGATCGATCTCGTATAATTCGTTGCCAAGCTCATAGGAGCCGGCTGAGATCCAGATATGTACGTGAAGGTCACTGCGAAGGCAGGAACGGCGCTTGTCAAGCCTTAAAAGGTATCCGTCATAATAATCGTAGTAAGGAACCTCCTGACCTGCGATGTAATCTCCCATTCCGGGGTCAAGCTCCTCACTCAAATATCTGCCTGCGTCGTGATCCGTGGTTATGCGGATATAATATGCCGGGTCATAATCCATATGGATTCGGAGAGCAAAGCAGTCCCTTGGAACCTCTATGTCATAATGATGCTTGTTCACATCAAAATCCAATATGGAATCCGGTGTCTGGTTAATGTATATTTCTATTCCGTTTATCGCGCTCATGAATTTCCTCCGGCATGTCTCTTTGCTTCAAAAAAATCGTCCATTTTTTCAAGAAGGGCATCTTTGGTGATGTTCTTGAGAAGATAATCCGCCGGCTTTAGACTCAAAACCCGAAGAATACTCATGCGGTCTCCCCTGCCGGTAAGAAACATGACCGGTATTGTGCTGGTCTCTGCCTCAGATTTGAGCATCTCAAGCACCTTGGGCCCTGATGTGATGGGCATCTCATAATCCAGCAGGATAAGATCCGCCTGGTTCTTGGCAAGCCAGGTGATGGCCTGGGCGCCGGAATTGGCCATGCCAACACGGTAATGCTCCTGAAGCCAGCTCCTGACCATCTTCATATAGGTAACATCATCATCTACGATAAGGATGCTTTTCTTGCGGGCTTCTGCGGATGCTTCATCCACATATACCTCAACCTTTTCAAGGAACTGGTCCATGTTCAGCGGTCTTTCAAACCACTCAAGGACATTCTTACGGTCGAAATATTTCATGACTGCTTCGTATTCCAGTCTCGTACCTATAAGAATTATCTGCTTTTCTTTTTCCGTGCAGGTATCGTTTAAGAATAC